>CAZWDH010000066.1:0-25402 GCA_964632865.1 uncultured Nitrospiraceae bacterium
CGACTACTGCTGATTGCCTATCAGGTCAGCCCGTATAAGGGATCTGAACCTTGGGTCGGGTGGGGGCGTGCCTGTCAAGCGGCCCGGTACTTTGAGACGTGGGTCATATGTCACGCCTACTATTGCGAAAAGGAAATAGAGCGATACTATGCAGAACACGATCCCATCGAGGGACTTAATTTTGTGTTTTTGCACGGCACACCGTTAGAGAACTTCTTCCTCAGGACGCCACTGCGTTTCTATGTATCGTACTATCTCTGGTTTCGACGAGCGTACAAACTAGCGGCTGATCTGCACCGCCGGGAACCGTTTGATATCTTGCACCAAGTGAATTGGGCCACGTATCGCGAGCCTGGCTACCCGTGGAAGATGGACATTCCGTTTGTGTGGGGCCCGATAGGCGGAATGGAAAACTTGCCGTGGAGGTTTATATCTTCGTTAGGAATCGCCGGGGCGTTGCGCGAATCGCTGCGCAATCTGACAAACAGCCTTCTTTTTCGGTTCAGCCCTCGTGTTATCCGGGCAGCAAAACGGGCTTCGGCCATCCTCGTTTCCTATTCCGACGGAAAACGAAAGTTCGCGTCGGTCCACGGAATTGAGTCAATGGTTCTGACAAATACCTGCATTGATTCGATTGGCGAATTCAAGGGGTCCAATCACGAGAACGATGGACCCCTCAAAATTATCTGGAGCGGCCGATGCCTAACCAGGAAGGCACTGCCACTGCTAATTCATGCACTTAAGGGTGCACCTGACAGTTTTCAATACGAATTGAGAATCCTTGGGGAAGGTCCGCTCAAGAATCATTGGGTCCGGCTTTGTGCTAAAGCTGGCATTGCTGAACATTGCACATGGATGGGCTGGCTGAAGCGCGAAGACGCGATCGCGCAATTGGAATGGGCGGATGTCTTTGTTTTTACTTCGTTACGGGATCAGCTGGGAACGGTAATCCTCGAAGCGCTTAGTCATGGGGTGCCGGTTGTCTGCATGGATCATTCAGCGTCAAGCGACATAATTGATGAGACGTGCGGCATTAAGCTTCCGGTGACTTCACCGCGGGAGTTTCAAAAGGATTTGCGCCATGCACTGATTTCGCTAGCGGCAGACCGCACGCTTCTTCATCGACTATCTGACGGAGCGAGACATCGAGCGCACCGTTACACTTGGTCGATGAGTGGACGTAAAATGGCGGAGGTATATTCAAGTCTAGTGTCTGAGGGCTCTGGGGACGTGCGCCGCGGACAGCCTTCAGCGTAGAGTCGCAATTGGCCGTGACCTACATGCACGAAGTCAGCGAAAACCGAGGGTGGGGGTCGTGCACATTGTCAAATCTTGTCGCCAGGTGTAGACTCGCTCCGGGATTGGTAGCGGGCACGTTGCTCAGTGAAAGCGTAGCGAGGAAAAGGTGGCTAGCATGATCCGCCCAACAAACTTCAATACGCTCACCATCGTCTCTTGTAACCTACCATCCGGTTAAAGCCATTGGGCAATTCTTTGAAGAATCTCTGAGAGTAAACTGCTGTATCAAAAGGCAAACCATTGCAGAGAAGAGTTGATTGACGTTGGTCAATACCTTGGCAATCGCAATAGTTCTCAACGCCATGGCCGCGTTTGAAAACGGCCATTGGAGACCCGGCCCAGGGGATCCAACGGTATTGGGCTGGACGACCACTGGCGGCTATCTGTTGTCGGGGGTGCTCTGCAGTTGGGTGGCCCTGCGCTCGGGCACGTGCAGCGCAAACAGAGAGTCTCGCAACAAGATCTTTTGGTTTGTGGTCAGTGCCATCATGCTTGTGCTGGCAGTCAACAAACAGCTTGACCTGCAAATGTGGTTTTGGCAAACCGGCAGGAACTACGCCAAGTCACACAATTTGTACGATCAGCGCAAGGTTCTACAGATTGGATCGATGGCGGTCATCTCCTTGGGAGCTTGCGCTATCTTCTGGTACTTCCGGCGATTGACCCGCGGCTCCTACCCTGAGTACGCGCTCGCTCTGTTCGGGGTCCTCTTCACACTCTGCTTTGTAATCATACGCGCCGGTTCTCTGCATCACGTTGACTTAATACTCGGGTGGCATTGGGGTATGGTAAAGATCAATTGGATTCTGGAAAACGGCGGCATCTTGATGGTTGGTGTGGCGGCCGCACGGACGCTACGACGACTGGGGCCGCGCCATTTCGTGCAATTTGGAGATCAATCCCGGCTCGACGGCTCACGGGAGAAGGAAGTGATTGCGCCTCCGATGAGTGAATTTCGCAAGAATGAACATCCCAAGAACTAAAAGCGGCAATCTACGCGCGGCAAATGACGAGAGCGTGGAGCAACCGTACGGCCGATTTACGGTGCGAGGCTCGTCCGAGGTCGAGGGGTTGCTGACGACCCTCGTAAATGAGGCGGCGCGCGCGGCCGAAACCGCGCTGGATTCCCGCGAATACCGCGCGCTGGTGGTGCTCGGCGGCTACGGCCGTGGCGAAGGCGGCGTCGAAATCGTCGATGGCCAAGAGCGCCCGCACAACAACCTCGACTTCATGCTGATCGCGGAGACTGGAAACCCGAAGCGGCTGCAAGAACTCCGCCAGCGCCTTGTTGGTCTTTTTGCCCCCATCATGGAAAAGTACGATATCGAAATTGACCTCAGCGTCGTCAGCGTCTGGAAACTGCGTTTTTCACCCTCACTCATCATTTGGTATGACATGCGCTTCGGACACAAGACGATTCTGGGGGATCCGGATTTCGTACCTTCCCTCAAGCACTTTCGCCTTGAGACAATTCCCGCGCGGGACGTCCTTCGCTTATTGGTCAACCGTGGCACGCAAATGGTCCTCAACGAGCTACTGATCGGTGAACCGCAAGGAGAGCAAATTCACCGTCGACGCATCGTGCGCAATGCCATGAAGGCAATCATCGGATACGGCGATGCGCTGCTTTACTTTCTCGACGCCTATGACTGGAGCTATGTGGAGCGAAAGCGCAGGATGAGCGAGCGCTCCGATGTGGATCCGGAATTTCGCGCGCTCTATGACGAAGCGGCCGAGTTCAGATTTCAACCGGACTACGATCGCTACGAACGGTGCGATTTAGAGGAATGGATTCTCGAACTCACTTCGAGGCTCGAGAAGATTCACCTATTCTGCGAAGAGACACGATTAGGCGTACGAGGCCTTTCTTGGGATGAGTATCCGGAACGAGCGCTTTCACACGCATTGTTCGACGAAGCGGGGTCGGCGCGCGCTTGGGCGCGAAAAACGTACCATACGCTTCACGCCGTACCATGCCCCGACGGTTTGACGCTACGCGCCAGGATGGGATTCCGCACTCTAGGTCCCCGGGGCCTCTACCCTATTGTATTCCCTGCGCTCGCCTATGATCTGCGCGACTCAACTCTGAACACCTTTGCGGCCAAAGCGCTCAATGTGCCCGGGGATGATCGCCCAGCCCTGCGAGAAGCCTACTTGCGTTTGTGGGGATGGCAGGGTGATATCAATTATGGTTCGTCGCTTCGGAAGTGGGGTCCAAGCTCGCAAGAACCAGAGGACTCCCGAACCGGAGCGGATGATACAGCCGCACATACGACGAGCGGGGAACGAGATGGACACGTCCAGAAAGAGCGTTGATTCGGGCCCTATCCGCCGGCCACCCGCTGAAAGCACCCTCCAATCACCGGATGTCGCCATCGTCATGCGTTCGAAGAATGAACAGCCTCATACCGAACGCACCCTGGCTGGCTTGTCGGCTCAGCGGTACCGGAATTTCGCCGTGCATGTGGTCGACTCCGGGTCAACGGATAACACGATCGAAGTGTTGAAACAGTACCCGGAACTTGTCGGGAGCCTTGTCGAGATCGCCCCCGACGAGTATATTCCCGGCCGGGTTCTGAATCGGATGATCGGGCAGACGAAAGAACCCATTGTCGTGCTCTTGAACGCGGATTGTGTTCCCACTGACGCGTCCTGGTTAGAGGAGTTGCTGCGGCCGATACTGGAAGACACTGCCGACGCCGTAAGCGCCCGGCAAGTGGCGCGCCCCGACGCACGCTTCATTGTGAAACGTGACCTTGATCGCGCTTACGGGAGCACTGATCCGAGAGGGAAGTCGGCTCCTTTTTTTTCGGCCGCCGCCTGCGCCTTTAAGCGGACCTTGTGGGAGGAAGAGAAGTTTCCGGAGGAGGGTTGGGGCGAGGACTTTGTTTGGGCCGTTCGGTGCAAGCAGCGGGGAGCCCGATTCGTTATCTCAACTAAGGCTGTCGTTGAGCATTCGCATAACTATACGTTGAAAACGCTCTTTCGCCGGGAGTTCGGCCACGGAATGGTGTACTATCAGGTGTTGAAGGCCAAGCCGTCCTTGTCCTGGCAGGTACTGGCCTCCCTGAAACATATTGTTCGTGACGGACTGGACGCGGTGATAGAAGGCGAGGTTCGAACCATCCCGTACAATTTCCTCTACCGGCTTACATTCGACTGGGCACAGTACCGCGGGCGGCGCGCGGGTTACCGGGAAGAAGGATTTCCCAATGTGTTCTTTCGCGAGTAGTGGCTGTGCGTTAACAAACCGCAGTGCATGCCAGTCACGAAACGAGCAACTGATGCGTTTGGCCTGTCAAGCGATTCCCATGCGAGGGTGACCGTGAAAATCCTGTTTGCCAACAACATGCGCGGTTACTACGGGGGGCTGGAACAGGTCATCCTGAGTTACACGAGAGGACTTACTCGCCGGGGACATGAATGCTATCTCGCATACGGCACGGACTCTCGCGACCCGGAATCCTTCTCAACGCCGTTTGGTGATACCTACCAATGCTCCGAATTCGGAGTACAGAACTCGAATCCTTCGCATGGACTTCGGTTTGACGACATTTTGAATCGCGTCGAGCCGGACGTGGTGTTCGTTTTCAAGGTAACGCAACTCCCAGAAGGGTTCGAACACCACGATGGGTTTCGCAAGGTGCGCATGGTACTCGATCACGATCTCTGGTGCCCGACCGGGCTCGGGTATTACCGGCACAACCGAAGAATCTGCCAGCATCCGGCTGATTGGCGCTGCTATCTGGACCTCGGCTTTCTCGAACGGGTGAATGAAGGCCGCATCCCCATGAGAATCGCCAGCATCAGACGCAAGATGCATGAGATGCGCCGAAGTCATCATTTCGACGCCGTGCTCGCGGTGAGCAACTACGTTCGCGATCAACTGGTCATGAGCGGGTTTCCTCCGGAACGGACACACGTGTGTCATAACGTGCTTGAAGACGCGGACGTAGAAACGACCCCAATCCCAGAGACGCCCAATGTGCTTTACGTGGGATCGCTGATTCGCAGCAAGGGCGTTGATCTTCTACTTCAGGCGTTGGGCCGGCTCAAATGCCCTTTTCATCTGGACATCGTGGGGTCAGGAAAATCGGAGCCGCAACTTCGACTTCTCACAATGAAATTGGGACTTCAAGACCGGGTGAACTTCACCGGTTGGGTGGATCATGAGAAGATTGCCGAGTACTACCGGGCTGCCAAAGTTGTCGCGATTCCCTCCTGCTGGCCCGAGCCCTGTACGCTGGTGGGCCAGGAGGCCATGCGGCACGCCCGGCCTGTGGTTGCCTTTGACGTCGGGGGCAACGCGGATTGGCTGGACCATGAAGAGACTGGAATCCTGGTTCCGGAGCATGACGTGGCTGGCTATGCGGCCGCCCTGGAGCGAACCCTCTCGGACACGGACTTCGCCGGGAAGTTGGGATTGACAGGTGCGGCGCGCGTGCGGGAGCGTTTTTCTTTTGAACGATATCTCGACCTGGTTGAGGGGTACTTGAGCGGAGAATTGACGTATTGAAAGTGGCCGTTCTTACATTTGCATGCGATGCGGGTCGGTCGGGGATTGGTCAGTACGTGATTCACCTGTTGCGCGAGTTTTCCCAGTGCCGGTCCGGCCTGGAACTGGAAGTAATCGGGCTGCCAGACGAGCTGGACCTGTTTCTACCAGACGGACACCCCTTCTCCGTATACCGCGTCAGTAGCCGTTGGAAGAGCCCGATTCTGAATATCCTTTGGCAAAATATCATCCTGCCGCTCGTTTGCCGCACCCGCGGCTACGATGTCGTCTTCCTTCCGGCCGCAAACCGCCGGCTGCCGGTATGGCTCCCATGCCGTTCCGTGGGCACGGTTCACGACTTTTCGAGCATGCACATCCACGGGAAATACGATCCCTTGCGGGATGTCTATATCAAGCGGGTGCTGCCCTTTCTCGTTCGGCAATTGACACATGTCATCGCGGTCAGCGAGTGCACGAAGGTAGACATCGTAAAGTTCGCGCGCGTCGAGGACGAGCGGATCGCCGTCATTCCCCACGGAGTAGATTTCGACGTATACGCGCCCCGGAACAAGCCCGCGTCGCAGTCGAGCGTATGTGACCGGTACTCGATTCGCGCACCCTACGTCCTCTACATCTCCCGAATCGAGCATCCCGGGAAGAACCATGTGCGGCTGATTCGGGCGTTTGCGGAAGTAAAAGCCAAGACGAATCTGCCTCACCAACTCGTACTGGCGGGGAGCGACTGGAATCGTGCGGACGAGGTACATCGCGTTGCAGACGCATCGGGTCTTGGAGATGAAATCCTCTTCACCGGCTACGTGGACGGGGTCGATCTTCCGGACTTGTACTGCGGCGCCGACCTCTTCGTGTTTCCCTCGCTTTTCGAGGGCTTCGGCATGCCCATACTGGAGGCCATGGCATGCGGGGTGCCGGTGGCCT
Source organism: uncultured Nitrospiraceae bacterium (assembly GCA_964632865.1). Classification (GTDB taxonomy): domain Bacteria; phylum Hydrogenedentota; class Hydrogenedentia; order Hydrogenedentales; family SLHB01; genus JAHDWY01. The sequence goes on from CAZWDH010000066.1 coordinate 6,734, forward strand.
GTTCAGACATCTCTTCCCTCCCGGAGGTCGCGGGCGATGCCGCCGTGTATTTCGATCCCTCCGACGAATCCTCGATCGCGAACGTGCTCAAAGACATGTTAACCCGCCCGGACGTACGAAATCGGTATGCTGAAGCGGGGAAGCAGCGCGCGGCCGGCTTCAGTTGGTCCGCGGCCGGGGAAAGCACGTTACGGGCCATCACGGCAGTCTCCAGCGTGCCGTGATGCGTATCAGGCCATATCCTTGACCGCGATAATCTGATTTCCCAGCGACGGAATGATCGTGGGAAGCCCGTGAAGCGCGGACTCAAAGGGAAGGTGCAATCGCCTGATTCCACGGACCAACGGGTTTCGCCAGTTGCCCCACCCCGCCCCCATGACCCGGTAACCGCGGTCGCGGAACCATGACCGGGAAACGTAGCTCAAGTGGGCTTCGAACTTGTTGTATCCGAGAAAAGTTTCATGGCCGTCACGGTAGGCAGGCATGTTCGGCGTCGTAAAAATGATCCGCTTTCGGGCCACACTTTCGAGTAATTCCACCACCTCGTTCACCTGGTTCTCCGGAAGGTGCTCAATAAGCTCGCAGGCCAGGACCGTGTCCCATTGGCCTTCAAGAGGTGACGGAAGGATTTGCTGCCAGACGTTCGCGTAGCATTGGTGGCGCTTGCAGAATTCCACATTCTCCTCGAACGCGTCCAACCCGTCAATCCGCGGAGGAACCGCCATCCCTCCCTCATGGTGATTGAAGTAGATCAGATTGCCCCACCGCCCATACCCGCAGGCCACGTCCAGAACGGACTCACCCGTTATCAGGGGGAGAACGTATGGGTCAAGAAAGCTGGGTGAACTGCTCATGCCGTTTCCTCTTTCCTTTACTCGCGCCTGCGTGAGCGCGGCCGATGCCCGCGTAATACCGCGATTCTCCCCTGCCCCGCCTAAGCCCCCGGCTGTCTGCCACCTGGGACCTCATGGTCCTGAAGTACCTCTTTGTACAGGTCAATCAAGCGTTCCGTGACCAAGTTCCACCCGAATTGCGGGACCTTCTCTCGTGCCGCCTCGGATAAGCCGCGTGCGCGTTCCGGGGTCAGCGACTGAAAAGCACTGATAAAACTATCCGTATCCTTGGGTTCAAAAAGCAACCCATTGACCCCGTCGTCCACGAAATCCGGGATGCCACCTACGCGGCTTGCAATTACAGGGCACCCCGCGGCCCACGCTTCCAGCACCACGATGCCAAAGGGTTCATGGATCGACGGCAATACGAATACGTCCGCCGCGTGGTAAGCGTCCACCAGCAGGGGATCATCCGGGTCCAACCCTGCCACGACGGTCAGGGCATTGTCCACACCCGCATCGCGCGCGCACCGCATCAACTCTTCATGGTACCCCTGATTGTTGACGGACCCCACGAGGACCACATGCACCGAGGGGTCAATGCTGCGCAGACGGGGCAACGCGTTCACCAGAAACTGTTGGTTCTTTTGGGGAGCAATTCGGGCCACCGTGACAAGAAGGCGCGCAGAATCGGAGATTCCGAATTTGTGCCTGAACCGCTTGCCGTCACCGCGTGAAAAGCGTTCCACATCAACCCCATTGGGGATGTAGGCGACCCGCTTCCGCGGAAACCGCTGACGCACCTCGTCCTGCTCTTTCCGGCCGATACACAAGATCGCCGCGGCATCACGAAGCACGTGGCGCGCGCCAACCCACCAAGCCAGGCCTTTGCCCCAATCCAGCGCGCCTCTTGCCGGCGCGGCCAGATTCTCCCGTTCCGCCGGTGGAATCGTGTAGTGGCCACCGTGAAGCGTAATCACGTAGGGAACGCCCCTCCGCCGGGCCACGGTCCGGGCAATCCCGCCTACCCGGTTCCCGGTATGAAGATGAATCAAATCAAGCGACGGCGTTTGAGCGAGCGCGCGCATCAGGGAGAAGGAGAACAGGTTGCCCCCCACTTTGTCGAGCCGTTGCCGGGCCTGCTCCGACAGGCCAAACATAGGGTAAAAATACGGCGTTCGACGTACGTCTATCCCGCCGACGCTTTCCTCTCGAACGTCGCTGAAGATGGAGGGGCATAGAATCTCAAAGCGGTGTCCGGACGCGATGATCCGCTTTCCTGTTTCCAGGACATAGGTCTCTGTTCCGCCCCAGTCTGATTCCACGAACCGGCGCGGTATCCCTACGATATGTAGTGTCGACGCTGCCATTCCACCACCCGGCGATGACCGCTGTCAGCGACCGCTGCTCTTCGAAGCAAGGCGCTGCCCGTCAGGCGCGCAAGCCTGGGACGGGCGCGGCCCGGCTCCTGTCCATCCGCCAGATTGCCGACGAGAGACCCAGTAACATGTTTGCGATAATAAAGTTATGCTGACTGCGGAAATTGCACTCCGTCAGGTTGTTCAGCGTGAGCACGACCAGGGCAAAGAAGATGCCCACCCCTGCCGTTGACATGAGATTCGGCGACCGAACGAAGAGATTCCGGCCGGCGATAATCAACCACTGCACCCACAGCACGGTGAAGATGAGCATCCCCGGCCACCCCAGTTCGCCGAGGGTCAATGCGTATAGACTGTGGGCGAATACCGCGTGGTTCGCGTAGCTCGGCTCCCGCGTGTTGGGGTACGGGACGTGATCCAATTCAAAGGAGTCGGCGTTCGCGCTGACCCACCACGACCAGTTGTTCAATCCGATTCCCAGCGGATGCCGTTGAGCAATGGCTACGGCCATGTCATAGTACATCATACGCCCGGCAGAACCGTCGCCCCGCTCCACCAATTCGCTCATAAACTCGTGTCTGCTGGCGAACTGGTCATAGGACCGCAGCACCATGCCGAATCCCAGGAGTGCGAAACATAGAACCACCGCCACGCGTGCCGGACTGAACTGGCTGCGTATCGCATACCCCAATACACCCACGGTTCCGACGGCCAGCACAGCCAGCCCCATCCGGCTTATGGAAAGGAGCACCGCAAGGGCCCCAAAGGCCCACGCCACGGCCCAAAACCATCTCAGGGCGGGGCGCACCGGCGTGAAGGCCATCGCGAGCACGAAGGTCGAAGCCATGGCACAGTACTCCGCCAGGAAATTGGGATGTGGAAACGTACCCTCGGCGCGCCAGGTGCCTGAGAAATAGCGCGCCCACAGAACGAGTCCGCCCTCGTAAAGCAGCACCGCTCCCAGAGCGCTGGTGAACACGGCGATATCCCGTTCGGAGCGAACGTACCACGCCACCGCGATAAAGGGCAGCACCCCCCGGAGCATTTTCCAGAGTTCCAGAACCCCAAAGATCCGGGGATCGGCCGTCGCCACGGATAAACAGGAGTATCCAAAGTATATGAGCATGAGACCCAGGCTCGCGGGCCAATATAGCTGACGCCTCTCACGCCGCGCCGATATCAAGGTACTGAGAAGCAGAATCATTGTCAGCAGATCGACAAAAGAGACTCCGAGACCCCTGCTCATCGAACGGTACCATTCGCGGCTCAGAAAATTGATGTCAATCATCTCGGTTAAAGCGCTCGAGAAAACGAGTAGAGCAAAAAGCGTTACGCGGACCCTCCGCGACGAGGACGCTGCAATACTCCCGAGTGGGACACAAACCAAGAAGCCAAATAGAAAAACAAAGTACTTCATTGCGATTCGATGTCCGGCCGCTGACAAGTTTCGGACACTCGCAATTCCCCCAGCATGTCTTCCCTCTGACCACTTTCACGCCAACGTGAAAGGTCATGACCGGTCAGCGACTCAAGCAACCTTATATCGTCCTCGTACACAAGCAGCAGCTCTCGCTTTTCCTCCACACTCATGGGCTCCGGACTTGCCAAATTGCGTTTCGCGAGAAGCACTTTCAGGATCCTAGCGCTCAGCGAATGCGGAAGAATCGCGCGCGCAGCAGCCCGAAAAACGGAGGGCTTGGTCAGGACGCCCTGCAAGAACGAATTAGAAGGTATCCTCCCCGCATTACGCTCCTTTTCCGAGACCGCAGGGACGAATTCGGAATCAATCTCAAGAAACTCAAAAACTTCTCGATATACCCGATTGGGTTCGGCTTGAAAATCTTCAAATATGATCACACACAGTTGATCTTTTGCAAAATACCGATAGTACCGTTCAAGTTGACGCCCGTAAAAGCCCATATCGCGGTAGAACCAGTAATGACTCCAATTTAGTCGCCGCCTCTCCTCTTCCAAGGCTATCGCCTCGCGCAGACTGCTACATCCTTCTCTAGCTTGCGAAACGTGCTGGACGAAGTTTGAGTACGCACGTTCGGCCGGATTTCGCAGAATCGCGAGCAATTTGGCAGTTGGAAACTCCCGCCGAAGCGCATCGAGTGCAGCATCACTGTAGAGATAATCCGTTGACGCTTCACCCACTATCTTCTCTTGGCCTCTTGCTGAGAAAAGAGCATCGTATTCGGCGCGGTTCAACCGGTGGTAGTAGTAGTCTTTAGGGCCGGCGAACTCAGTTTCCATTGTGCCGATTGAGAAATACCACGGCTCTTTTGTGGGGCTCATGTATACGTCGGGATGTTGCGCCAAAGCACTATACAGACTTGAAGTACCGCAGCGCGGCGCTCCTATGACAAAGAAATTTGGTACGGTCATGGCAAAGGCCCCACTTACGTCTCGTAGCTCCTGGCTTCATACTGGCACAGCGCCTCTGCCGCACCGACCGGCAATCGCATCAGCTTTAACCACGCCCGAAAGACACTGTGCATCCGTACTTCACTCAAACGGTTCTGACATGGATTGCAGAGCAGCTATTAGCCCATCCAACCGTCGATCCAGGACTTAGCATTCATTCCACCAACTGCAGTCACGTCTGCTTCCTTCCGACCTGAATACCTAAAGCAGAAGAGCGTCACCTCATGCCACCCTTCAGCATTGACGCCCGCGTGCCGAGGACTCCTCGAATGAACGAGAAAAAGTCCTCACGGTCCTTACGCCGAAGAGCGAAAAAGCAGAGTACAACAATATAAACCGCACCTCCTGCACAAACACACAAGAACAATGATTCCCCGCCTCCGCGACGAGCGACCGGAATTAAAGGAACCCAAACGAGTAGTGCCGAAATGCCCGGCAGGTACCCGAAAAGGACCGTTTCCCTTAGCCACTCAGGCAACGTCACGCCGGTGAGACTTCGGGCAAACGGAAGCATCGCGAATGGGTACACCACAGCCATAGCCAGGATCGTCGCCAACGCCGATCCAAAAGCACCCATGTCCAAATAGCCGACGAGAAAGAACGTCAACAGCAGATTCAGCGAGTTCATACTCATGGTTATCAAAGCCCAGTCGCGGATCCTTCCACCCGTATTCGCTAGATTGGGAACCAGAAGAAACACGTAGAACAAGGGAAAGAATATGAGCGAAACCACCATAACGGGAGCCGCTTCCGCATAGCGAGAACCAGCGTAGATCTCGATAATCTGCGCACTGTAAACCATCAAAGGAAGGACAGGGAATAGCACGGCCCAGAGGGCGAGGCGCCCAATCCTTAAGAAGATTCGCTTTAATCGTTCGCGATCATTCGACGCGTGCAAACTGATAAGAGCGGGCCCCATAGTTGCCAACATCCCAGTGACGAGAAGATGTACGTGCCGCAGGACCAGAGTACCCAAATGGAAACACGCGACATCCGTTGGTGTTGCTAGTTTGTTCAAAATAATGGGATCTGCGCCGCTGCGCACTGTCTCGGCAAACGAGGCACTAAAGCTCCAACCGCCGAACGAGACGATCTCCCTCGCTATGGGCCAACGAAACATGGAAGTTTGGTATCGAAGAAACGGAGTTACCCGCCGCGATACGACTAAAATAACAGCCATGTTCAGCATTTCGGCGCAAACCGCAGCCGTGACGACCCAAATGACGCGAGTGCTTACGCCAAAGAGCAGTGTGAAAAGTACCGAAAGGCGTACAATTTCACCGCCTATTCCAATCACATTGCTCACCCAGAACATCTGACGCACGACGAGTCCCACGCTAAATGGAGCAAGTGGCAGACGTAGCGCTGTACACAGCATCAACATCGCCAGCATGATTCTGGCGTCACTCACATACTCTGGACTTATCGTTAAGATATCGTCGATGAACCACGCAAATAGCCAGCCGCCCGCGACAAATAATGCACCCGCAACGCAGAGAATAGGAAACATGGTCGAAATTATCTGATTCACCCGCTCCTCGTCGTCCTTTGCGTATGCATCGATGATGTATCGCGCTAGTCCACCCGTGAGCACGGTTGTCAAAAGAGGAGCAAACATCATTATTGAATACAAGACAGGGAGCAATTGATATTCATCAGGCGATATTCGCTTCAATAAGTACTGTTGCAGCCAGACGAGTACGGAAAGGCTGAGCAACCGTGTCATGAGAGAACTGGCGGAATTGACCATCACCAGTTTCTTGCTGATGGGAACCCGCGGCTGTTGTTTAGCTGACTCAGTCATGCGTACGCGTGTGTGTATTCCGGGTGCTTGGCGCGCACAGCCCGGTCTCACTCCATGACACGCTATTTTGCATGACGCGAAACATGTCATCCAATCGCGTGGGCATGGCGATGTCCCCGGCGTTGGTCATGAAGGCGGCGACGGAGTGCTCGTCGGCGGGGCTGTACCCGTGCATGGCCGCGAGGGGTTTCAGCCCCATGTGGCTTGGACAGAGCAGGACGCCGGGGTTCAAGAGAAAGAACAACTGGCCATAACGGTGTCCAGGGAAGTCACAGCCAAGCTCGGCGAGTTGCTCGTCGCTCAGGATATGCCCGCGCGGTTCGGCGCGCAGCACGGCCTCGATTTTATCGCGGACGCCCTCCTTCAGAAACCAGAACCGGGCCATGGTCGAATCATACACGGCGGCGTAATCCTCGCCGAACTGTAGACCCAGGGCATCGACGGACTTCTGCAGGTCGCAGGTATCGGTGATGTCGGTCATCCCATGGTCGGAGAAGACGAACAACTGCACGTCTTCATAGCGTTGCCGGGCGATTTCGTATACCTTCCGGATCTCGGTGTCGTACCAGGCGATGTGCCGGGCAACGACCTCGGATTGGGTGCCGTGCCGGTGCAGGTGGGCGTCGAGCCGTGCCAGGAACAGGTAGACGAACCGCACGCCGCCCGCTTCGATGGCCTGTGTCGCCTCCGCTATCGCCCTGGGTTCGTCGTATCCTTCCGGCCGGCAATAGGGGATCTTCTCCTGCCGAAGGTGGTCGAAAATGGTGGCTTGCCCCCCGTTGATGCCACGCGGTTCGAAGATGTTGTTTCGTTCCGTGTAATCAAAGAGGTGAAGCCGGTTGAAGGGCATGCAATAGAGCTGGAAATAGCCGGTAAAGCCGTGCAACCGCTTCATGACCTGGCTGAACTTGGCGCGCACCCGGCCCCGGTTCATGATGCCGCCGGGGAGCAGGGAAAAGATCTTGTAGAACCGGAACGGCGAATTGGAGGGATCGTAGGTGAAGAACGCGAAATGCCCGTGTTCCCGGGGCAAACGCCCGGTCAGAATCGTGGGGTCGCAGGTGGAACTGTACCCGAAGATCGTGTCGAGGGGCGCCTTCCTGGTCAGGATATCGTCCAGGAACGGGTGCCGCTTTGCCAGCTCCCACCCGAAGGCGTCGATAAACACGAACAGGCTCAGCCGCTCCCCCTTCTTCCCGTGTCGTCCCGTCCCGTGAGGCATTACGCGCTACCGTTTCCGGTCCGCGGGATTGTTGACGTCGCGCACGTTTTCGCGCGCAGCCGTTGCGAGCACACGTTCAGGCGATGGCGGACCACTACGCCGCGCCCCGGCCGCTGAAGACGGCGTTGAAGGTTTTCAGGAGGATGCGGAAGTCGGTCCAGAAACTCCAGGAATCGATATATGCGAGGTCCATTTCGACCCATTCCCGGAAGGAGATGTCGCTGCGGCCGCTGACTTGCCAGGGGCCGGTCATGCCGGGCTTGACGCTCTGGCGCCGGCGTTCGAACCATTGGAACTTGGCGACCTCGTGGGGCATGAGCGGCCGGGGCCCCACGAGGCTCATGTGGCCGAGCCACACGTTGAAGAGCTGGGGCAGTTCGTCGAGACTGTACTTCCGCAGCACGCGGCCCAGGGTCGTGATCCGGGGATCCGTCCGCATCTTGAACACGGGCCCGTCGGCTTCGTTCAAGTGCATCAAATCCTTCTTGAGTTCCTCGGCGTTGGGCACCATGGAGCGGAACTTGATCATCTTGAACGAGCGATGATTCTGTCCGATTCGGTCCTGCACGAAGAAAACGGGGCCCTTGGAATCGAGCTTGATGAGCAGCGCGAGCAACAGGAAGAGCGGCGAAAAAACGATGATAAGGATGGTGGAGGCCACGAAGTCCAGGATACGCTTTATGGCGAGCCAGGCATAGGTTTCCGACTGGACGGACAGTGATATGAGGGGGATATCTTCGACCAGCACCATGCGGCTCTTCGCAATGCTCAGGGGAACCACGTTACCGGCGATGTGCACGGGCATCCCAATCTCCTCGCACAGGCCGACCAGTTCCTTGATCTCGTCGAACTTCGAGCTTACGGGAAGGGTTACAAAAGTCTCATCTATCTTATGCCGGCTGAGGATCTCTTTGAGATTGCTGACGCTGCCCAGGTAGGGAAGTTCCGTGCTGGCGATCGTGACGGCACGCGGCGATTCATCATCGACAATGCCCACAACGCGATATCCGAAACGTTCCTCGCCACCGAGTTGTTTCACCAGTTCGGCGGTTCGCTCGTTCGCGCCAACGACGACCACGCGCTTGATGCGATAGCCGAGCACGTAAAAGAGGCGGGTCAGGAAACGAATGGTCAATCGAAAGAGGAGCAGCAGCACACACGAAAATAGAATGAAGGACAACAGGAACGCACGCGTCAAGTGGGTCGCGGGGATGAACACGGCCAGGAGGAACCCGCTCACCACGGCAGCGTTCCCCACGGCTTTCAGAATTCCAAATGTCTCTGGGGCCATGGATTCCACGTTCCGCCAACGCCAGAGACAGCGGTCCGTTGCGGCCGCGAACCAAACGGAAACCAGGACCAGCCAGAAGGGCAGAAAGTTGACCAGGCAAAGCTTGGCCAGACTCAAGGTGTTCGTCGTTGAAAAGACCGCGAGCACATAGGCGATCGAGATGCAGGTCGCGTCCAGAAAGGCCAGAACAAAGGTTGGCGTGGAGCGCGTCTTGAGATGAGACCAGCGCTCCTCGCCGGCCCGCTGCTCGTCCTTCGGCGAACTCGAATATCCGAATGGAATCCCCATAAAAGAGGCGCGGCCGAAGAGCACATCCACAAGTTGCGGCAGGTCCTCAAGCCCGTACCGGCGAAGGAAACGCCCGACGTTGGTAAGCCGGGCCGTGGCGTTATCGGCCTTCTCCGCGTCGTCCACACGATGGACGCGAAAAGCAAGAGAGTATTTGTGCCCATTGCTTCCGGCCAAACGCGGCCTGCGCACAAAAACCGGACCGCGCGATTCCAACCGGATCAGGGTCGCGATAATCGCGAACAGGGGCGCCAACGCGACCAGAAGCATCAAGGTGGTTGCCGCTTCCGTGGTGCGCTTGAGCTGGATACTGGCGACGTAGGGGGGTTTTCCCATGACGGAAAGCAGTGGAATATTCCCGTTCTGCGAAAAGTCGCATCCCCGCATCTTGACCGGGAACATGTCGCCAACCAGGCGAACCGGAATGCCGATGGTCTCGCACAAATGGGCAATTCGTTCAATCTCTTTGTAGTGGGTACCCAATGGCAATGCCAGGTACACCTCGTCAACGCGCCGGTCAATCAAAGGCTGCTCGATATCATCAACGCGGCCGACATAGTGCACGCCCAGTGCTTCGAGTTCAGCGCCGCGTTCGCGGGAATCTTCCAGAAACCCCACCACATGGTAGATGCGATGCTCACTGTCCAAAAAGGCCCGAACGAGGCCTACCGCGCGGTCATCTACACCGGCAAAAAGAACCCGGCATTCACTGTATCGCTGACGAAACGCCATTACGCTGGGACGGGAACCGATAACGGTAAACAGCATTGCCGCAAGGGACACGACAGCGAACGCGACGAAGAACGGGCGGCTATAACTCCAACTCAGGTAAAGCGCAAGTACGAACCCACTGAAGGTGAACGTGATCAAATAGACCCGGGTCACGGAGAAGAGAATCGCGGTAAGTGACTCGGCCCGGCGGGAAACGTAGAGGTGCTGATCAAACGTGACGGCACACCAAGTGGCGGCGACCACGATGTAGTACGGCGCATAATGCACGGCTTGGGCGTCCCAGAATTCGTCCGGGGCGGTTGCGAGCCATACGGCGACCGCGTAAGAACAGAAAAGGCATCCCAAATCCAGAAGCACCCGGGTTATCAGTTTTGTAATTGGACCAAGCGACATCAGAAGCACCTACGACCCGGGCGGTCCCCATGTTTGACGTACTGTATTGGTCCGCACGGTGACCCCTCCCCCGCCCTTACTATCCGCTCACCGAGGCTTCGGCCGAAACGCGCGACGAGGAGTCGTCTTCCCGGCCATACCCGTGATAAAGCTCGCGATTCTTCTTCATATAGCCACCGGGCGTAAAACGAGTGCCGTTCAGAACCAGCCCCATCACGTGTGCCCCGCTTTCCTTGAGTTCTCTCAGGCATCGAGAAACCATACCCAGGGTCGACACTCCGGAACCGATTACCACGAAGACGCCCCCGACCAGCGGCGCGAGCAGGCGGGCATCCGCCATAATGAGCCAGGGAGGCGAATCAAGAATCACATGGTCAAACTGTTCCGAGGCGTCCTCCAGAAACTTGACCATATTTCGCGAAGCCAGTTTACCGACGAGATCTTCGGTGTCCACACCAGGCCCCAGCACGTAGAGACCTGGCACTTGGGTGCCATGTACTCGCGACTGACCTGTCGAGTGGCCCCCAAGCACTTCTGCAAGCCCCTCGGCGCGCTGCAAACCGAAAAGCGCCTCCAGACTCGGCCGCCGATAGGACAAGTCCACGAGCAGCACACGTCGTCCGGCCTGCGCCAGGGCGATGCCCAAATTGCTGGTTAGGGAGCTTTTGCCGTCGCCACGCATGGGACTCACGACCAACAAGGACTTGCTGCTTCCGGACTCGGTCTCTGACTGAAGAAGCCGGACCAGGACGCGCCGAAATGCATCGGAAAGCGTTGAAAGCGGCTTCTGCACCGTGACGAGGGGCAATTTGACGTCATCGGGGATGAGATCCTCGTCGGCGTGCGGAATCGTAGCCACGACGGGCAAGTCGGTTAACCGCTCGATGTCTTTCGAGGATCGGACGACCTGATCGGTAATCTCGCGCCAGAATCCTATCGCCCCTGCGATCCCGATACTCGCAGCCAGCGCTATCCCCATCGCCATGAAGCGCGGCATGTAGTCGGGTCCGCCTCCGGGCACCGTAACCTTGCCCAGGGATTGCACGCGCGCGGGAGCGTTACTTTCCACTTTTATGGTCGCAATGTTGGCAAGCACTTCTTCCAGGATGCCGCGCGTTTCGGCCGCCTTATTCTCGATGTCTTTGAGCTGCGCATATTGATCCGTGGTGTTCTCAATCCGACGCTTGTACTCGTCCACCAATTCTCTATACTTATCGACGCGCCGTTGAACTTCTTCGACGCCTTTCTGCGCGCTCTTGAGTTCCTGGGTTCGCAGGGCAAGTATGGACTGCAGCACCTCTTGGCGTACTTCAAATTCGACCTCCGAGAGATGTTCTTTAAGGCTTGTCAGCCGTTTCTCGTCCACCTTGCGCGCGGGCAGGCTGTCCCGTTCCATCTCCGCCGTACTGGCGAGATTGGCCTGCATCATGGTGACCTCGCCGCGAAGCGCGCTCACGCGCGAATCGGTGTTTACCCGCTCCTCGACGCCAAAGTCATATACGGGTTGACCGGCGACGAGATTCTCCAACAAGCCGTTGATTACGGCAATATCATTCTCGATCTCGGCCTGCGCGTTCTGAACCAAAACGAGATCGTCCTCTGCCTTCGCCAAGCTTGCGTTATACAGCTCAGCTTCCCCTGTATCCAGAGGCGTTTCACCGACCAGGGGAATTCCCATCGACGTTTGAAGCGCCGCGATCTTCTCCAACTGCGCATTAAGCTCGATCTGCCGCGCATCACGCTCTTGGGCCAACCACCCCATGCGCTGGCTTTGTACGGTAGCCGTTTCCCGAACGGCATATTCCATGTAGACCGACAGGACTTCCTCGAGGGTAACGCGAGCCGACTCTTTGTCGTCCATGGTACAGGTGACCGTGATAATCTCGCTGCCCCGGTTGACGCGCGCATCGACACAATTCTTCAGGAACTCCAGCGGATCTTCTTCGGTGGCCAACAAGGGTAAGTTGCGAACCGACGGAGAATCCATGACCATCGACAGAACGGAATTACCCGTTATCATGCTGATTTGCGTACTCACATAGGTTGAGTACGGCGTATCGTCGGAACCTTTCTCGAGCACAAAAGGTTCTGTGGACATCAAGCGAATCTCTGCCGTCGCGGTGTACCCCACCGGCACCAGAAACCATGCCGCAACCACTGCGGGAACTCCGAGACAGACCGCGATAATGGCAATCATCCGCCACCGCAAACCGACGAACCGCTTGACATCAAAAATCGGCCCGCTCGCGGGTATTGCTCCCGGATCTGGAGTCATCGTCGAAGGGGAAGTGTCTTGACTCATGGCGTTCCTATGTTGGTCACCGGCGGCACCAGTTGCGTTGCACTATTGAGAAGTCCTTGCAGTGATAGCGTGGTCTGTTGAAGCGACGACTGCAGCGGCGCCCACGAGTTGGTGTCGTTGTTGTATATGCGATCAAATTGTTCTTTGGTGTAGTACGTTGCGTACGCCTGCTGATACAGACTCATGACTTGCTGCGCAAAACTCATGCCCGTCGACGCCGGCGCAAGGACGCGTTGGATGAATTCCTGGGCATTCACCAAACGCTTTCTGGGCACATAAATAATGTCTCCCGGCTCGAGCAGGAAGTCCGTCCCCCCTTTCAGAGCGGCACGGACGTCGAACGTAATAATCATGGTCTCCGTGTCGCTAACCTCACGGGTGATGGCAACTTCCCGCAAACGTGCCGTCGATTCGTTGTAACCGCCGGCCAGCGAAAGCAGGTTGAGCAAGGTAAGGCCTTCGGAGATTGCATACACGCTGGGCTGACGCACCTCGCCAAGAACGTACACCAGGTTTGCACTTTCAGGGACGTACACCACGTCGCCCGGATATACCGGCGAGTCCGCCTCGTTGGGGCCCTCCTCTTGATACCCCCGCAGGTCATACTCAAAAACCTGGCGGCCTTCGGCGGTGTTGCGCACCAGAAATGCTTTCACCAACTGGCCCTGCCTGCCTACATAGTTGTCGCCCGCCTGCTGATTGATTCGAGGCCCACCGGCAATGACAATGGCATTCAAGACACTGATCGGACGGGTGTACGGGTACTCGGACGGACTCTGAACCTCACCCAGCACGGTGAAGAGCTTGCTACGGATTTCCGAGATGGTCAATGTCAATTCGGGATCCATGTAGTATTCCGAATACGCTTCGCGCACGCACTCTTCCGCTTCCTCGCGGGTCATGCCCTCCACGTACGTATCCGGAATCACTTGCAGAGAGATGAAGCCATCATAACGCACCGGCGCATCCATGCTGAGTTTTTCGTCGTCGAACGACCGCAGGCTCAGTATGTCCCCAGGTCCAATCCGGTATGACAACAAAGGTTCTGGGACTTGATCCGTTGAGTCGTCGATCGTTGAATCTTGGCCGGCCGGCTGTTGCCCCGACTGCGAATCTTCCGATTCCGGTTCAACGGGTTGCTCGCCCAATACTTCTGTCGTGGGAATAACAACCTTATCGACGATTCCACTGGATTCGGCCGCAGCCGGGGAACTCGCTTGTGATTCCTCTCGATTCGTGGCCGATTGTGTCGCACATCCTTGAAGCAGGCCCGTCACCGTGATGAGCGTCAGAACCATGTAAAATGCCGGTCCCGATCGCGTCCTCAGATGCGTTCGCCTCGGAATCAACCTACGTTCACCAATAGTTTGCAACACAATACCCCTACCGACCGCCATCTATAGCGACCTCATGATTTCGCACGACGTCTCCTTTGGACCAGACTGAGCCTGATCTCCTCGAAACCGCAAGTCACTTCACATCTGCTCATTTCGGCATCATGAACCAAGATACCCTGCGTGGCCATGTTCCAGCGAACGCAACGTGAATACTCCACGTTTCCGCCCCCCCTCTTCGTACGTCGCCATCATATATCGTCAACTACTCTTTCCCCCTTCTTGCGAAGCGGTCTCGTCCTTATTGTGCCACCGAGGTCGTGGAATGCCGCGGACCCGCTCCCGAATGACTCGGGAAAGAAACACGAAATTCCCGACGAGATAGCGCCGCCACATCCGGCGGGGTTCCTGAATCAAACGGTACACCCACTCCATACCTACTTCGCGGACCCACTGCGGCGCCCGGGGAATCCGACCCGAGAAATAGTCGAACAACCCTCCGAATCCCATGGCAACTTTCACGTTCAGTTCGTTCAAGTGCCTGTGGGCCCAAAGCTCCTGCGTCGGGACACCCATACTGATCACAAGGATGTCAGCGCCAGACTCCGCTATGCGTTGAACCACGGACGGCTCCTCTTCGGGCGTGAAATAGCCGTGGTGACACCCCAGGATATTGACTCCCGGGTAGCGCTCACGCACCCAATCCGCGGTTCGCTCGGCCGCCCCCGGCAGGGCCCCCAGCAGATACACTCCCTTTCCTGTATCAGCCAGCTGCTTGCACAGCCGCGGGAAGAGGTCCGTGCCACAGAGATTCTGACGCAAGGGACGCCGCAGGATCTTACCCGCGAGTTTTGTTCCAAATCCGTCGGCGAGGATGAGATCCGCCTCTTCGAGGGCCTCGTAATAGGTGGGAAACCGAAACGTCTGGTTGATGTTGTGGGGATTGATGAAACACACGTGATTCGTTCGCGGCATGTCAAGCATCTGGATGATGCGATCGACGGCAGCCTGCATCGAGAGGTTGTCTATTCGCACGCCCAAGATGGAAATAACTGGCGGATACTCTGTAGGTTCATTTCCCCAGAGCAACCACGTGATAATTCCGGGGACCGCGCGTAAGACGACACTCGCATCCTTGCGTAACGAAAGACTTTCTACGTATTGGGCATCCAGCGCAAGTTCGTCTATATAGTCCATACTGACATACCGCCGGACCCACCAATCGCAGACAAGTCCGGGGCGGACGGAATATCGTTTCCCCTCCAAGGGCTGGCTTGAGACATCCGAGGGTCGCTCGTCCGGGCCGACTGCCCGGGGACCGACGAATGAAAGGTCGCCTTTAATGATATTAATGAGGGTGGGCAACCTGCGCAGGAATCGCGATTTCGTGGCGAACGAATACTCGAAAAAGGTAATCCGATTGCGGCCAAGCCTCGGCACTCGCCGGATTACTCCGCTATCGCCGGTGGCTTGCAAGATCAGGGCTGAGATGAGAAACAGAGGCGACATGAAGAGTAATAGGATAGCAGCGAAAGTGGTATCAAGAATACGCTTGACGACAGGATATACGTTAGCCCGACGTCCGGCATCGTCGAGCTTCGTGTCCACCTCCAGACGTTTCATTACGTCGGAGCTCGCCGGCTTCCACGAAACGGGCACGGACGCCCTGTTCCCGCACTCCTGCGCGGAAGTACCTTGCACTCCCCTTGAAATCACTTGACATACCTCGCAACAAAGTTGCGAACGCGCACCCCGCATAATACTAGACCCCAGGATGTGTTAGCAAGTTGCTTGCCTTCAATTCGCTTGAGCTGTGAAATCGTGGAAATCCCTCCAGTTTGACGAGTTAGCTCCGCTCTGAATCTGCTCTTCATTTCAAAAAAGTTGTCCGTATTGACAAGTGTTTTATTTATTTTGAACAACATGTGTCCCTATTCAATGTCTAGCGAGGCGGCCTGCATTGCCTCCGCAATAATCCGTGCCTTTACAAGGTTTCCCTCCTCGGTCATATGAATCGGATCACTGAAGAACTCGCGACGCATCGGCATCCTGTGTTCCAGGTCAACCACACCGACCCCCCGCTCCGCCGCGATACTGCGAACGACCTCGTTGTGTTCGATAAGACCTCTTCGATACGCATCGTCGAGCAGCCGCCCCTCCTCATCGGGCGCCAGGAAGTGCACGCCGAATAAATGCGCACCGGTGAGTAGCCAAACCTCGACATTCGAAGCCTCTAGGATATCGAGCATTTCGGAAAGATTGCGCGTGTATTCACCCACGCCATTGCGAGCCATATTCTCGACGGCTTCCTCAGCCGATGGCAGAGGGTACTGCGTGCGGGACTGCAGAGTGAGCGGTTGAATCACGCCGAATTGCCAACCGAGCAGAATGAGTAGTTTTGAACGGTAAATTACCCTTGTCAAAGCCCCGGCCTCCACGGCGGTAAGAGGCTTCCGAAAATGCGCGTACTCTGCATGGAGCTCAGGATAAAACCTCGGAGCAACGTCGTTTACACCGCTTTGAATCACGACTACGTCCGGGGTCAGGGGCATGCCGTAGGTCGTAAGATTCAGCAAATCTTCATGAGACGTGTAGCCTCCGACACCCAGGTTCAGAACTTCTACGTCCCCCCACCTTTCCACGCGAACGTCAGAATTCAACCACTTCTCGAGTTGAGAAGGGTAGGTGGAATCGTTATCCACAACACTTACGCCATAGGTGGTCGAACCGCCCAGACAGATAATTCTCGTCTTGCCTGCCGCCTTGGGTCCGAACTCAGAATTCGCCCGAAATCCGGACGTGTTGTGTTTCGTATGCTGAAGACCGTCAGGCGAATCAAACTCGAAGCTTGGCCTGAGTTTATAAGGCAGCATGTCATCGGGGACAAACCGGAATTGGCGTTCATCGCCCCGAGCCAGCAATTCACAGCTTCGAACGGTCATCGACAAACCTGGGTTTCGGGTCTGAGCGACAACACTGCGCGCGGCAAATTCCAGTCCAGTGGCGAGCACCACCAACAGCGCAGCATATGCCGCGACTATCCCGACTCGCCCGCGTTTGGAGGGGGGCCGATCTAGCAATGGCCTGTTTGTTTCAGTCGATTTTCCCGCTATCGTCATAGTCAGAACGCGCCGAAAACGAAACTTCGCTGCGAAGGAGAAATTAAACAACCCTTGCTACCGGAGCCTGCGCGGGTAGGCTCGGTAGCAAGGGCACATTTTCATCAGAGGGGTATTATGCTCGTTTCGAGCGAACTCGAGCGGTTACCAGTCCCACAATGCCCAAGCCAAGCAACCCGATGGAAGCAGGTTCCGGAATTGCCGGCGTAGGTTCAAAGTCAGACGTGAAACCCATCAAGTTGTCGTTACCGCACTCCATCGTGAAATGGAACCACAGGTCATCGTCTTCGTCGATGCCAACTGCGGAGAGCCAACTCAGGTCGAAGCTCACCCGGTTGTGAGTGCCGTCACCACCGGCGAAAGTACCAGAGGCACCAAACGTACTGCCAGCATCAGCATTGCTCAGACCGGTCTCGGAAGTAAACGACTGGCTGGGTCCAATGGCCGTGCCGCCACTGGTCCGTCGCCACGGATTGGATTCGCTGTTCTGTCCGAACGAAACGAGTTCGATTGGCGCGCCGGGTGCATTGGCATAGATCTGATAGGTGCCAGCCGCCCAGTCAACGTCAATGACATACCCATAGCCCCAATCGTCAGCGGTACCGCTGATTCCATCAGCACCAAGAGTAGGGGTCGAAGTATTCCCATACTGCGGCGTCGACAGAGCGATGAAAATGTCACCGGAATCATAGTTGTTGTTGGCGCCGGCTTGCGTTGCAAAACTGCCGATACCGTTGACAAAGTCCCAACCACCGACCATTGCCAGCGTGCTGGTACCCGCGTCAAAGAACATCCCTTCGAGGTCCCAGATCTGGCTCGCTACCGTACCGGGTTCGGTTTCGTTGTCCTCACCGCCGACGTCGCCGGTTCCGGCCGTTCCGAATGGATTGTCCGGGGTGAAATTGTCTGGAATCGTTATGTTGCCGCCGTAAGCGACAACCGATAGCAGGCAAACACCCGCACACAATGCTGCCACTCGCCAGAGTGACTCAGTGCTCCTCATATACAGCCTCCTTCCCCGTCAAGCCCTTAACTCGGTTAGGCCTGACGTCCTTTACCTGGTTCCCTTGATTAACGCCCCGCACTTGCACGCTACTTCAGGAACCACCTCGTCACGGACACGACAAGACAGACTTGTCGTGTCATCATACGTAAGGCTGGAAAGGAACCCCGTCTGCACACCCAAATTGCAGCCATTCCCCACCGGGGATAAAGCAATATTCGGGCCAATCCAGTCGCCCGAAATAAATATCACGCGCAAAACGCTTGCTAACAGCAAGTTACAAATCAACAAAGATCCTGATATGGCGACGCTATTGGCAAAAAGCACTCCCAAAAATTGTGCAGCGGCGAATAAGTCCTAGCCAGCGGATAGGTCAATCATGAACAACTTTTATTAAAGAGGAACCCATGGTGCCTCCAAAGGCAGAGCAGTAATGGGGCGGGGGTAGACCTTTCCTTGTCGATGCACGAAGACGTGGGCTCTTGGAGTCGGGTCTGCTTTGCTAGGTTGATCAACCCCGAACAGCTCCAGATCAAAGAGTA
>CAZWDH010000067.1:0-25297 GCA_964632865.1 uncultured Nitrospiraceae bacterium
TAGGAGAGAAGACCGGTTAAAGACAACCGCCTACCTGACCAGCAGACTTACATTGCCGGGAGTGTACACGATAGTTTTGGGAAAAGCAAATCGCGGTGGCTGTAGTGGAGGGCTTCCGTTCTCGCCTCCACGCGCACTCCGTTGATCTCGCACCAATTGTTGCTATAGTGGGAGCACGCAACTCCGAGCGTTCAATACGAAGGAGCGTGCCATGTCAATCCCTCCGCCATTGGTAATCGATCGCAGCGCCCCGTTTAGCTTTGGGGTCAAGCTCGCACTCGCCGGAGCGCTGGGTGCCGCGGGATCACACAGCGCCTATCGCCATTGGGATTCGAGCGGAGAATGGACCGAGTTGATGATCGCCGTCACCATCGCCGGTGTTGCTGTCTTCATCGTGGGCATTGTCACTCTACTGTGGCGATCGCAGGTCGTGCTGAACGCCTCGAACGGGACGGGGATGGAGTGGAACGGCGCGCTCGTGCCCATGCGACGATCCAGGTTTCGCCTGAGAGACGTAAAACACGTCACGTTCAGCCGCGATACTTTTTCCACGCGAAACTCGTCTCACACAATCTATGCGGCGCGACTGGAAGGTCTCAACAAACCGGTCGTGCTCAAGTCCGACACTAACGGGTTTCCTGTGCGCCAGGCCGCCGAGCGCGCCGCCCGCTACCTGGCGGTACCATTGAATGACGAAACCACCGACGCCAACACGCAAAAACCTTAATAAACGGCCTCGCCTGTGACGCTGCGTCAGGATGTTCATCGGGAAGCGACTACAGAAGTGACAATCCGCACTTCAACCCGCATAATACGTCCACACGACAAACCATTAACGAGGAACACGCCGTGTCCGAAGTTTTTGAAGCCAAAGAAACGATCGACGAATGGGATCACGCTTATTACCATCCCATCTCCTTGAAACTTTACGACTGGGCCGTGGCGGATATGCTGCGCCTCATGGAAGTGGAACCCGGCGCGACCGTGCTGGACGGAGGCTGCGGTCCCGGGGTCCACAGCATTCGCGTCGCCAAGTTGGGGCATCCGGTTGTCGGGATCGATATCTCGAACGGCATGCTCGAGCAGGCGCGTCAGCGGTCCGAAGCCGCGGGCGTGGCGGACAAGATCGAATTCCACCAGAAGGATCTCACCGCGCTGGACCTGCCAGACGCTTCCTATCGCTACGTCTTCTCGTGGGGCGTCATCATTCACATCCCCACCATCGAGAAGGCGCTGGACGAACTGGCGCGCGTCGTCGAACCCGGCGGGAAGCTCGCGCTATACCTTACCAACAAGCACGCCGTAGACCAGTCGATCGAGCGCTTCGCGCGATTCGTATTGCGCAAGCCGTTGAAAGGACTCGAACACCTGCCCATGGGCGATGGCGTCTGGTACGACATGAGCGGTGAGCGGTTGTGGGTGTGGAAACTCGATGCCGCCGCCGTCGAGACCCACCTGGCCAAGCATGGTTTCCGCTTGAAGCACCGGCGCATCGGAGAACTCTCAGAGATTCAGACGCGGCTGAAGGGCTTTCCGCGCCGCGTGCTGTTGCATCTCAACAACCTCGCCTACCGCATGAACCTGCCGCCGCGGATTGGCGCCACTAACCTCTATGTCTTTGAGAAGTCGAAGGGGTAAATCCGAAGACAGGGCAGCGGCGATCATTCGTTGATCAGACTGATCGGTCGGATCAGTCGGATCGGTCCGATCGGTCCCTAGGAAAGCCCCCTCTACGCCGGCGCGGGCGGCAGGATCGTCTTCAATGCGGTGAGCAAATCCGCGCCCTGGGGTTGTTGCCGGATGATGACCACGAAGGGGTACCGCGTATAGATCTCGGGTTTTCCCGGAATCTCCTGCCCCGCCGACGCTTCGGCAATCACCAGTAATCCCGACGCGTCCTTCGCGATGTTGAAAACCTTCTGATCTGAGATTCGCAGGATGTCAATCCAAAGATCCTCACCTTTTACCGTGATGCCTTCGTCGAACCGAAAATGCTGCCCTTGCGGAATGGGCGCCGGCTCCTGAGACGCGATCGAAACACCCTTCTTCTGGAGTTCCGCCACGAGGTCGCCGGCAGTATTGATTTGGGGCGCCATCGTACATCCGGCAAGGACGAGGACAATGGCGGAAGCGGTGAGAAACGGTGATTTCATAGCGGACCTCCTTGGATTTGTTTGGGCGTGATTCTCCGGGCTGAATGTGATAGGGCAATTGATTATTCGGTCTCGGGGACCAGTTGGAATCGGTGCTGATAGAGCGCTTCGGAATCGGGCGGCAGTTCAGTCGCCGCGGGGTCGAGATCCACGTCCGGACAAAGCGCAAGCACGATCAGGATGCTCCCGCCAAAAGCGAAACCGGGAAGCGTGACATCGTACGCGACCGTCCCGCTCCAATTTGCTTCAACCGCGCGCACCTGTGCCCCTTCCATGGAGCCCGGCGAATAGGCTTCGTTGCCGAGGTCGCCGCCTTCGGCGATATACTGCAACCCCAGCACTACCGACTGGCTCGACGCGTTTTCCACGTCGACCTCGATCCGCGCATCTCGCACGGTCGGATCGGGCAAGCGGAGCCCGGTGACGATCACATCACCCGTTTGATCCGTCACGCCGGAAAGGGTTTCGTTGATGGGGACTGGTTTAGGGAAATTCTTGAGTTGCATGTACGTGCTGGTGGCGGCCAGTCCAAGCAGCAAGGCCACTACGCCCAGCCAGGCAATGGGATACCGCCATTGGCGCTTGATCCGCCACAGCAGCCAGCCCGGCACGGCCACAAGGGCGCCCACGGAAACGACGGCAAGCACAATAAGCACGAGTAGAAGAATACTAGACACGGCGCGAACTCTCCCTGCGGCGCGTTCGTGGAACGGGAATCGTCGTTAGCGGGCTACTTGCACGCCGCGACGTTTCGTTTCGGATCGAGTACGGCGTGGGTTTCTTCGATCAACTCGGCCGTTTGTTCCCAACTGATGCAGGAGTCGGTGATGGATACACCGTACCTCAGCGCGGCCACATCGTCACCCAAAGGCTGGTTGCCCTCGTTCAAGTTGCTTTCGAGCATCATGCCGAGGACGTTCTTGTTGCCCTTGACACGCTGCTCGACGACCGCGCGCCACACGGCGGGCTGCTTCCGGTAGTCCTTTTCGGAGTTCGCGTGGCTGCAATCGACCACGATATTGGGATCGAGATCCTGCTTGAGCAAAGCCTCGGTCGCCTCCTGGACAAACTCGGCCGCGTGGTTGGGGCCCGACCGTCCGCCGCGGAGGATGATGTGCCCGAACGGATTGCCGGTCGTGTTGACGACGCAGGTCTGGCCGTCGAAATCGATACCGAGAAAAGCGTGAGGGTGGCGTGCCGCCTGAATGGCGTCCACGGCCGTTTGCAGATTGCCGTCGGTCCCGTTCTTGAACCCGACCGGCATGGAGAGACCGCTCGCCATCTGCCGGTGCGTTTGCGATTCGGTGGTCCGCGCGCCGAGGGACGCCCAGGCTACGAGGTCCGCCGTGTACTGCGGCGTAATGGGATCGAGCATTTCGCTGGCGCAGGGCAAGCCCATCTCGTTGATGCGCAAGAGAATCTCGCGGGCTTTGCGCAGGCCGCCTTCGATGTCGAAGGCGCCATCCAGCGACGGATCGTTGATGAGACCTTTCCAACCGACGGTCGTACGGGGCTTCTCAAAGTAAACCCGCATAACGAGATACAGCCGATCACCCACCTTCTTCGCCAGCTCGGAAAGGCGCATGGCGTACTCGAGCGCGGCGATTTCGTCGTGGATGGAGCAGGGCCCAACAACGGCCATGAGGCGGTCATCCTTTCGGGCAAGGATGTCCTGGACGGCTTGACGTCCGTTTAGCACGGTATCCCGCGCGGCCGCCGAAATGGGGAGAAACTCCTTGAGTTCCCGCGGCGAAACCAGCGGAACCATGCTCCGAACGTGAATATTCTGTGTCTTGTCCATCCCGTACCCAACCTCATGCAGCGGTTCCAAGCTAAAGAGATAGTATGGCAGATCTTGGGGCAGATGGGCAAATCCGGCCCGTCGTCGTGCGAAGCGCCGGCGGATTCCGGATGTTGAGTCCCGCAGTTACGACGGTACCCAGCGTATCCACCTTTTTATCCTGGAGAACATGCGCATGACGGTAGCGGCAGGCCCGACTCATGGAAGCCGTATGGACGATATGGACTGTATGGACGATATGGACGGAGTGCCGCAGTGGGTCGCCATCTGCGAAAGCCGGGCTACAGGTTCCGCACGAATTCGGCGCTGATGCGCGCGCTCTCGAGCGAATCGCCGGCGCACTCGTCCTGCTCGACGATGTACCAGTGGACGCCCGCCTTCGCCGCGGATTCCAAGATGGGCTTCCACTCGATAATGCCTCGGCCCATTTCGGCGAAAGTCCGGTTGTCGCCGCCGGTCATGTCTTTCAAGTGGAGCAACGGCACGCGGCCGCTGTATTGCGCGACGTAATTCGCGGGGTCGGCGCCTCCGTACTTGATCCAATACGTGTCGAGTTCGGCCGCGAGGTTGTGCGCGTCGGCAGACTCGAAAATGACGTCCAGAATGTACTGCCCGTCGGCGCGCTGAAACTCGTGGGCGTGGTTGTGGTAACAGAGAGTAATGTCCGCGTTCCGGAACCGCGCGCCCGCATCGTTCATAGCTTTCGCGGCGGCGACCCACGCGTCCTTGTCGGGACACTGATCGCCTCCCAGCCACGGCACCACCGCGTAGCGGAGGCCCAGCGCCTGGACCGTCTCGATCACGCTGCCGGTATTGTTTACGACCTCCTCGTAGGGGAAATGGCCGCTGACAGCCTGCAAGCCGGCATCGGACAGCATTTGGTTGTATTCGCGCGGGCCGTAGAGGCCGATACCCGCGAGTTCAACGTGGTCGTAGCCGATTTCTTTCACGCGCCGAAGGGTTGCGGGCGTGTCCTTTTCGAGATGATCGCGCACGGTATAGAGCTGGAGCGCAAAGGCCAGACTGCTCATGGGTGGGTGCCTTTCGTGTTTGAGTGAATGCGCCGCGCCTTAGAGCGCCTTTCGCATGCGTTTGATGTAGTCCTTGATATCGTCTCGAATCTGCCGGGAAACAATAGGTCCGATAATGGGCGCAACAAGAAAGTTGACATCCACGTCGCGTTCCACGGATTCGTAGTACTTGACCTCAGTCCTCTTTTTACCCACTGGCTTGAAGGTAGCGAAGCCTTTGGACTTCATATTGCCCTGGCCCACCGACTTCCATTCCAGTTCATGGTCGTCAGCGAAGGAATAGCGAACGGAATGACAGCCTTCGAAGGTCACGCCAACTTCCGTGCGCGGTTCGAGCGTGAGCTTCAGCGTGTTGCTCTTCTGAATTTTCCAATCCGCGACGCGGCCGTGGCATTTCGCAATCGTTTTGAGATCGCTGAAATGGGCCTTGGCCGTTGCGACGGGTACGTCCACTGTGAAGGTCTCCGTGTATTCGCCTGAATACTTCGCCATGGCTTCCTCCTGAAATGGCGCGCCGGCTTAGGTTCGGATCCTCAACCGATCGCGAAGAAACGCGTAGCTCGCATGACAACTCTCGAACACGTCTTCCTCCGACGCGTCCTGTTCGTATACCAGCCATTCGACGTTCGACGCCCGGGCCGCGTCCAGTATGGCAGACCAGTCGAGCACGCCGCGCCCCAGCTCGATAGGTTCCGGTTCCTGGTCCGGGTTCACGAGGGGCTTGTGGTCTTTCACGTGAACGAGAGGACATCGCCCGGCGAAATTCCGAATATAGGCCGCAGGATCGGCCTTGCCCGCGGATACCCAGGCCGTGTCGAACTCGGCATGCACGAGGTCGGCGGGTGTTTCTTCGAGGAGGATGTCCATCTTGAACCGCGTGTCTTCCGCGAATCGCTCAAACTCGAACGCGTGATTGTGGTAGGAGAATCGAATCCCCTCGTCGCGAAGCCGCTCCGCCACCGCGACGATGCGCTGCAATCCGTGCCGCCAATCGTTCAGGGAATCCCGGCACTCGGTCATCATCGTGGCTAGCGCGAGATCGGCCACGCCCAGGGTATGCCAGAACTCAACCGTTTCCCGAAAGTTCTCTTCAAAAGGCTCCAGGGTGCAATGCCCTGAAATCGTGGTCAACCCTGCCGCGTCAAGGGCGCGACGGATCTCCACGGCCGGAAGCTCCGGCATACTGCTCCACTGAACGTATTCGAATCCCGTCTCCCGCACGCGCCGCAAAGTCCCCGCGAGATCCTGTGAGGCCGGCTCGCGGACGGTGTACAGAATCATCGCGATGCCCGGTACGCCCATGCTCCCCTCCGGCGGCTGGTGACACGCGTGATGACGTGCTTGAGCCGCATGGTGGGATTGTCCACGGGATGCGATTTCGTGTCAAGGCGACGCGGCCTTGACGGGTTGCGATTTGCTATCCTCGTGGACAGTGGCGTAGAGAGCGCAGGAGGGTTGTTGCAATGGGTTGGACTCGGAATATCGCGAAGCCGCGTTTGCTCGCGAGCATCGTTGCGGCGATGGCGCTGGCGGCAGGGGCATACGGGGGAGAGGCCATGGAATGGTACAGGTTGCCTGAGGGCGCAGAGACCCGATGGTCGAGTTTCGAGAATCCGGATGGCGCGCGCGGCGCGGGCGGGGCCGAGAACGCGGGCGCGAAAGGCGCGGCTTTCGCACCGGTGCCTGCGGGTGAGTCGGTGGTGCTGATGCAGGCGGAGGGCAGCGGCTCGATCCGTCGCATGTGGTTTACCCTGCGCGAACGGCAGCCGCAAATGCTCCGCGCGTTAAGACTGGAGATGTTCTGGGACGGCGCCAGCACGCCTGCCGTATCCGTCCCGCTCGGCGATTTCTTCGGGGCCATCCTCGGCCGTCCGGTGACGATGGAGAACGAGTTGTTCGCGAATCCCGAGGGACGGTCCTTCAATATGTACATTCCCATGCCCTTCAAAAGAGGGGCGAAGGTGGTGTTGACCAATGAATCGGACTGGGACGTCGAAAAATTCTTCTACGACATCAACTATGTCCTCACCCCGGAGCCGGAAGAGTCGGACCTGTACTTTCACGCCTACTGGCGGCGGGAACGCTGGACCACGCTGATGCAGGATTTCGAGATCTTGCCTGCGGTGAACGGGGCGGGCCGCTTTCTCGGCGCGCACCTCGGCGTGATTCTCCATCCTGACAACGTGGGCTGGTGGGGCGAGGGCGAGGTGAAGATGTACCTTGATGGCGACC
The DNA here is from genome assembly GCA_964632865.1 of uncultured Nitrospiraceae bacterium. Taxonomy (GTDB): domain Bacteria; phylum Hydrogenedentota; class Hydrogenedentia; order Hydrogenedentales; family SLHB01; genus JAHDWY01. The sequence goes on from CAZWDH010000067.1 coordinate 7,218, forward strand.
GGGATTTGCCCACCATTGTGGGCACGGGCACTGAAGACTATATCGGCACCGGTTGGGGGCAGGGCGAGTTTCAGCGCCGGTACCAGGGTTCGCTCATCGCCGATGGTGAACATGGCCAATACACGTTCTACCGCTACCACATTCCCGACCCGGTCTATTTCCACGAGAACATCCGCGTGACCATCCAACAGATGGGCGGCGCGTCGAAGAAGGAAGTGGTGGAGTTGTTGAATAAAGGCGTGCAGATCAAACCGGTCAGCCTCGACTACGATGGGAAATTCATAAAACTCTTCGAGCAGGACCAGGAAATCGACATCCGCGAACACGAAGCGCCGGACGATGCCTGGACCAACATGTACCGGCGCGACGACTGGTCCGCGGTAGCCTTCTTCTACCTCGACAAACCGGAGAACGGATTGCCCCCACTCGCGTCAGTAGACGCGCGTACGGAAGCTTTGCTTGAAGAGAAGTAATGGACGAGTCTGCGCGCTTCGGGATTGGGAAGGGTACCGAATCCACGCGACCGCAGTGCGGCTGTCTCCTCAACGGAGCAAACGCGATAATCAAATCAATGATTCGCACGTTGGCGGTGGATTGTTGCGGGTGCGTAGCGTTTCGGGATTCACACGCTTTCACCTTGTGTACCCCTTACAGGGGAGGTTGAAATGAGGGGCATCGTTTACCCCAGGTAGTCGTGCCAAAGGCACGCCAACCTGGGTGGGGCTAGGAGTATATAGGCCCTTCGGGCCATTTCGGCGGCTTGGCACCGCCGCTCCTTTTGCAATCACCGCGTCCCTGCATTCGCCGCGTCCCTGCTTTCACCGCGTCCCTACAATCGCCGCGTCCCTGCTTTCGCCGCGCCTTTGAGGCTTCGCTTTGGAAATACTATGTGATTCTGGCCATATGCACATTCAATTCGTTCACTACCGTTAGCGTGCGTTCTGGCGTCGGCACGGCTTCGCGAAACACGGGCCTCGGTTCATCTTCAGCCATAGACGCTTCCTGTACCGATGCACCCGTACAAAAAGACATGCGGCGGCGCCAAGCCGCCGAAATGGCCCAACGGGCCTACATACTTATAGTCACGCCGCAGGCGTGATTGGCCGCCGCGCAGCAAGGCCTACCCAGGGTACCGTGGTCTACCCATTGGGCATACCCTGAAGGGGTTATACAACTTCTACGCCCGCGAAATCGCCGGAATCCGCTGGTTGCGCTCAAGAATCGACCGCTCCGGGTCGCCGGATGGGACCTGGAGTGAACGGCAGCATCGCGGATCAGAAGCGCTCTGTCGAACGCCCCGCCGGCTCGGGCGCGGCGTTGGGCACGGCAGCTTCAAGCGCGTCCAATTGGTCGTCCGTTGGCGTTGGACCGAAACGGAGTCGCGTGTAGTCCCGATACCAGCGTGCCGCGGCATTGCCAAATTCCGGTTGATCCAGATCTGAGGATACGCGAACCGCAAACCGCAGGAGCGTTTCATCCGGTTCGCGGTCGATGCCGTAGCGATGCATTCGTTTGTCCATCTCGCGCAACATGGCGTGAAGGCGGGCGCGATGCTCGGGTTCCCGGACCCGCGCCGCACGCGCTCTTCGGCGCCGGGTTTGCAGTAACGCCACGGCCACGACCAGCACCACGATGACGGCTAACGGCACCGGTTTGATGATCCACGCGCCAAGACCCAGGAGGGCGTCGCCCAGCCACCGCACGACGCCGCGGATACCGCCGACCACATACGCGACCACCACTTCGCGTACGAGGAACTTCACATAATCCCACGCTTGCGCGATACGGCCGGGTTGTTGTGCCTCATCGCTGTCGGGCACGCCCTCCGCCACCGTCGCTTCAACGATGAACCAGCCCCGCTCCTCGTCGTACGCCTCGACCCAGGCATGGGCATCACGATTGCGCGCGACCCAGTATCCGCCGAAGGCGTTTCGTTCGGCCGCCACGAAACCCGTCACATAGCGGCAGGGCACGCCGCCATGGCGCAGCAGAACGGCCGCGCCAGTCGCAAAGAATTCGCAGTGGGCAGGCGGCCGTTCAAGAAGAAACCACACCAGAGGATCGACGCCGTCCGGAATTTCGATTCCGAGTTCGTACTGGTAGTTTTCGCGAAAGTAGGCCACCACCGCGGCTGCTTTCTCTTCGGTGGACACGGCATGCTCGAAGAGCGCGGCGGCCAGATTTCCGACGGCCGGATCGAGGTCTTTCGGCAGATAGGTGTAGCGGCGGCGATCCTGTTCCGTAAGTGGTTTAGGGGGTCGAGGCATGTCGGCATTTTCGAGAACATACGTCGACCGAGCGTCGCCGTCAGGATTGGCGACATTGTGCGCGTCGTCCAGCATCAACGACGAAAACGGCGCCTGGATCCGCACCGTGTCGAGCGTCGTGAATAAGGCGCCGTGTGTGTCGACTTCGGGCCAGACTTGGATGGACTCGGCCGCATCCGGTTCCGTTGCGGCCAGCACAAACGCATTCATACCCCGCTCTGGACCGGAAGATTCTGGCGCTAACGACGAGGCCGCGACGGAGACCGTCCATTCCGCGTTGCCGTAGGTGTCGTAGGCGAGGCCCTTCAAATAGCCCGGCATGTCGTCGCTCTCGGCGCGTACGGCGACCTTTGCGGCGTCCCGTTCTTTGACTTTTCCGACGCTGTGCAGGAAGGCGCGGTTGGGAAACCCCACGGATCCGGCGTTGGCACGCGGCGTCACGAGGTTCGCGAACCAGGTGTCAAGTTCTTGCTGGTTCCGTTTCAGGGTGAAACTCACCGACGCGCCGAAACCGACCGCGAGCAAAGACGTGAGTATCAGGAGAACCCACGCCCGGCGGGGCTGCGAGCCGCTGCGTCGCGGGTTTCTTCCCGTCAACCAGAACGCGGAAGCCAGGAACAAGAAAATGGCGGCCGCCGCAAGATATCCGATGGACAATAGTTCCCGGCGTGCGCCAATGTGCAAGACGTCGCCCGCGCAGGTCATGACGATGGCGCCGAACAGCACGAAGAGTGGAGTCATGCCCCGTTTGCGGGTCACGTGGAGTTCATAGGCCTGCGCGACAAGAAAAAACTGGATCAAGGCGTAGCCGAGGCCATCCGGGAGCGCCGCCGAGGACACGGCATCGTTGCGGCCGATTGCGAGCCACAGAATGAAGACCGTTGCCGCCAGTACGACCCAGAGCCTCCTGTCGCGCATCGCGTTTTCCCGAAGCCGCCATTGTCCTGCAACCGCAACAATTGCCACCGATACCGGAAAGAGCCAACGGCCAAAGAAGAGCGCGACCGTTGCCGTTTCCAGCAGGACCATGCACAAACCCACGAACCGTTGCCAGCTTTTCATAGCGCCTCGATTCGACCGTTTAGCACGTCGCTCGGCGCCAGTTGAGTGATGCGGCATTCCTCCACAAGCTGATCGAAGGGCTGTGTGGGTTCGCCATCGCGAAGCACGATCACCTTGGTGCTGCATCCACAATCCACGGCTGCCCGCACCAGAGACTCCCGTGACGCGTCCCAATCCAACAACACGCAGATGACCGTCGAGATGTTGGCGAGTTCATCCGTGATGGCGGGCGTGACCACGTCGAAGGGGTTGGTCCGGCACGCGTCGACGCAGGCAAGGATTTCCAGAACGTTCTCGAAGTGGGCCGTGTGCCGGCCTGCGCGGAAGACGTGCAAGGTCGGGCCCGCCGCGAAGAGATCAATGATGTATTCACCGCGCGCCATCGCGTCGGCCACGGCCGCCGTAAGACTGACCGCAGCTTCGAGGGTGGGGAATCCCGCAGGGGGCGGCTGCTTCTTGCCGGGGATGAAGGTGTCGAGCACGAGGGCGACGCGACAGTAGTACTCTTCCTGGTACTCGCGCACCACCGGTTGCGCAAGCCGCGCCCACGCGCGGAAATCGAGGTGCCGCCGGGAATCGCCGGATCGGTAGGGCCGGTTTCCGATGTACTCCGGAGATTCGCCGATGTTGGATGAGAGCGCAATGCCACCGGGCTGATACCGCGCGCTCACCGGCACGTCAATCCCTGCCAACGGATGAAACCGCGGATAGACCAGCAGCGGCGAACTTTCCGGCTTGCGCCGATCCCGCGGCGCGCGGACGCGATAAATGTGAAAGGGAAACGTCGAGTACGCGCGCGGTTCGGGCAGGGCGTAGAGGCCGCGCCGTTGAGGACGTAGCACGGAGGTGACTACCGTCGACCCGCCGGGTTCCAGCACCGGCGCGAGTTCCTCCACGCCGGTGGATTCCACCTCATCCGGCAGTTGAAGGAATCCGGCGCTCACGTCGTACGCAGTTCGCTTCCCATCGTTGACGACGGTGTGCGCGACCATGAGCACTTCGCCAGAAACCGCTTTCTCCGGCACTCCGCCGCGAAGCCGTAGGCGCGGCCGACGAAGCCTCGCCACGCCATACACGACGACGGCGAAGGCGCTGAGAATGCAGAGCAGATGAAACACGGGGATGTCGAGGGAGGCCGAAGATATCGATGCGGATACGACAATCGCCGCGCCCAGTACTTTGCCTTCCCGGGTGGTCGTGTGGAGCCACGTTTCCCCCAGGTTCCGCCAGTACGGCCCTGTAAAGGGGAGCTTCATACCGGTGACTGAACGTCCTTCAAGAGTTCTTCGATGGCCGTGCGTTTATCCACGCCGCCGTATTTGGCTTTTGCCGTGAGCACGACCCGGTGCGCCAACACGTACGGCGCCAGCCGCTGCACATCGTCGGGCACCACGTAGTCCCGGCCATCGAGATACGCCGCCGCCTGGGCCGTCCGGAACAGCATGAGTGATCCGCGCGGGCTGACGCCGAGTTTGAACCGCGTATCGCTCCGCGTGCGGTTCGCGATGGTAACGATGTACTCCGAGAGCGTCTCATCGACCCGCACCCGGCGCACCGCCTGCTGGATGGAAACGATGGTCGCGCCCGATGTCACGGGGCGAATCGATTCGAGGGGATGCACCTCCGCCTGGGCGTGCAGGATCTGCGCTTCCACATCCGGCTCGGGGTAGCCGAGGCTCAACAGAACGGAGAACCGATCCAACTGGGCTTCGGGCAAGGGGTAGGTGCCGTGAAACTCGACAGGGTTCTGTGTGGCAATCACCAGAAACGGCGCCGTCAATGCGTAGGTCTCACCTTCGATGGTGGTCTGGGCTTCGCTCATGGCTTCCAGCAGGGCCGACTGCGTCCGTGGCGACGCGCGGTTGATCTCGTCGGCCAACAGCACGTTGCAGAAAATGGGACCGCGACGAAACGAAAAGGTGCCGTCAACGGGATTGTAAATGGAGGAACCCAGGATATCGCCCGGTAAGAGATCCGGCGTAAACTGAATGCGGTGGTACGTGACGTCGACGGACCGCGCCAACGCCTTGGCCAAAGTCGTCTTGCCCACGCCGGGCACGTCTTCGATCAACACCGAGCCGCCGGCGATGAACGCCGTAATCAAGACGTCAACGTTCTCCGCTTTGCCCTGAATGACCCGGCACAGGTTGTCCCGCAACGCGCCCAGCGCCTGATGGTGTTCGTCCGCAATCACTTCGCTCATTCAACCGCTCCCCACTGTTGACGCCGCGACGGCCGCGACCCCCGTGCCGACCATGTTAACGGGACGCGGGGTGCGCCGCAATGGAGCATCGGTGCCCGCCAGAACGGCTGCAGGTAGTTTCAGAGACAACAGGGACATCAAGGACAACTGGGACGATGATCGCACGTGGTGCGGGTTTCTCGCGATGTCTAGTCCTCGGCTGTCCCTGCTGTCCCCGCTGTCCCTGGCCGATCTAGATCACCGTAACATCAGAGGCCGAAGGGTCTTCCGTCAACCTCGACACCGACCCCAGCTCACATCGCGGGGGAATTCGCCGAACCTGTCCTTTTCGTCGCGACTCGTTCGTCGTGTAGGTGAATTGGTCAACGAAGCTGCCGGCGGCTCAATTCTTCATGAAAGGGACAAAGATGAACAGGCAAGCAATTCTGCGCAGCGATCGAAATCCGGAACTCCACCACGCTGTGGTGTCTCGGGAGGAATGGATTGCGGTTCGCACACGGTTTCTGGAAAGGGAGAAGGAGCTTACCCGGCTGCGCGACCGGCTCAGCGCCGAACGCCGCGAGCTGCCGTGGGTCAAGGTGGAAAAGAGCTACGTCTTCGACAGCCCCCAGGGTAAGGTCACGCTCGGCGACCTTTTCGACGGTCGCAGCCAGCTTATCGTCTATCACTTCATGTTGGGACCCGGTTGGAAGGAAGGCTGTGTGGGGTGTTCCTTCCTGGCCGACCATATCGGCGGCGCGCTTCAGCATCTGATTCAGCACGACGTATCGCTGGTCGTCGTGTCACGCGCGCCCTTGCCCGAGATCGAAGCGTTCAAACGGCGCATGGGCTGGTCGTTCCCCTGGGTATCGTCCTTCCACAGCGAATTCAACTTCGATTACCACGTATCCTTCACGAAGGATCGCATGGCGCTGGGCCCCACGTATTACAACTTCCAGGCGCGAACGTCGCAAACGGAAGGCGAGGCGTCAGGCGTCAGCGTGTTCTACAAGGACGGGCATGGCGCGATTTACCACACCTATTCGAGCTACGCCCGCGGCGACGAGGGATTGCTGGGCGCATACAACTACCTCGACCTCACGCCAAAAGGCCGCAATGAAACCGGACCCAACTACAACCTGACGGACTGGGTGCGCCACCACGACCGCTATGGCGCGGGCGGCTACGTCGACACGACCGGCCGTTACGTGGCGGCACAGGAGCGGCAATCATGATCAGGTCGACATGCTGCCAGGCGCCCGTGCGCAGGTCCGGTCTTCGATCCGGCATCCTCGAAACCACGGGCTGGGCCCTTCCCGGCGCCCTGCTGGTGCTGATGCCGAAATGCCCCGCCTGTGTCGCCGGCTACATCGCGCTGGCCACGGGCGTGGGCATCTCGCTCACCGCGGCGGCGTATTTGCGCACCGGGCTCATCGTCGCGTGCGTGGGACTGCTCATCGTCCTCGCGGCGCGGCAGGTTCGGGGGCTCATCCGGCGGAGGCGTGCGGCGCACTGAACTACACGCGGCGCGATACCCGACGACAACGACAAAGGAGAGGAAGTCCATGCAGAAGATCACCCCATTCCTGTGGTTCAACGACAACGCGGAAGAGGCCGTGGCCCTGTATACCGCGGCGTTCAAGGATTCCAAGATCATCAGCACGACACGTTACGGTGACGCCGGGCCCGCGCCGAAGGGGTCCATCATGACGGTGTCCTTTCTGCTGGAAGGGCAGGCATTCACCGCATTAAACGGCGGGCCCATCTACACACATACGCCCGCCACGTCGCTCTTCGTCCAATGCGCCGGGCGCGAAGAGATCGACGCCATCTGGGCCAGGTTGTCCGAAGGCGGCACGGTGCTGATGGAACTGGGGGAGTATCCCTTCAGCGAACGCTATGGTTGGTTTAGTGATCGCTTCGGTGTGTCGTGGCAGATTAGCCTCGCGAAGGCGGAACAGAAGATCTCGCCGTTCCTCCTGTTTGCCGGCGAACAGCACGGCAAGGCGGAGGAGGCGGTGCGGTTCTACACATCGCTATTCGACGACTCCAGGATTGTCAATATCGACCGCTACAGCAGAGGCGAGCATGAGCCCGAAGGCTCCGTCCGCCTCGCGACCTTTGTGCTGGAAGGTCAGCAGTTCAAGGCCATCGAGAGCGCCCATCCTCACGAGTTTACTTTTTCCGAAGCCTTCTCTTTCGTCGTGAACTGCGACTCGCAAGCGGAAATCGATCGCTTCTGGGAGAAGCTCACCGATGGCGGGCAACCCCTTCAATGCGGATGGCTGAAGGACAAGTTCGGCGTGACCTGGCAAATCGTGCCACCCGTGTTGATCGAAATGATGCAGGATAAGGACCCGAGTAAAGCAAAGCGCGTGACAGAGGCCATGATGCAGATGATCAAACTCGACATCGCCGTACTGAAACGCGCCTACAACGGATAACGACGAGAACGAGAAAGGGAACAACCGATGAAGTTTCTGTGCCTCATATGCGCGGAGAAGGTGATGGAAGACATGCCGGCGGCCGATGCGGAAAAGCACTTCCAGGAGTACCTGGAGTTCACGAACCGCATCAAAGCCAATGGCAATTTCGTTAGCGCGAACCGGCTCAAGCCTTCCGCGACCGCCAGGACGGTCCGCGTTCGCGACGGCAAAGCGATGACGACGGACGGCCCCTTCGCGGAGACGAAGGAACAGGTTGGCGGGTTTTACATCATCGACGCCACGGATATGGAGGACGCGCTTGCGATCGCGGCACAAATCCCCGGCGCCCGCTTCGGATGCGTGGAGGTGCGGCCCATCGCGGACGATCCCGCGACGCAGGCCTTGGGGTTTTGATCGAGCGCGCAACGAAAAAGCCAAAGTCAACGGAACTGCCAATCTGAAGATCAAAGAAAGGGAGACAAAACCATGAGAACCACCAGATTGTTTGTATTCACCACAGTCACGGCAACGGCACTGGTTATTGTCGCCGGCTCAATTGCGTTGGCTGCGCCAGCAGAAAACAAGGCGGAAGAGCAGCCCGCAATCCCGCTACCGCCCGGTTGGACGGAAGAAGACATGCAAGCGTGCATGATCGCCGGGACGCCCGGACCCATGCACGAATTTCTCGCCGAAAGCGTCGGTGAATGGCGCGCGAAAACGACCATGTGGATGGCGCCCGGAACGGAACCCATGATGAGTGAGGGCGAATCGACCGTAACAACGATCATGAACGGCCACTACACCCAAGCGGAGATGTCGGGCGAAACGCCGGGGATGGGTCCATACAACGCCTTGGCGATCTATGGATTCGACAACGTGCAACAGAAATTCGTGGCCATGTGGGTGGACAGCATGAGCACGGGCATCGGCACCGGTGTCGGAGAACTTTCGCCGGACGGCAAAACGCTGGCCTGGGAGTACACGTACAGTTGTCCAATCACGAAGAAGCCCGCCGTGATGCGGGAGATCGAAACCATCACCGGACCGGACACAAAGACCGTCGAATCATTCGCCACGGACCCGAAGACGGGCAAAGAATTTCAGATGATGCGGCTCGAGCTGACGCGGAAGAACTAGCACCCCGCACGGAACCCGTGACTGTTCCGAGACCGTCTCGAACAAACAAGGACAATAATTATGAACGCAATCCCCCATCCGCCGGTCGTATCAAAAGACGAGTGGCTGGCAAAACGTAAAGCGCTACTCCTTCACGAGAAGGAACTCACCAAACACCTCGACGCAGTCAACGCCATGCGGCGCCGTTTGCCCATGGTGAGGATCGAGAAGGCCTACGAGTTTGAAGGGCCGGACGGCAAGAAATCGTTGGCCGATCTCTTCGACGGACGCCATCAGCTCATCGTCTACCACTTCATGTTCGACCCGGAGTGGGAGAAGGGTTGCATGGGGTGTACCGGATTGATCGACGCGCAAGGCGATCTGTCAATGTTGCGGCAGCGCGACACGCAGTTCGTGGCGGTTTCGCGCGCGCCCTATCAAAAACTCGCCGAATACAAGAAGGATCGCGGCTGGACCATCCCCTGGTACTCATCGTATGGGAGCGATTTCAACTACGACTTCCACGTCACGCTGGACGAGTCGGTCGCGCCGCCGGAATACAATTTCCGCAGCAAGGAAGAGCTGCAGAAGCGCAGCAGCGAGGAACCCTGGTTCATGAAGGGCGAGGCCCACGGCCTGAGCGTGTTCTTCAAGGTGAACGGTGACGTGTTCCACACGTACTCCACCTATGCGCGCGGCGTCGAAGGCCTGACCGACGCGTACAGCCTCCTCGACCGCACGCCGTACGGACGCCAGGAAGACTTCGAGGACTCCCCGGAAGGGTGGCCTCAGAAACCGACTTACGGTTGCTGACGTCCCGGGGGCGGTAGCAGGAAAATAGAACGCCGCTTGTTGTATAAATTGTCAAGTTCACGCGTGCAAGGCTGGAATGACTCGGAACCTTTTGGAGAACCCCCATGCTTAAAGTACTTCTCGTTGTCGCAGCAGTACTGGTCGTCGCAGTCGTCGCATTGGCGATCGTGATATCCACGCGCCCCTCGGAGTTCCGCGTCTCGCGCTCGGCGACCATCGCGGCTCCGCCACCGGTCGTATTTGCGCAGGTCAACGATTTCCATAAGTGGGAGGCGTGGAATCCCTGGGGCAAGTTGGACCCTGACATGACCACGACCTACGAAGGCCCGAACCAGGGTCCCGGTGCGAAGTACTCCTGGGTCGGCGACAAGAACGTAGGCGAAGGGAGCATGACCATCGAGGATAGTCAGCCGAACGAGCGCATTCAGATCAAGCTGGAATTCTTGAAGCCAATGAAAGCCACCAACACGGCCGAATTCACGTTCCAGCCCGAAGGCGATCGCACCAACGTCACCTGGAGTATGCACGGCGAGAACAACTTCATGGGCAAGGCTTTCGGACTATTCATGGATATGGACAAGATGATCGGCGACAACTTCGAGAAGGGACTTGCCGACCTGAAGGCCATCGCCGAATCAGAAGCAGGCGCCACCGCGTAAGTGCACAGGCATTCGAAGAAGAAACACGGCGCTTACTGCGAATTTAATCGAAAGGAGAAAGAAAAATGTCATCGGAAATCGCCCCCGTTTCCAAGGCCGCCCGTTGGACCGGCTACATCATGAGCGCGCTGCCCGTGTTGATGCTGGTCATGAGCGCCACCATGAAGTTCCTGAAACCGCCCGACGTGCTCGAAGGCTTTGAGCACCTCGGCTACCCCGTCAGTCTCGCGATTCCCCTCGGTATCGTCGAACTGGGTTGCACGATTCTCTACGTCATCCCCCAGACCTCCGTGCTCGGCGCGATCCTGTTGACCGCCTACCTCGGCGGAGCAACCGCGACACACGTCCGCGTGGAAGAAGCCTTCTTCATACCCATCGTCCTCGGCATCCTCATCTGGGGCGGACTCTTCCTCCGCGACCCAAGAATCCGCAACCTGATCCCGCTCCGAAAGTAAAAGGAGCATGGGCGTCCCGCCCGTGTATCTTCAAAAGAGAATCTAGTGTCCTGAACCCTAAGTTCCTTCTCAAAGATCTTGTGTGAGGTGCTGCTCAAAGTCCCCCTTTGAAGGGGGATTTAGGGGGATGTTCCCTAAGATATCGGTCCAAAAAAAGAAACGAATTTCGAATTCGCTACACTAGAGGAGCAAACCCATGCCCACATCCTACAAACCCCACGGTTACAACTCCGCATCCCCCTACCTCGTCGTCGACGGCGCAAACGGCACCATCGAATTCCTGAAGACCGCCTTCGACGCCATCGAGCTCCAACGGGTCCCCGGCGAGAACGGCCGCGTCCGGCACGCGGAAGTCCGCATCGACGACACGGTCGTCATGATCGCCGACTGCGTCGAAGGCTGGCCCGCCGTACCCTCGCACGTGCACGTCTACGTCCCCGATGTGGACGCCACCTACCAACGCGCCCTCGACGCCGGCGCCACTTCCGTCCAGGAACCTATCAAGAAGGACGACGCCGACAAGCGCGGCGGCATCCAAGACGCCGGCGGCACCACTTGGTGGATCGGCACAAAAGTGGAGTGAATCGAACTGCGGAGGCGCGGTCGTTCAAGGAGCACGGGCTTCCAGCCCGTGTCCAGAACTTCAGAATTGCTCTGGCACCTGCCCCATCAAGCAACTGGCTGGTCGCCTGAGGTGCCACGGCTTCCAGCCCGCGATTCGAGGTGCCACGGGCTTCCAGCCCGTGATTCGAGGTGCCATGGGCTTCCAGCCCATGAGTCTTCAACCCTTCTCCGCAATTCAAAACCCGGCGCCGAAGGCGCCGCGCAACCCTAGCCAGGGGCGAAACCCCTGGTAACGGGCGTCTCCCATTGATCGAGCACTGAAAGCGCGATACCCACGCGTCCATCCCGCGATTTCCCTATAACGAAAATGACCCAAAGTAGGTCGGGAATGATTCCCGACCAGGGAGTGCAGGCGGATCGAGTCTCAATCCAAACCTGTGGATGGCAGACTAACGCGCAATCAACGAGAACGGGCCGGACGGGAATCATTCCCATCCTACAACTGGCATTCCCCGTTGCGCGCTGGCAAAGTATCCACAGACCAGCACAACGGAGTGGCACCCATGAGCAGAGCGCGCAACCGCAAGGTCATCAAGATTGCCCTAGTCCTCGGCGTCCTCGGGTTCGCCTACTGGTGCGTCGTGGGCCATCGATTTCCGATCTACCACTACGAAAGTTCCGACCGCGGCATGGCCGCACTCGAAATCCCCGGGAAAGGCCTCCACTTCAACCACGTGCAAGCACAATTTGACGAGTACAAAGCGGCCACCGGCGACTCCACTGTCACCCTCTGCCGAACCGACACACGAAACTGGACCGATCCGCTCCTCTGGTGGCAAAACCTCACCCACCCCCGCTGGGACCTCCCCTACATCCCGCCGTCCGAAAACCCCAACTACAACTATCCAACCAAGGTCCACGCCCCTCTCCAGTCCGCCAGCGCGCACGAGGATTAAGGTCGCAAGATCCGCTTCAACGATTACTTCACGCCTGCGTCGCCCCCGCATGAGAAGGCAAAAAAAGTCACTTTAGTTCTTGACGTGAATCGAGCACTTTGCTATAGTTTCGTTCGGAATGAGATCGCACGACAAAAAAAGGGTAATACTATGATTCCTGACGGTGAGTACGGCAGGCTTGAGCACGGTATCCAGGTCGAGGCCAAAGTCAGAAGTTCTTTTGATCCTGGCACGCTTGAACTGCTCATCGACAGCCTACACGAGAGCTACAGGACTGTGGCGGAGTCAAATGTAGCGGAACTTGGCTTCAATAGCCAGACGTTCGGATTCAGCCTATACCATGTTAGCGTCAATAATCTCATACGGGCTGCCCAACTGAATCCCGAGAAAATCAGAATTCTGAGCCAATATCCACGATTCCGCCTCGCGATAGGTGACTACGAAGTTGGAGCGTACCGGGTTGGCGAGTATCCCGATGACGATATTCTGACCTCCTTCCCACGTTCCGATGGTGCGACGAAACGGATCGAACTGACGCCGTTTCTTCCCGGCATGGACCAGCCAGATCTCCTATCCGCAAAGCACATCATACTCGCACATATGGGAAATCCCGACGATTTGCTGTGCGCGGCATATCTCTGTATTCCGACGAGCTTGGGGGACGATTTTCGTATTTCGGAATGGGGATTCGTCCACCCTATCTTTAGCGCGAGCGAATTGATTAAACCAGCTATCGATGACAGCAGACCCCCGCAGGAATCACCGAGGAACGTCGTTGTATTGAGAAAGAATCAAGAGAATCAGCGAACGGACCACAATGCTTAATAATGCTGACATTAATTCTATTACATACCGGTTCCGCCCCGAAAGACTCCGGTTGGCGAGAGAACTCAGAGCTCTTAAAAAGAGCGAACTCGCGGAGAAAGTTGGTAAGACGCCAGCTGCAATTGGTCAATTTGAACTGGGCAAGACCCGACCTGACGTCGAAACGACTTTAACGTTGGCGCTCGCCCTGGGAGTGCCACCAAGATTTTTTGCACACGACTCCGGAACTGGTTCCCATATCGGCATCGAGGAATGCCACTTTAGAAGTCTACGCTCTGCGAGTCAGAGGGACCGCCGACAGCTTCTCGCGTTGGGATCAATGCTGAGTGATCTCGTTGCGGTACTCGAAAGCTATGTCTCCATTCCGGAAGTTAACGTTCCTGAATGGAATCGCACGCCCGAGACTTTCGCCGATATCGAAGCCTGTGCAAAATTCGCCCGAACTAGTCTGGGTTTAGGATTGGGTCCGATCGGTGACATGGTTGAGCTTGTAGAATCCTCGGGTATCGTTGTCTGCCCATTGACTCATGAATCAGAACGAGTGGATGCGTTTTCCTATTGGTACAGAAAGCGTCCGTATGTCTTCTTGATACTGAGTAAGGAATCGACGAGTAGGTCACGATTCGACGTCGCACATGAGTTGGGACATCTGATTATGCATCCGGATGTGTCGCCAGGCAATCCGCGCCTCGAGAGTCAGGCAAATAGATTTGCATCAGCCTTCTTGCTCCCGAAAGAATCGTTTTACGCAGAGTGTCCTACCAGACTAAACATGGAACACTTCTTCGAACTGAAGAAGAGATGGCGAGTGTCCGTCGCTGCAATGCTTCGACGAGCCCGAGATTTGGGTCGTCTAAGTGAGGCCTCTTACCGGCGAGGTTGTATATACCTGAATCAGAAAGACTATAGGATTGCAGAACCTTACGAGCCTGAGCGAGAGTGGCCTAGCCTAATCAACAAAGCCCTTGATATTGTCATGACAGAACAATCAATCGAGCATATCGCTTTGCGGGCAGGAATCCCTGAACCGGACATGAGACAAATGCTGGAACTCCTTCAAACGGGCTCAATCCAAGCTCATATCCCCATGCCTCAATCGAATCTCACGGTTCTACCTAAAGCGGAGACTCGCCGAGGTGAATCTAGGAAGATCCATGATAACGCGGATCAGAACAAGCCATGAATACGACCATTGTTTCAGCGATTAGGCATCGCAATGTCATTCAGTTCCGCTATCACAACCGTGAGAGAGTTGCGGAACCCTACGCCTATGGCCGCGACAAGGATGGCGCCGAAGTAATGCGGAGCTTTCAAGTTTCCGGCGGCAGCGAAGGCGGGCAGCGGACTGGATGGAAACTCTTCAAAGTGGCTGAAATACAATCTCTTCTCTTGATCGAAGACTGCTTTACTATTCGTTCTGACTATAAGCCCAATGACAAGACAATCGTAACGTTTTACGCCCAAGTCTAAACAGCGCTACGATGTTCCTTGCTTCCTCTCAAACTCCAGAACTTCATAGGCTAGTCGTGCCGCCTCGATCAGTTCATCCCGAGTCTGCCAGTCAAGAGTTGATTTGTATACGACATCTCGCATCATATCCTCGACTTCCTGAACATCTGAGTCTGGACACTTGGTCGCTTCTTGAATCAGTCGCTTCCACATAGGAACCACCTCGTCTGACGAAGGTCTATGACGCCCTGTTTCTTCAGATGAGCCTGCGCCGTCCGCACCTTGTGTTTCCACTTCTTTCCGAATGCTTGGCCATTGATTATAAGTTCACGAGAGTCGTCGCAAAGATCGGGGAAGAGCCGCTGTATTCGCGCGTGAATCTCAGGAGTTGTTAGTGGTCCAGATTGCAGAACGAATTCGATTGCCTGTGAAAACAAACTGTGGGCAGAGCGTTGCCCAACTTGCGCCCTCAAAAACTCTTCCTCGGTGTCCCTTAATGCATCACCGAGCTTCTTTCGGACGCGTCGGTCATAGTCCCGCTTCTCTTGGTCGAACTCTCCCCGGACCGCCGCTGCGGCAGATTCCAATCGCTGCAAATGGGCTCGCGACATCGCACTGCCCAGCCTCGCGTATTGTTCAATGTCGGAGCGGATTTTTTCCACGTCGGAACTGGTCGTAATCCCGATCCCGTATTCATAATTGAGATCTAAACCGGAGGTAGTTAAATTCCCGGATGTAACCAGTGCAAAGTCACTGTCCGCGAGATAAACCTTCGCGTGTAGACGCGGCAGATTTATAACGGCGTTAGACGCAGAAAAATCCAATATCGCCGTGAGTCCAGGAATCTCAAGAGATCCTGCGAGCACATGATCGAGTCGAATCGCGGTTAGCAGACGCAGACGACTGCTGACTGAGTTATGATGTGACAGCCGAGACAAGATCCAGTCGATTTCGGATGCCGTGATGAACGGACAAGCAAGGAGAATGTCTTGATGAGGCGCTTTAAACAGTTCAACGAGCCCGTTTCTTGTTGGGGACGGATAGAAGTGAATCCCCGGACTTGTCATTGGCTGCCTCTCACTAACTAGGTTCGATCAAATTGGATTGCGGCACCGGTATCCAACTCGAATATATTCAATCCATACCGGATTGGGCAACGTTGCTCCGTAGCGCCCGCATCTGTAAACGCGCTTTCAATCGCAGAGACTATCTGCGCCGCGATAACGCTGGCCTTTCAGATTCTCATCCTGCCGCCGCCGTACGGACCCATCAGGGAACATGATTAGCGATGACGGGGACTCACCACCATGCCTAACTGTGACGGGAGTGTACAGAAACAAGAGCGACAAGGCAATCTTACGTTGATTAAGCGATCACTTCTCCGGCGCGGGCACCGACCTCAGATACGCCATCAGATCCAGAATCTCCTCCTTCGTAAAACTGTTCAGCAACCCCGTGGGCATGGTGGATAACGGCGCGGGTTTCATTTCGGTGATTTGACTCCGCGCGATGGTGGTGCCTTGGCACTTTGGAGTGCGGTCGCTTGCGACTGCTTTCACTGAGCAAGCTTGCCTGCGGCGCTGGGAATGCGCATTGTAATCTCTCACGATCTTGAGCGATCGGAATTACTTAGGTCTACCACGATTGGCGGAAGAAAAGCAGCCGCGAGCGGCCGCACTCCACATTACTTCTCCGGCGCGGGCACGGACCTTAGATACGCGATCAGATCCAGAATCTCCTCCTTCGTAAAACTATTCAGCAGACCCGTGGGCATCGTCGATAACGGCGCGGGTTTCATTTCGGTGATCTGATTGCGCGCTATCGTGGTGCCTTCGGTGTCTTGCAAGGGGTTGGTGACGACGCGGAGGGCGTCATCGGTTTGTTCGACGATGAGGCCGTGGAGGGTGTTTTCGGCGAAGACGTCTTCGGTTTCGATGTGGATCTCCCAGGATTTGTAGTCTTCGTTGATCACAGCCGAGGGGTCGAGCATTTCGGTGAGCATGGCGTCGGGTTGGAAGCGGTCGGCGACGCCGGCGAGGTCGGGGCCGATGCGGCCGCCCGCGGCGCTTTCGCCGTGGCACGCGTTGCACGACGCGGCTTCGAACACGGCCTTCCCGTTGTCGAGGTCGCGGCCGTTGGCGAGCTGGTCCAACTCGCCCGCGAGATCGGCGATGGTCCATTCGCGGATGAACTGCCGCGCGGGACCCTGCTCTTCGTCGGGGTGGTCCTTCATCCATTGCAGGGGATCGTCGACCACATGCATCACGCCGTTCATGAGCATCCAATGGCCGGGGAAGGTGCAGACGTAATCGTACTCGCCGATCTTCTCCGGCGCGGTGAATTCGAGCGTCTCTTCCTGGCCCATGGCGAGCAGTCCTGACGCGAAGAGGATCTTCTTGCTGTCCGGCAACCAGTCGCGGTTGACGCCGTCGGGGCCGAGCATCATGGCGGCCATGGCGACTTCCGACTTCGCGCCGGGCTGCGTGATGACGAGGTTGTGGTCCATAGCGTCGGGGTTCTTGAACACGAGCTTCACCGGCATGCCCGGCGCGACGGCGAAGCTGCGGCGGTCGTAACGCATCTGTTCTTTCAAGGTCTGGATGTGGATCACCATCGTGCCGTCGACGATTTCCGGCTCCGGCGAAGGCTCCTGTTTGAAGTAGTCGACGTAGACGTCCTCATTGGTGTTGCGCGCATGGTGCGCGTGCATGCCGCCGTGACTCTCCTCCCCACCGAGCTGACCTTCGATTTCCCAGAGATACTTCACGCGTTCCGCGGCGC
The DNA here is from genome assembly GCA_964632865.1 of uncultured Nitrospiraceae bacterium. GTDB lineage: Bacteria > Hydrogenedentota > Hydrogenedentia > Hydrogenedentales > SLHB01 > JAHDWY01. The sequence goes on from CAZWDH010000067.1 coordinate 24,773, forward strand.
GCCGCGCGTGGGGTTCCGGTGAGTACAGGACCGCGTTCAGCAGAGCCTCGTTCACCACGTTGTGTTGCTGGCACAACCACAACGCTTCGAGCAGGTGATGGGCGTCTTCCGCCTTCGTCGTGTCGAACTGGGCAACCCATTCGTTCAACGCCGCCATGACTTCGCTCGTGTCGCGCTCGCTCAACTCGATGCGCGCGCGAAGACGCACGCCATCCGTCGGGTGTTTCAACACGTCCAGCAACGCGGGGATGGGTTGCCCGTCGATCGCGACCGACTCCTGCAAGGGCCGCCCGTCGACGGTGATGCGATAGACGCGGCCATGCTGGTGGTCGCGGGCTGGATCGCGGATGTTGTGTTGCATGTGGCCGATGAGCGCGTTGGCCCAGTCCGCCACGTAGAGGGCGCCGTCGTCGCCGAATTTGAAATCCGCGGGGCGGAAATTCGGATCGCTCGACACGAGCAAGTCTTCAACTTCCTTGCCCTGCACCACGCCGCCGTTGTTGTCGAGTTTGTACTGCTTGATGC
>CAZWDH010000068.1:0-25288 GCA_964632865.1 uncultured Nitrospiraceae bacterium
GTTTCGGATTTCGTGCTTCGGATTTCGAATTCCAACTGGTTGCGGCCAAAGGCCGCGCTGGGCTATTATCGGCTAGCGTGAGCACCCCGGGGTGCGCCGGTGTTGAAATCCAGCTAAGCGCATTGGCTGGTTCGTGTTCCGTGCAGGGAAGGACATTGAATGGCACGCGTAGAACTGCGGAATGTTCGCAAGGTTTACCCCGGTGGGGTGGACGCGGTGAAGTCGGCCACGCTGGAGGTGCAGGACAAAGAATTCGTCGTGCTGGTCGGGCCCTCGGGCTGCGGCAAGTCGACGACGCTGCGCATGATCGCCGGTCTGGAAGAAATTTCCGACGGCGAAATCTACATCGGCGACACGCTGGTCAACGACGTTCCCCCCAAGAACCGCGACATCGCCATGGTCTTTCAGAATTACGCCCTTTACCCGCACATGACCGTCTACAAGAATATGGCCTTCGGGCTCATGTTGCGGAAGTACCCCAAGAAAGAAATCGAACAACGCGTGCGGGACGCCGCGCGGATTCTCGGGATCGAACACCTGCTCGACCGCAAGCCCAAGGCCCTTTCCGGCGGCGAGCGGCAGCGCGTGGCCGTGGGGCGCGCCATCGTGCGTCAGCCCAAGGTGTTCCTCTTCGACGAACCGCTCTCCAACCTCGACGCCAAGCTGCGCGTGCAGATGCGGGCGGAAATCAGCAAACTGCACACGCGGCTCCAGTCCACCATGATCTACGTGACCCACGACCAGGTCGAGGCCATGACCATGGGCGACCGGATCGTCGTCATGCTGGGCGGCGAGATTCAGCAGATCGCCAGCCCGCTGGAGCTGTACAACAAACCCGCGAACAAGTTCGTCGCGGGGTTCATCGGCAGCCCGCCCATGAACCTCCTCGACGGCACGCTCACCGGCGAGAACGGCACCGTCTGGTTCGAGGACCAAAGCAAGACCGTCCGCCTCGCGGTTGCGAAGGCCCACGAGGAATCGTTGGGGGCCTATGTGGGGAAGCCGATCGTCTTCGGCATTCGACCTGAGAATTTTGTGGAAAACCCCGGCCAGAACGCCAAGGCGGGTTCAAGCGTCACGGCCAACGTCGAAGTCGTGGAACCCATGGGATCGGAGATCTACCTCCACCTCGACATCGGCGGCGTCATTTGCACGGCACGCGTCAACACCGACCAAGAGCCGCCGGTCAACCAGTCCCACGTGATCGATGTGTTGATGGACAAGGCCCACTACTTTGATCCCGACACCGAAAAGGCCATCGTGCGCTAGCGGCTTGCGCGTAAGTTTTCTCCTCAAAACAATGGGCAGAAAAATAGGGACAGTCACCATTTTCCTTCTTCGCGCCGGGCTCATTTTCTCAGTGGTTCAGAAGGAAAATGGTGACTGTCCCTATTTTTCCCAGATGCGCGCCGCGTTATGAGCATCGAATCCGAATCCGCCATTCAGCTCTTTACCTCCCAATTCGGGGGCAACCCCGAAATCCTGGCGCGCGCACCCGGCCGCGTAAATCTCATCGGAGAACATACCGACTACAACGACGGCTACGTCTTGCCCATGGCCATCGACCGGGACACGGTCATCGCTGCGCGAGCCAGGCGCGATCGGGTTCTGCGGATCCATGCCGCCAATTTCGGCGCGACGGGGGAGTTCCCGCTCGGTACCTGGAAGCGCTCCGCGCAGTTTCCCTGGGCGGACTACATCCTCGGTGTCGCGCAACAGGTAGAGATGCTGGGCAAGCCCCTGCACGGCGCCGACTGCGTTCTCATCGGGGACGTGCCCATTGGCGCAGGCCTGAGCAGCTCGGCAAGCGTGGAAATGGCGGCGCTCGCGCTCTTTGAAACGATGGGCGCGTTCAGGCTCGAGCCGGGCGAAGCCGCTTTCCTCGGGCGCAGAGTGGAAAACGACTTCATCGGCGTCAGCAGCGGCATCATGGATCAGTTTATTGTCCGCGCCGGACGGGCTGGGCACGCCCTGTTTCTCGACTGCCGGTCGCTGCACTTTGATCACATCCCCATCGCGATGGACGATGTTCTGTTCATTATTGCCGACACGAAGGTAGCCCGGGGACTTGCGGGGTCGGCCTACAACGAGCGGGTCCGGGAGTGCGGCGAAGCAATCGCGTTCCTCAACCGGGCGACCGGAAGGCACGCCACCCATTTGCGCGACTTTTCTGTCGAGGAACTCGAAGGGTGCCGCCAGTCCATGCCAGAGAAGATTTTCCGGCGGGCGCGCCACGTCATCTCCGAGAATGCTCGAACCCTCGACGCCTGCGACGCGCTTCGCGCAGGAGATGCGCCACGGCTCGGCGACCTGTTCAACCGCTCCGACGAGAGCCTGCGGGCCGACTACGAAGTGACCTGCACGGAACTCGACCTCATGACCTCCATCGGCCGGGCGCTCCCCGGATGTTATGGCAGCCGTATGACCGGCGCCGGGTTTGGCGGCTGCACGGTCCATCTCGTGTCCGCCTCCGCTGCGGAGGAGTTCTGCGGCAGCCTGCACTGGGAGTACGCGGCTGCCACCGGCATCCAGTCCGCGCCGTCCCCCGCAGCGGCGTCCGCGGGAGCCGGCGCGCTGGCATTCTGATTTGGCCTCCTTTCTCTGGGCTAAACATGTGACAATGGCGATAATTATGGACCAAATTTTGGACTTTTTGAACTCCGAGTCTATAGCGTAAGTTTTTGTAAATAATATACTTAGAATTCTGGCGGCGATTCGCATTTGCCTTTTCTGCCCGATTACGGCATAATCAGGAAAGACGGCAGTACGGCGCGGGGTTTGTGGAAATGCGATAATTTTTTCCATTATGTCATCTATTTACTTTGCCCGATGTGCTTACTGCGGGCTAGGTGTGCAGCCGGAGATAAATGGCCATGGCCCCTCAGATCTTGTCAGATGAAAACGGTGTCACGCTCGTAGAACTCGTGATTGCGGCGGGAATTCTCACCGTCGCGATGGTTTTGCTGATGGGTGGCCTCATCGAAATGAATCAGACGAATGCGATTTCGGAGAATCAAGCGGTCGCCAGCGCACAATTGGAATCGGTCGTGGAAGAGATCCAGAGCTTATCGTATGAAGATCTGCTTGCCTATCAACCTCCAGCATTCGATGGACTTGGGGCGGACTCGGCCATTGTCGTCGAGGCATTTCGGAGCAACGGCGGAACCGTCATGCTGCCCGTCGGGGCAACGTTTTCTGAGACCTTGCCCAATCCGGCCCCGGTTCGGGTGCGTATTGTCTGGGTAGACCTGCAAGGCAGGGCGTACGCCTCGGCTGTCTCGACTTTTCACAGGAGGCTGTGATGAGAAGGAATGAGGGCCTTACGCTTACGGAATTGATGATAGTCATGGCAATTCTGTCGGCCGTTATGGGCATACTTTTTGTGCTCTCCGATAGCCTGCAACGATCCGTTGCCTTCCAGGAAGCGCGCATCGAGACACAAGACAACGTACGGCAGGGCATGCAGTTTCTTATGCGGGAACTTCGCCAGAGTGGTCAGGCGACCATCAACTGGAACATGTTGCCGGGTGAGACGTTGACCTATCGGAAGGCCGAGGATCTCGATGGCAATGGAACACCGACGGATCTGGGAGGAAACCTCGAACTGGGAGCCCTGTGGACCGTGCAGCGAGACGTGAACGACTTAAACGGTGACGGCGTAACCAATACTCAGCTAATCACGACTGACGGTGTTACAACCCGTATCATCACAAATGGGCTTTTGGTCAACGAGGACTTGAACAGCAATGGCTTGCTCGATGCGGGCGAAGACACCAATCTTAATGGGAGGCTGGAAACCGGTGTCCGTTTTGAGCGCCTGGGGAACGCCGTTCAGATTACGTTGCAGGGACAGGAGGATCCTGGGCCACGCAACGTCCTGGTCACTTCTGAATTGGTTGAGATCGTCACCCCGAGGAATTAGCTATGGCCATCAATCACTCACGACACAACGAAGGGATCGCGCTGCTCGTAGCGACCATCTTCGTCGCAATTGCGGTTCTGGTGTTGGGCGCGCTCGCGACGCGGGTCGTGCAGCAGAATCATCAAACCACGCAGTATCGCCTGTTCAATGAAACGTTCACGGGAATCGAGGCGGCCTTGGCCCAGAGCTGGGTTGAAATCGAATCTGGTCAGGATGGTCACATCGGACTTGGTGCCTGGTCTCTTCCAGCGGTAGGTTCCACGGTAACGTTGCCGTCGTTTGATGACGAAGATGTCAGCCCGCAAACAAGTCCAACCCAGTCAACGGTGGAGTACATGGCGTATGCCGACAACTGGTCGACAAACGGGATTGACGATGACGGAGACGGGACGGTGGACGGAATCGAGGAACTCCAGTCATATACGATCTTCGCGATGGCCAACAACCGCGGTATTACGCGTACAGCAGAAGTAGTAATCAAAGGATGGGACGTCAACGTATGGCGAAACGCAATATTTGCTGGGGCCGGCCAGGCGGGTGGGTTAGTGAATGGGAATGTCAGTATTCATGGTTCAGTTCACCTTCTCGGGCAAAACCTCGTGCCAGGCCAACCTGCAATTTCGGCGATAGACCTGAGCGGCACGAGTTTGATTCACAACAATTATGTCGGCCTTGATGCCGGACTCGCTAGCCGGGTGCCTGCGCTTCCCACTCGTATTTTCAACGGAGAGACGGTTGAAACGCTCAATGCCAAGCTTCGTGTCCGCAACGGTCTTGTGGCCATGTCTGGCAATTCGGAAATCGGCGAGCCCGATATCGCTGGGAACGTACTGAAAGAGACTATGGACGGCGTTTACGTAAGCGATGGGTACACCGGTACCTCCGTCAACGACGATGGGGATAGAGGCGACCCGACCGCGCTCTGGAGCGATAATGGGTGGGATGAAGAGTACGACTTGGGGAGCAAGGTTCCGATGCCATTTCTGACGGACGAATACCGGGAAAAGGACACGGGCAATACATACCTCAACCCGGCGACGTTGGTCAACTACACGCACGAGGATTACTTCGAAGAGGTGTTGACTGGAACCCCTTACGCGGGCGACATGACAATAGCAGCAAACACAGATTTCTATTACAACGCGACTCGGCCCAGCGAAACCGATCCAAGCCTCCGGTTGCCGACCGATGATTATATTCTTTTTAACGCGGCGACAAACGTGATGGAGCTTAACGGGCAGATTCAGATTGATGGTAATCTTACCATAACGCGCGGGGGCGGCAACGACAAGACGATCCATTACACGGGGCGTGCTGCGTTGCTCGTCCATGGCAGTGCCGTGCTCGATACGGACCTCTTGTCAAGGAACGCCGATGGAACGACCGCGAACAGTTTTCCGGTCAACAATTTCTTCGGAATCATGTGCGAGCAGGATCTGGCAGTCGGCACACTTTCCCAGTTGCAGCTTATGGGCGCGTTCTACGCGCAAGGCACGGTTTCTTCCGTGAAGCAGACTACGATACTGGGTACCTTTGTCGGTAGCTACTTTGACATGGGAACCAACGTTCCGGACATTTATCAGGTGCCGGAATTGGCGGACAATCTTCCCCTTGGTATGATAGGCGCCTATCCGATATTGGTCTATTCACAAGTCTCTTGGAGAGAACTCGGGGTATGAACGCACCTTTTCTGAAGAAAGCTGCCCAGGACAATTGGTATCTTCTCCTGGCGCTCGTCGCGATTTTGATTTGCCTAAGTGTATTTGCATTTCGCGGCAAACCGGACGTATCGGCTGAAACTCGTTCGACGAGTCGACCCTCTGACGTCCACGCGGAGTTACTCGCGCAAGTGGGTGACTTGGGACAAAATCCCGAAAGACTCACGGTTCAAGCTCGCGCCCGACAGCTAATTGCAGAGCATGAACAGAAGTTCGATGCTGATCCGAAAAGTGCGGATGCGCCGGCGTATCTAAGCGCGATGGGTAACTTGTACCGGCAGAAGCTCAGTGATTACGAGCAGGCCGCAAGTTGTTTTGAGCGACTAATTAACGAATATCCTGACGACCCCAGTGTAAGGGATTCGTATCTTCAGCTTCTCGTATGCTACGAGCGGTTGGGGGACCAGGAAAACCGTCGGCGAGTCCTTCGCCAGTTGATGGAAAAATATCCCGCCGAATCCCAGGAGCACCAGTTCGCCGCGCACGAGTTGGGTATCGTCGAATAGCTGTAGTCTGTAGTACTTACCACCTGATCTCCAAGTCCATTCTCGAACGCCACTTCTTTTTTTTCGCCCCCAGCCATTGAAATCTCCTCGGTGCTGGGTTTGGTGCAATCGTGTATCTACCCGGCCGATTCATGCTTTTGCAGACAATGAACGCGTGAACGTTTCTTCGTCGATGTAGACGAAGCACCCTCGGTCGATCATTCATCCAAGTGCAATGATAAGTATTTTGATTTGTAGAGTGGATGAATGTTGGGTCTTGAATGTACTTTCGTTCAGTCCTAAATGACTGCGGTTAAACATCTTATGCTTGTTGTCCTCGAATGTCCTTTGCAAAACCGCCAAAATCTGTGGCACAATTGCCCATGAGCGCATGCTGGGACTGTGCGCATCCGCGACTGGGCGATTCGAAGGTTTGATTTGGGTTTTGCGGGTGAAGCTTGCCGCACCGGCTGGGGAGCGCGGGGGGACCACCCAAACGTAGCAGTAGCGGACGCGTAGAGTTTCGGGCATGGCGTGCCTGCCAGTGCTCGAAATCTTCCGACGCGGGACTATTGAGCCGGAGGTTTTAGAGCAATGCACTTCAGGCGTTTGAAAGAGACGCGGGGTGTCACCCTCCTCGAACTGACCATCGCCATGGCGGTATTTACGGTCGTTCTGGGGGCGACGGCCCAGGCGCTCATCTCGTACTACGTCGCGCTGGACACCCAAAACCAGCGCCATACCGCCGTTAGGAACTGCACCGGCATCATCAGCAACATGCGGGACGTGCGTGATGCAAACCCTGAAAGTTTCCCGGACGCCGTTGTGGCGATCTGGCCGGACGGCGCCGAGGTCCCGAATGCCGGATCGCTCCCGCAGGAAGTCATCACGGTGGACTACGTCAATCCGGCCAGCAATCCCCTGGAAATCACGATACGCAGCCAATGGGTGGATCTGCGCGGACGCCCCGTGACCCTCAACGTATCCACCCTTATGACCGATCGGTAACGGAGGTCTTGGCGATGGGAGCAAAGGGATTCACGCTGGTTGAACTCGTCATTTCCATGGCGATACTCACCATTATCAGCGTGCTGGGCGTCGTGGCCTTGCGCACGTCGACGACCTCCGTGGCCACCGCGGAGAGCAAGGCCGACGTGCAGGACAACATTCGCGACGCGCTGGCAAGCATGGCCAGGGAACTTCAGATGGCAGCGAAAATCGCGGACGATTCCCTGACACCTCCACTCGTGGAAGTCGCTGTCAATGCCAATCCGGCCGTGGGCAGCCCGACGGAACTTGTATTTCAAACTCCGCTCAACGGCTCCGGCCGCAGCTGGTCGCAAGTTATCCGGTACCGCCATGTCAATGAAGACGCGAATGAAAACGGGCGCCTCGACGAAGGCGAAGATCTCGACGGAGACGGCGTTCTGAGCCGCCGCATCCTGCGCATCCAGGATCGCAACGGCGACGGCGATACGACGGACGATGGCGAGCGAATCCCCGTGGGGGGCGCCAACGATCTCAGCAACGTACAGTTCGCCCGCGTCGGGGATATCGTGACGATTACGCTTACGGCGGAAAAATTCCTGTCCGGCCGCCGCTCGGACCCGGTCCGCCTTACGGTTTCATCCGATGTGTATTTGCAGAATTGAGGCCGGTGCCGAGCGGACTCTGAACCGGGCATCATGCCGCAAGGAGGAGATCTCCATGGGATACAAGCGCAGGCATCAAGAGGGCATGGCCCTCGTGCTGGTCGTACTCGCGATGATCGTCGTGCTGGGCGCCATTACGGTTGTTGTGGCGCGCGTGCATACGGCGAAAATGCGTACCGACGCCGCCGTCGACCAGGCGCGTCTGGATGAAGTGTGCAAGGCGGGGATCGATCTCGGTATCGAACGGATCTGGCACCAGTACGTGATCGGCCAAGGCAACACCACCGGTAACCTGGCCTCGTACATGGTGTTCGTCAACAACGTGATCCCGAACAACGAGGATCTCAACGGCAATGGCGAACGGGACGGTTCCGAATTCGATATGGACGGCGATGGCAACTTCGAGATTGCGGATCCGATTCTCATCGTCGATGAAGACGACAACCGCACCTTGCCGTCCGGCGGCCAAATCATGCAGGTCTCGCTCGCCCGGACCGATGACGTTACCGGCACGACCGTGACCATCCGTGCGACTGGCCGCGTCGGCCAGCGCACAGCAGCCGCGACGCAGACCATTCGCGTCGCGGGCGAGTTGTTCGACGGTTTCGAATATGGAATCATGGCGAACAACATCAACTGCATTTTGTGCCACGCGGAGGTGCAGTCGCTCGACCTGTTCCGGAACAGCGACCCGTCGCAGTTCGGCACCTTTGACCGAATCAAGGTCGCCGCGCTGGAATCCCTGTTGATTCGCACGAGCGAAAATGTCAATACCCACTTCGCCGGCACCACCTACACCCGCGGCCAGGTGTACAATCAGTCCGGCACGCCGTTTACCGCTTCCACACTCGCCTCGTCTACCTTCAAGGCGTACCATTTCAACTCGAGCAACGGCAAGATCACGCAAGATGGATCTGGCAACATGCAGGTCACCAATCTCGCCAACGCGGGCACCGACGGCGACGGCATGTTGGACCAGTTTGCGAACCTGTACCTCGACTATCCGACCGAAGACAACCTGATGACGGACGGTACGCTGCCGGAAGACTTCCCGACGCCGTATCCGGACGACGACGGCGACCGGTACGTGGATGACGACGAATTCTCCCGGGTGATCAACAGCACGAACGGGTCCATTACCTTCGAGTTGGACCCGTCCGAGGTGACCGGTTCCGTGACCGCGGGCGTGGCCTATGGCGTACCGACGGGCTCAGCCTATACCGGTGATTCCCTGCCCACAGCCTCGAACGGCGCCCTGACGACGCTCACCGACGAAGGCTCGTACGACGGTAACCTGATCCTCATCGGCACCGAAGACGACCCCATCGTGATCGACAAGAAGGTCGCCGTCGATGGGGACCTGATCATAAAAGGCAAGGTCAAGGGATGGGGCCAGATCTTCGTGCGCGGCAATGTGTATGTCGCGGGTGACGTCACCTATGCGGATGCGCCCGGCGAATTCGGTGTTGCCGAAGACGGCACGACCAACGGGTTCGCGCTGACGGCCGGCGGCAGCATCATGATGGGCGACTACTTGACCATCCGCGGCAAGAAGCACACGGCTGACACGGGCAAGTATCCCAGCGGCGGCTTTATCGACATGCGCGACGACCACGACACCCAGAACATCACCAAGAGCGGCACAACCCAAACGGTCGAGATGGGCTACTTCGATGATGGCGTCGTCGACGCCGGTTGGTCGCAGGGCGCCCAAGATCAGATTAGTTTCACCACATCGGAAATCATGTTGTTCAACGAGATGGAGTACCAAAAGGCCCAGGCGGATCCGAACTACACCGCCCGCTACTACCGGCTGCGCCCCGATCAGCCCCTGTACCGGTACGTGTCCAACGACGAACATACGGTTAAGTACAGCGAATCGGGCGTGCTGACCATCTCCGATCCCGGCACCGCGGCCATCCACGACCTGAATCCCAATAGCTTCTGGGTCAGCGAAGATCAGTTGCGCAATTTCTGGTGGGCCGATGAGATGACGCGACCCTCCAGCGGACGGCCCTTCCAGTTTGACGGTCTCTTGTACTCCAACAACAGCATCTACGCCATCACGCGGAGCAGCGACCGTCACAAGTCGAACACGCGCGGGCAGATGACGATCCGCGGCAGCGTGATTTCTGCGGATTTGGGTGTGCTCGTCCCGGGTCCCGATTTCAGCGTGCCTCGGGATGCGTTGAAACTTTATTACGACAAGCGTGTCGCGAACTTCCTGCGCGTCGAAGACACCACCCAGGTCGCCTTCCAGCGTCTGGCCTACCGGATTGACTAGAGGAGCGGATCGTATGACCAGGATTCCACGTTCATTAGCCCTCGTCACGGGAGTTGCGTTGGCCTTTGCCGTATCTGCCGATACCGTGCACTTTCCAGACGGGACGACGGTAGACGGCGTAGTCACTCAGGTGAACGCCAATTGCATCGCCATCGAGTCCGGCGGCGGCAGAATGCTCGTTCAGACGAATCGGATCGCGCGCGTCGAAAAGAACGACAAGACCGGCACGCTCAATGTGAGCAAGACGAGCCCCTGGACGGTCAAGATCGAGAAAGAGATGCGCGAAAAGACCGGCATGACCCAGGAACAGCGCGAAGAGATCGTGCGCATCATTGATCGCCTCGCTGCCGAGGACAACAACGAGCGGGCCCTGTCGATCAAACGTCTCGTCGCCATGCAGCAGGAAGTAGACGTGTTCAAGTTCCTCGTGAACACCATGAGCAGTTATGGCGCCCGCACCAAGCCGGGCGTACTCGAAGTGCTGATGGCCATCAACCGTGCGGAAGCGATCCCCGTGGTCCGATCCTGCGCCACCGATCAGGTACCCTCGAATCGAGCGGCCGCGTTGAAGATCATGGGCGAAGCCAGGGACGTGGCATCCCTCGAAACGATCGCGCGCGGCATGGTCGATATCGACGAATCCGTGCGCGTCACCGCCGCCGCGGCGCTCGCCGCAACCGGAAGCAAGCGGGCTAGTCCCCTGCTCATCGAAGGGTTGGACAATCTCGACAAGCGCGTCGTCAACGCCTGCATGATGGCGTTGACAAGCCTGTGGAGCACCGAGGAAAGCCCGGTCAAGTTCGACGCGCCGGAGGGGTGGAAATCCTTCTGGGCGGAGCGGGAAACGAGCATCGCCGAACCCATCCGGATGGCGCAGCTCGAACCCCTCTTTGTGCCCGAGCCCGGACAGTACGTACTGGTTCATGAATAAGCGCGCGGACCGTGCTTAGGTAAAGGAAAGGGGATGCCGGACCGTGTTCGGCATCCCCTCTTGAATAGTTTCATTGACCACGCGGACCGCGTAACCGCCTCGGCACTTACCCGCGCGTTTTCTCGAATGCGGAAATCTTGTCCTCGTGCCGTAGCGTCAAGCCGATTTGGTCCCAACCGTTCAACAGGCATTCCTTCTTGAAGGGGTCAACCTCAAACGCGATCGTCGACCCATCGGGCTTGGTTATCGTCTGGGCCGGCAAATCCACGGACAGGGAGTATCCCTCCTGGTTGCGGACTTCCTGGAAGAGTTGTTCGATTTCATCCGCCGGCAATACGATGGGCAGCATGCCGTTGTTGAAGCAATTGTTGAAGAAAATATCCGCGTACGAAGGCGCCAGGATACAGCGGAATCCGTAGTTCTCCAACGCCCACGGCGCATGCTCGCGCGACGAACCACACCCAAAATTGTCTTTGGTCAACAGGATGCTCGCTCCCTGGTATCTCGGGGCATTCATCTCGAAGTCCGAATCGGGCGAACCGTCCGCTTTGAAGCGCCAGTCGAAGAAGAGGAAATCTTCATACCCCGTCCGTTCGATGCGTTTTAAAAACTGCTTGGGGATAATTTGATCCGTATCCACGTTCAGCGCCTCCAGCGGCGCGACGATCCCGGTCAATGTTGTGAAGGGCTTCATTGATTTTCTCCTACGTTACGCGGCCGCATTGGCCGTTTCTTCTCGATCGGCTTGCGGCACGACGAAATCGATAACCAAAGGCAAATGGTCTGAACCAAATCCGCTGCCGCGCCAAAATCCTTTCACCTGCAGCGGCGGCCGGTACAGGCAATGATCGATCGGTATCATGAACGGCAACCGGCCCACCGGCCACGTCGACACGATTCCATGCCCCTTTCGCGCGTCCCGCAACTTCGTTTGCGTTAGCAAACCACGAAAGATCGGCGACCACATGGTCACGTTCAAATCCCCAAGCACTATCGCGGGGCCTTCGATACTTTCCACGATCCCGGCCGCACGCTCGAGCTGCCGGTTCCGAATCGCCGCATACGACGGCGAAGCGGGCGGCAGCGTGTGCACGTTCAGGATCGTCACCCGCTCGGATCCAACGACAACGTCCGCGCGAATCGCGTTCACGCCGAAGAAATCGACAAACTCTGCGGATTCCAATGGAATCCTGCTCATGATCCCGATTCCGAAATTGTCGGACCGCGGGTCAAACATCTGATGTGGATAGGCGTCCGCCATGTCTTCGAGGGCGCGTACCCATGCATCGTCCAATTCCTGCAGCGCGACGATGTCCGGCTGCTCTTCGGCAATCAGCGCTTCCAAATCGCCCGCCCGGCGGTTCACTGTCAACACATTCACTGTCATCATGCGCAACGGCGCTCCCGAAACCGTAGCCTCGCTCGCGCCAAGGTAACACGGCACGACGTGCGCTCCCGTGAGCGCGACGGCGATCCCTGCAACCAGCGCCAGGTACCAGCGTCGAAGAAGCAGTAGTACCGTCATGGATACCAGCGCGATCAGTAGATACGCGTGCTGAAAGTGCGAACCCAGTTCCAGCGGAAACCACCATTCGCCAACCCATGGAAGCAAGCCGCCGGCGGCCGTCCCCACGGCGTCCATCGCGGCATACCGGGCCATATACCTGCGCGCCGAAACACGCCATGCGGATCGTGACGAGACGTTCTCGTCTTCTACTGCTCCGGACCGTTCCGATGCGGCCATCTGCCGGCCGGGCCTAGTTGTATTTCCAGTCGCGAATATCCACGAAGTGGCCTCTGATGGCGGCTGCCACGGCCATCGCAGGGCTGACGAGGTGCGTCCGGCCACCCTTCCCTTGGCGGCCTTCAAAATTCCGGTTCGACGTCGACGCGCAACGGTCGCCCGGTTGCAGGATATCCGCGTTCATAGCAAGACACATGGAGCATCCCGCCTCGCGCCATTCGAATCCGGCTTCCTTGAAGACTTTGTCGAGTCCCTCGGCTTCGGCCTGCAATTTCACTTGATGGGAACCGGGCACGACCAGGGCCTGTTCCACCGACGGGCTGACCTTGTAGCCCTTCACGACCTTCGCTGCCGCGCGGATATCTTCGATCCGCCCGTTCGTGCAGGAGCCGAAGAACATCTTGTTGATGGCGATCTTCTGGATCGGCACGCCTTCTGCCAGGTCCATATACTTCAGCGCCTTCTCCGCCGCCTGACGCGTGTTGCCATCGCCGATCTCCGCGAGCACCGGTGTCGCTCGGGTGACGCCCGTCACCATGCCCGGCGACGTGCCCCAGGTGACTTGCGGCTCGATGTCCGAAGCGTTCAGTTCGACGACGCGGTCGTAGGCGCATCCGGCGTCGGACGCCCAGGTGGCCCACTGTTTCGCCAGCGCGTCATGGCTCTTGCCGTTCAAATACTCGCGACCCTTGAGATACTCGAAGGTCTTCTCGTCCGGAGAGATCAGGCCCGCCCGTGCGCCCGCTTCGATGGACATGTTGCAGACCGTCATGCGGCCTTCCATACTCAGCGAACGAATGGCGTCGCCCGTGTACTCGATGACGTACCCCGTGCCGCCGGCCGTGCCGATCTTGCCTATGATTGCCAAAATGATGTCTTTCGCGGTAATCCCGTGCGGCAGAGCGCCGTTCACCCGGATCTCCATCGTCTTCGACTTCTTCTGCAACAGCGTCTGCGTCGCCAATACGTGCTCCACTTCGCTCGTGCCGATGCCAAAGGCCAGCGCGCCAAAGGCGCCGTGGGTCGACGTGTGCGAATCACCACAGACAATCGTCTGTCCCGGCTGGGTCAAGCCCAGCTCCGGTCCGATCACGTGTACGATGCCGTTGCGGCGGTCGCCCATGTCGAAGCAGGCCACGCCCGCCTCCGCGCAGTTCGCCTTCAGCGTCTCCACCTGTTGCGCCGACATGGGATCCTCGATGGGCTTCGAACGGTCCGTCGTCGGGATGTTGTGATCCATCGTTGCAAAGGTGAGGTCCGGACGGCGCACCTTGCGGCCTGCGAGCCGGAGACCCTCGAAGGCCTGCGGTGACGTCACTTCGTGGACGTAGTGACGGTCAATGTACAGAATGCTGTCCTGGCCCGGTTCCTCGTGGACAAGGTGGGCCTCCCAGATCTTTTCGTAAATGTTCTTCGCCATGATGTGAACTACCGTCCTTTTCTATTCGATCGCGTAAACGCCCTCAACAGAACCGTTGCTGTCGACGACGACGAGTTTGTGTCCCTGCCCCATCGGAACGCTCTGGCCATCGATTACGATGACCCCCGTCGCGATGGTAAATTGAATCGTTCCAAAGGAGCAGGCCGTCACGCCCTTGGCATAATCGAAGGTGAACGACTCGTTCCCGATCCCCGCGGTGCCGCGAGCCGGCGCACGGTCTTCGGATGAGATAATGACGCGCCCGCCGCGTGTGCCGCCCGAAAAGGTCATATCGCGTACGGCAATGCGCACGTCGCCAAGGTCCGTGATGCCATATCCATGTTTCGAATAGGTGACCCGGCTCGCCACAGCTTGCGGTTTTCCGCTCGCCGATGTGGAGTCGTAGCTTACTTCCGTTTCGAATGGAAGCTTGGCAAGTTTCTGCGATTCGCCGCTCATGGCAGACGCCGGCTGCACGTCGCCCGCGCTTTCGCCTCCAGCCATCGCCACCGGCGGTTCCGGCGTGCTCACCGGCATTTCATCTTCCACCGTTTCAGACCCGGCTTGCTCTCCGTCTCCATCTCCGACAAGGCCAAAGGTCAACTTACTCATCAGCGAACGTTTCGGCGCATCCGCGGACTCGGATTCCTCCGCCGCGTCCTCTTGCGCCTTGGCCATCTGCTTTTCTTCTTTGCGCGCCTGTTTCTCCGCCTTTTCCTGTTCCTTCTCGGCCTGCTTAGCCTCCTTCTTTGCGGTCTTCTCTTCCGAGTCGCCGCCCACAAGACCAAAAGTCGCCTTGCTCATGAAGCCGCGCTTCGACGTATCTTCGGATTCAGCCGGCTCAGCCTTGGCCATCTGCTCCTCATCGTTGCGGGCCTGTTTCTCGGCTTGTTTCTGCTCCTTGGCGGCTTGCTTCTCCGCCTTCTTTTCGGCCTCGGCCTGCCGTTTGGCTTCCTTCTTCGCGGCCTTGTCCTCCGAATCGCCGCCCACCAGGCCAAAGGTCGCCTTGTTCATGAAGCCGCGCTCTGGCTCTTCTGCGGACGGAGATGGCTCGGCCTGAGACTTCGCCATACGCTTTTCGTCTTCGCGGGCTTGCTTCTCGGCTTTCTTCTGTTCCTTGGCGGCGCGCTTTTCGGCCTTTTTCTGTTCTTCAGCCTGGCGTTTGGCTTCCTTCTTTGCCGCCTTCTCTTCCGAATCGCCGCCGACCATGCCGAACGTCGCCTTGTTCATGAATCCCCGATCGGATTCTTCCTGCTTCTTGGCCTGTTTCTCCGCTTCCTTTTGCTCTTTGGCCGCCTGCTTTTCCGCCTTTTCCTGCTCTTTCGCGGCGCGCTTCTGCTCGGCGGCAGCGTCATCCTCCGATCCGACTAGCCCGAACGTGGCCTTGTTCATGACGTTCTTGGTCGAGGCGCAGCCCGGCCCCGACACGGTCAACCCGACGACGATCAGCACGAAAAGTATCCGGGTCCAGAAACCTGTGGATCGCATGAGGACGAACTCCTTACGGTAAATTGCCTACAGAATGAATCGAAACTATGAGTTGTATTTGCGCAATACGTCGGTGAGCGCTTCTCGCAACAACACGGCTTCACCGATGCCTTCCCGCTTCGCGAGGCGTGCGAGACCCGCCAACTGTCCTTGCGTGTAGTGGCTCGTCTTGGTCTGCATTTTCTCTTCCCTGGCCAGGCAGACCTTGTTCCGTCCCGAGACTTTGGCTCGATACAGCGCCTCGTTCACTTTTCGCACCAGCTCCGGCGCTTTCGAATCATCGTCTGGAAAGGAAGCTACACCCGCGCTTAACGTAAGCCCCAATTCTACCTCGTGCCCGCCGGATCTGACAATGTGTTTACGGTCGAAGGCGCGCCGTGCCTCTTCTGCCAACAGGAAGGCGTCTTCCTTCTCCACCCCAGGCATCACCGCCATGTGCGCGTCTCCGCCGTACCGCAGGACCTGACCCCGGCCATCGACGCATTCCGCCAACGATGCCGCGAATGCATGGATCACCGCATCGCCCACGGCGCGGCCATGGTCGTCATTGGTTTTGCCAAACCAGTCGATATCAAAGAGAACCAGTGACAGCACGGTATTGCGTTTGACCGCCTGATCCAGGAGCGGTTGAAACTCCTGGGAAAAGCTCTCGAAAAACGTTCGATTCTCAATAGTGTTTGCGTGGGTCTTCATCGCTGTCGCCGTCAAATTAGCCCGTGGATCACCCTGTGTTGAACCTTTATACCATTAACTTATACATATGTCAAAATACATATGAATAAATAATACAAACAATAATTGTGTCTTTTGACTAATTCGAGTAGTCGGAAGATTCAGCAGCGGTCAGGCTTGCCGTGCTTCGATCTTCTCGGACGGCTCGCCCAGCGGCCGGGTCGCGGGGGGCAAGAGCGAAGGGTGCGGGCCGTGTTTCAGGAAGACGCCCGCATGGACAAGTGCAGCTGACCAGACGATGGCAATGTGGACGACCGTCACTCGTTCCAACACAAACCGGGCGTCGGGAATACTGATGGCGATGATTCCCGAGACGCCGGCAATTGCGAGTCCCACCGGAAGGAGTAGTGGCGGAATACGCCAAAAGTACGCCGTGTATCCGGCGCAAAGCATGAGGCACACGGCCGAAATGGATCCCCACTTGACGCGAGTCCAGTACTGAAGCTGCGTCATCGTAGACGCGGCGATCTCAGTCGGGGATTTCGCGTGGGTGAGTTCGTGCAACGAAACGTTCTCGACGAAATCTCCGATCAACATGGCAACCGAGAGGATAAGGCCGAGAATCAGAAACGCCTTGAGCTTTATGAGTCCCGTGAATCGGTAGGTGTTCAGGTGTGTGACGAAAATGATGAGGGAGGCGTTGAACGCGCTGTAACACACCATAAACGCGAAATCGTATACGTTAATGGTATCGAGATTCTCACGCAGCGCTTCTCCCTTCTCCGAATCAAAAGGCCCGAGAACCTTGAAGACTTCTTCCGGTGATCCGGCAAGTTCCAGCCAGAGCATGGCCGATTTGAAGCCTTCCGAATTGGGATATTGGTGCGGGGAAATGTCGCCCCCGGTCATGACTTGCATGACGAGTACCGACAATATCGTGGCTGACCCGGAAATCACGACCAACTTCGCTGCTGTGCGTCCCATGCTCTTCATGGGTCAACCCCTCAAGTAAACCCCACGGATACCGGCCGCACAATATGTACGCCCGGTCCCTGGCGAAAAAGTTGCGCCCCCACCTGTGCGATCAGGCGTTTACACCACTGCGAATCAGGTTTAACGCGCTACCCGCCTTGAACCACTCGATCTGGTTCTCGTTATACGTGTGGTTGACCTTGAACTCGTCGGTAGTTCCGTCGGCATGGTGCAACACTACGGACAGCGGCTTGCCCGGCGCGAACTCCGTGAGTCCCAGGATGTCGATGGTGTCGTCTTCCTGGATCTTGTCGTAGTCGGCCTTGTCGGCAAAAGTAAGCGCGAGCATGCCTTGTTTCTTGAGATTGGTCTCATGAATACGGGCGAAGCTACGGACTAGAATGGCCCGCACGCCGAGGTGCCGCGGTTCCATGGCCGCGTGTTCGCGGGAGGAACCTTCGCCGTAGTTCTCATCGCCCACCACGACCGTCCCAATCCCTGCTTCCTTGTAGGCCCGCTGCGTCGCAGGCACGGGTCCGTACTCACCGGTGAGTTGGCTCTTCACTTTGTTCGCTTCGTCGTTGAATGCGTTGATGGCGCCGATGAAGCAGTTCTCAGAAATGTTGTCCAGGTGGCCCCGATACCGCAGCCACGGTCCGGCCATGGATATGTGGTCCGTCGTGCACTTTCCTTTCGCCTTCAACAAGAGGCGCAACCCCACCAGGTCCGTGCCCTCCCAGGCCGGGAAGGGGTCAAGCAGTTGAAGTCGCTTGGAGTCCGGCTTGACGACGACGTCCACACCGCTGCCGTCCTCCGCGGGCGCTTGATACCCTGGATCCTCGCAGGCAAACCCTTTCGCGGGCAATTCCTCGCCGGAAGGGGGATCGAGTTTGACCTGTTTCCCGTCTTCCGTCGTTAACGTATCCGTCAGAGGATTGAACGTTAGGTCGCCCGCCAGCGCCAGCGCCGTGACCAGTTCCGGTGACGTGACGAAGGCGTGGGTTTTCGGATTGCCGTCGTTGCGTTTGGCGAAGTTGCGATTGAAGGAAGTGACGATCGTATTCGGTTCGTCGTTTCCGCCGTGCCGGTGCCGTTCCCACTGCCCGATGCAGGGTCCGCAGGCGTTCGCCAGCACAACGCCGCCGATAGCCTCGAAGTCCTTGAGGATGCCGTCGCGTTCCACCGTGTAGCGGACCTGCTCCGAACCCGGCGTGATGGTGAATTCGGCCTTCGCTTTGATGCCCTTCGCGCTAGCCTGCCGCGCCAGAGAGGCGGAGCGCGTCATGTCTTCGTACGAGGAATTCGTGCAGGATCCGATAAGCCCCACTTCGATGGCCGTTGGCCAGTCGTGTTCCTTGGCCGCTTCCCCGAGTTTGGAAATGGGCCACGCCAAGTCGGGCGTGAACGGGCCGTTCACGTGGGGTTCCAGCGTGCTCAAGTCGATTTCGATGAGTTGGTCATAGTATTCCGAGGGATTGGAGTAGACCTCCGGGTCGGGCCGGAGATGGTCCCGATGAGCCTCCGCGGCTTCCGCCACGTCAGCCCGGTCGGTCGCGCGCAGGTACCGCGCCATGGAATCGTCATACGCAAAAATCGAGGTCGTTGCGCCGATTTCCGCACCCATGTTGCACACGGTGCCTTTGCCCGTGCACGACAGAGACTCCGAACCGGGGCCAAAGTACTCGACAATCGCGCCCGTACCACCCTTTACGGTAAGGATACCGGCAACCTTCAGGATGATGTCCTTCGCGGACGCCCAGCCGCTCAGTTTGCCCGTCAGATGGACGCCGATGACCTTTGGGAACTTCAGTTCCCAAGCCATCCCCGCCATCACGTCGACCGCGTCCGCGCCACCCACGCCAATGGCGACCATGCCGAGGCCGCCCGCATTCGGCGTGTGGGAGTCCGTGCCGATCATCATGCCACCGGGGAAGGCGTAGTTCTCGAGCACGACCTGGTGAATGATCCCCGCGCCCGGTTTCCAGAAGCCGATGCCGTACTTATCCGACACGGAAGACAGAAAGTCATAGACTTCCTTGTTGACGTCGATAGCGGTCAGCAAATCCTCGCGCGCGCCGACTTTGGCTTGAATGAGGTGGTCGCAATGAACGGTGGATGGTACCGCCGTCTTGGCCCGACCGGCCTGCATGAACTGCAGCAGCGCCATTTGCGCCGTGGCATCCTGCATGGCGACGCGGTCAGGCGCGAAATCCACGTAGGATTCGCCCCGCGTGTAGGCCTCCTTCGCAACCCCGTCGAACAAGTGCGCGTATAGGATCTTTTCCGTCAGGGTCAACGGACGGCCAAGCACCTTTCGCGCCGCCGCGACGCGGTCCGCGATTCGGCCGTACACCGCCTGTATCATGTCAAAGTCAAACGCCATATCGTCACCTCACCTGTCACAGGGATTCCCTGGTTATTCTCCGATCATTGCGAACCTACATTCTATAACGGTTCCGCGGATCGGGGCAAATTCAGAGTCGGCACGGCTGCCCGTTCATGGCATTGCGGTCGACACAAACGGCGCATCGTCGTCCGTCACTTTCATCTCATCGTCAAGGAGTGGAAGGCCGGCATCGTAGAGCCGGTTGAACGCGACCCGAAATACGTTGACGAGACTCAGCGATGGGTATAACGCGTCGTCTTCGCCGTCGGAAGGCTGTGGAAAACGGGCGGCGATCAGATTCGCATAGCGCGCGTTGACGCTGGCGCCGCTCGGTTGGAGAGATAGCGGCGCACCCCGGCTCGACAGCACGACGATGGCGCAGGGCCGGCTCGACTGCACCGCAATATCTTCTGCGATATCCGTAATAATGCGGTTCGTGAAAAAGAGCTGGTCCAGGTACGCCTCCCGGAATTCCTCCTCCTGGCCGCGCATGCCCCGCTGCACGGAAAGGGACCCTGGACCGAACGGTTGTGCGCGCCCGCCATCCCGGGTGAAAAGGTATGGCGGTTCTGGTATGAGCAAGTTGGCGAACACGAAACGCGGCTGGCCGGATTCCTCGCCGCTGATCCCTTTGATGGCATCGACCGCGTGCAGGATGCGCGTTCGCCGAAATGCGTAATGCCAATAGGCAGGGTTTCGATACCTTAGAAAGTACACGGCCTCCATGAACCGGGACGCCACGGTGCGCCCGGCCAAAACCATTTCGAACTCGCCGGGCGAACGAGGCGGCTCCAGACGCGCGTCGACGGCTGGCTCGTCCAACTCCAGCGACTGGACGCCCGGGGACAGGGCGATGATGCGATACCCCTGGGTACGAAGAAACGAAAACACCCGGTTCGAATGATACAGGTCAAGAACGTTGTCAACGGTGCCTTCGGCCCGGTCGGCAGCCACGA
This sequence comes from uncultured Nitrospiraceae bacterium, assembly GCA_964632865.1. Taxonomy (GTDB): domain Bacteria; phylum Hydrogenedentota; class Hydrogenedentia; order Hydrogenedentales; family SLHB01; genus JAHDWY01. The sequence goes on from CAZWDH010000068.1 coordinate 20,631, forward strand.
CCAGGTCATCGAGATAGTCGAGATTCAAGCAGCCGGTCAAGGAGAATGCCGGCACCGTATAATTCGAGACGCTGTCCTGCGCGATCTCGAAGCCGAGATTGCGCAGGGCGCTTTCAAATGCCATGTTGTTAAAACCGTACGTGGCGCGCAGGACATCGGAGCGGGCGTAGCCGTCCAGACAAATCACGTAGATGTCGGGCAGTTCCGCATCCTTCTCCAAGGCTGGGGTGATGTCCATGGGAACGATTTCCACATCAGGCACCGGTGTGCGGTTGAACAACACCACGCCGCAATACAACGCGATGAGAATTCCGGCAAACCAGTTCGCCGAAGGGGTCAACGCGCGATAGTCGCTCCTCGAACGCAGAACTCCGTACACGACGAAGCACGTAACGACGAGGTAGACCGTTATGATCCACGCGGCGCGCCGTCCAAAGACGGGGGCCAGCAGGAAGGTGGCGACAACGAATCCCACCAACGCAACGGGCACCATTACCAGTGCAAAATTCCCCATCGCGCGCTTGCTTTTGCGATAGCGGTAAAGGTATCCGCCGATTCCCAAGAGCACCAGCCCGGCATAGGCCACATAAAACGTTGCCGGGGACCACGAAGAGAGCAGGGGGACTACCGCTGCGATTGCGTCTTCCAAAACGCCCCACAACACGATGAAAGCCAGGACCAGCGCCGACGCGACGAAACCGGCGCGATACCGGTCGCGCAGAAGGATCCAACTTAGAATCCAAAGGATGGCAGCGCCCGCGACGAGTACCATCGCAGGACGCACAAGCACTTGGAGGGGTGTCACGGAGGCGTTTTGGGCGTAGAGCCCCAGCAGCGGCGTCAGGGACAACATCATGGGATGTAGAACACGAACGGTACGCAGGTTTTCCAGGGCACGTTCGCCGACACCAGTGCTCATAGATTGTTTACAGCCTTTCCCAGTCCGCGATCGGGCCGTATCGTACCAGATTCCGAAGAACAGAATCATCCGAGAGATTCAGCAACGGATATCGAGAGGACACAAAGTGCGTTTATTGAGAAGTAAACTCGCGACGGGTGCTGTGAAAACCTATATAATGTATTAGATTGAAAAATCACCACAACATATTGAATTTAATCCGGTCGAGTGATACACTGTTCCCATAGCGGTAAAAGGCGTGAAGCCGACGGATTCTGGGGGATCGCAGAGGTTCGAAGGCCTGTCCGGAACGCGCGATACGCGTCCTTGGTGCCACGCTAATTCATTTATTTTTAGTGAGTTAGGGTTTGTTCAACCCACGTGTGTCGTCCTTGAGTGGAACGGCACGGGCCGTAAACGCCAGGCGGAAAGGCGAGGGTCACGAAGTGGTGGACATCGCGGAAGAGCGCTCCTATAATGCATTGGCGCTGCCCCGACCCGGTGAGCGTCTGACCACCGGGGTTCCGCACTCAAGCTCTGAATTCTCCAAGTTGTTTAATTATAGTTATTTAGCGTTTTTGTCCCGTTTGGGCGTCTTGCAATTGGATGGACCATGGAATTTGTAGAACCAAAAGTTTTTCTTATCGGAGAAACCCGCGTTGTCGAGGAGGGTCTCCAGGCCTATTTGCAGCATGTCGGGACGCCCCAATGGTCGACGGACGCGCCCAGCGACTCGGAGCGGCTTTGCGAGGTCTACGGGCGCCTTTGCTATCGGAGTTTCGAGCCGGGACTGAACCCCAACGTCACTCGCGTTCGTAAAGGTAACGCCAATTACCTCGGCCATGTGCTCGAGGTCGGTCACGGCAGCGTGATCGAACACGCGGTTCTGAACTTCATCCTCGCCGACGTGAGCCGGGTGTTTACTCATGAGCTGGTGAGGCATCGCGCCGGTACGGCCATCTCGCAGGAATCGCTGCGGTTTGTTCGGTTGGACCGGCTGTCGGCCTACGTACCGTCGCACATAAAGGAAGACGAAAAGGGACTTGAAGTGTTCGGCAAGACCCTCGAGCATTTGGAATCCGTACAGCGCGAGCTGGCGGAAACTTACGCCATCGAGGATGAGAAGAAGTTCGACCGGAAAAAGAAACTGACGTCGGCCTTCCGGCGCGTGGCGCCCGAGGGATTGGCGACGACGATTGGCTGGTCCTGCAATTTCCGGGCGCTCCGCCACGTGATCGAGATGCGTACCGCGCCGGACGCCGAAGAAGAACTTCGGTTCGTATTCGGCAAGGTCTACGAAGCCGTGAAGGACCGATACACCAGTTTGATGGGCGATTATGAAGTGGAAGTCGTAGAGGGACTGCCCTGGATTCGCACGCCCCATAAGAAAGTTTGAGTCTAACGGCACTACGGAGGGACGCGGGGGTCCGTTCGTTCAGATACGAGTTGTTTTTGCGAAAGTGAGGTGAGGCCACATGTTGTTCGAGGTCAAAGAGCGGTTCAAGCTATCCGAGAAGTTCATCGATCAATTCCGTGGCACCCAGCCCAAGTGGGGGCCTTTGGGCTACGTAACGTTCAAACGCACCTATGCCCGAGCGGTACCGGGCGAGGGCGGGCGGACCGAAGAGTACTGGGAAACGGTACGGCGCGTGGTGGAAGGCTGCTACACCATCCAGTTGAACCACTGCCGCAACCTCAAGTTGCCCTGGAACACCCAGAAGGCGCAGCGCTCCGCCCAGGAAATGTACCAGCTCATGTGGGACTTCAAGTTCCTGCCGCCCGGACGCGGTCTGTGGATGATGGGCTCGGACTACATCTACGAGCGCGGTTCGGCGGCGCTGAACAACTGCGCGTTTGTGTCGACGGACGAAATCAACTTCAATTTCTCGGAACCGTTCTGCTTCCTCATGGACATGTCGCTCCTCGGCGTCGGGGTGGCATTTGATACCAAGGGCGCAGGGACGGTCACGATTCACGATCCGAAACCCGCCGGCTACACCCACGTCGTCGAAGACTCCAAGGAAGGCTGGGTCGACCTGGTTCGCTGCGTGCTGGAAGCTTACGCGGGCAAGGGCAAACGTCCCGCCCATATCGATTACTCGCAGATCCGTCCCGCGGGATCGCCTATTCGCACCTTCGGCGGCATCGCCCCTGGCCCGGCGCCGTTGATTGAATGCATCGCCAATATCGACAAGGTGCTGGAGCCCCGAATCGGCGACCGTATCACGTCGGCCGACATTACCGACCTCATGAACGTCATCGGTAAATGCGTCGTGTCCGGCGGCGTCCGGCGCACCGCGGAACTTGCCCTCGGGAATCCCGCGGACCAGGAGTATCTGCAACTCAAGGATCCCGAACTGTTCAAGGACAAGCTGATGGCGTGGCGCTGGGCCTCGAACAACAGCGTCTCCGCCGACATCGGCATGGACTACCAGCAGGTCGGCATGCAGACCGCCAAGAACGGCGAACCCGGCTACTTCTGGCTGGAAAACGCGCGCGCCTTTGGCCGGCTGAAAGACGGGATCAACAACGCCGACGAAAAGGTCCAGGGCACGAACCCCTGCGCCGAGCAGAGTCTGGAATCCTACGAGATCTGTAACCTAGTCGAGACCTTCCCGTCGCTCCACGATAGCTTCGAAGAGTACAAACGCACGCTGAAATTTGCCTATCTCTACGCGAAAACCGTCACGCTCGTGCCGACCCACAACGAACGCACCAACGCGATCATGCTGCGGAACCGCCGTATCGGCCTCTCCCAGTCGGGCATCGTTGAAGCGTTCGAGAAGCATGGACGGCGCACGCACTTCCAGTGGTGCGACGAAGGCTACACGTATATTTGTAAGCTCGATCGGATCTACGCGCAGTGGCTGTGCATTCCGGAGAGCATCAAGAAAACCAGCGTGAAACCCAGCGGTACGGTGTCGTTACTGCCGGGCGTCACGCCGGGAATCCATTATCCTCACTCGCAATTCTACTACCGGACGATTCGCATCGACCGGACCAGCCCCCTCGTCGAGCCCATCCGCCGCGCGGGGTATCGTATGGAGGACTCCGTCTACGGCGACAACACGCTGGTCGTGTACTTTCCCGTGAAGCAGCGCATGTTCGAGCGATCCAAGAATGACGTGTCCATCTGGGAACAGGTCGAGAACGTGGCGCAGATGCAATACTACTGGGCCGACAACCAGGTCAGCGCGACGATCACATTCCGGCCCGAAGAGGCGCGGGACATCCCGAAGATCCTGGAGCTGTACGAACCGCGCCTGAAGTCCATCAGCTTTCTGCCGCTCGTGGAACACAACTACGCCCAGGCGCCCTACCAGGAGATTACGCCGGAGATGTACCACAATGCGGCCTCGAAGCTGAGAGGACTGGACTTCGAGAACTTGAACACCGACGAGACCTCCGACCTCTACTGCGACGGCGACAAGTGCGAACTGGTCATGGCGGAACCGAAAGTGATTCCGCAGGAAGAGTTCCCCTTCGCAGCGCCGCGCAACGGAAACGGCAACGGCCACCAGAAGCCCGCCGAAGTCGGCGAGGAGAAAGAAGTCGGCACGCCGTCGTAGTACGCCAACGATCGCGAACGGGCGGAGGACCTTCGGTCTTTCGCCCGTTTTCTTATGTCCGCTTCGAGGAGGGCGGGTTTTCCAACCCGCCGCGGCCATGCCTGATTCTTCAGCGCGCCTACCCAAATCGAATCGCGACCAGCGTAGTCCCTCCTATCATGTGTGGCTACCTCATCGGATCTCAGACTTTG
>CAZWDH010000069.1:0-708 GCA_964632865.1 uncultured Nitrospiraceae bacterium
GCGAATGGCTCGACCTTCTACATGGCGTCTCAGGCCGCCATGCAGGATGGCAACTTCTGGTTCCCCTGATCGCGTAGACCGCGATTCGATCCAGAATCATATCGTATAATTGGCTCCGAGGGCCGGGTTTCGACCCGGCCCTCGGGCTTTTTTTATCGAGGGAAAGAACTGTTTATGTCCCGGAGCTGGAATCTCTACGTCGGGGCATCTGTAAGATCCAAAGAGATGCCAAGGACTGTGGAGAAACAAGGGCGCCGGAAGCTAGGGGCGAGCGCCAAGGAGTTTAACGAGGAAGCAAGCCACGGCGCGCGTATGGGGCCTTGTCCCTTGCCTGTCCCACGAGGGGGTCCAGGGAGTGTCTTCAGCAGCCCAGCGCTCCCCAGTTTCGTTCGTTCCACAACCTCCACCTATGGAGTTTTCCTGCCAGGTAGTGGGTTGTGTTGCGGTGCAGGCTTCCAGCCCACGGCTTTTCGCAGGCTGGAAGCCTGCACCACAATCGACGATTGCGCAATCTCGTCGTGTCGATGCCGGATTGTGTTTGCCAAACCCGAGCCAGTGAAACTGGGGAGCGCTGAGCTACAGTAGCGCCGATCGAAAACCCCGGCCAGGAAAGAGTGAAATCTCAGCGTTGGCTACCCATAGTGGGGACTTGGGAGTTGGAGAGGCTCGGAGACCGAGCCATGGCATGCATTTGAAGCGCGTTTTGGA
>CAZWDH010000069.1:718-10737 GCA_964632865.1 uncultured Nitrospiraceae bacterium
TACAGTAGCGCCGAACGAAGATCCGGACCAGGAAAGAGTGGAATCTCAGCGTTGGCTACCCGCAGTAAGGACTTGGTAGTTGGAGAGTCCCGGTAGCTCGGAGACCGAGCCATGGCATGCATTTGAAGCGCGTTATGACAACCCGGGACTCACCCACGTCTTCGATCATGCGCTTTGTGGCGTCCTTGTGTGGGCGAAAAAAAGTAGGGCTGGATCGCCGCGATTCGCCAATCCAGCCCCGCCTTTAGAATCTACTCTGAACATAGAACGGACGCGCGCATTCTTGAGCGATTGCCCATCGCGCCCCCATATGACTAGCCGACGTAGATGTATCGTCGTGGAGGGAAAAAACGCGCTACTCCTGCGGAGCCTGCTCGTCGGGAGCGGGGTCCTCATAGCGTTCGCGGCGAGGAGAGATCTGACCCTCTTCTTCGGCTTCCATTGATTGCCGGTCGCCACCGCCGCAACCCAACGAAGTCAATGCGATCAATGCCGTCATTGCAAACAAAACCGCCTTCTTGAACATAGACACCTCCTGAATGATGGGCTCCCGCTTCGCTATGAGAGCTGGTTCCTTAGTGCATCAATGCCAACGTTTGCCGCCGTTCCTCACACGGCAAACAAAATCCGCTCCGCGTCACACCCGAAGTAGACTGACACACGCGTCAAATCTCGAGGGAGGCACAAAACGAACGGATCTCATCCTACCTTGATTGAGTCAGTGCACGGCCCGTAGTATAAGCGAGTCCCTGCGTATTTGCAAGTGGTCAAATCGCCTATTCAAACATGGAGGCCCCGCCAGGCTGCTGTGGTTCGGGCGGCCGGACTCGGCAGATTACCCCGCTATGCATGGCGAGCGATTAGTCGGTGATAGATCTCGAGATTACCCGCGACCATGGCATCCAGGGTGAAGCGCTCGCGCACGAGACGCGCTGCGCTCTCGCGCAATGCGTCGCCCATCCGGGAATCCCGAACAACGGCAACAATCCGATCCGCGAGTTGCTGTGGGTTGCCCGCCTCCGCGAGGAGCCCTGTTTCGCCATCCCGAACCATCTCGGGAATACCGCCCGCGGCAGTGGCGACCACGGGAATCCCGGCGGCCATGGCGTCGAGAACGGAGGTCCCCAACCCCTCCTCCTTGCTGGACATGACGAAGACATCCAGCGCTTTTAGAATCGCGGGCACGTCATTTCGAAACCCCAGCAAGTGGACCGCGTGACCCAGATTCAGTTGGGCGATCTGGCGTTCCAGATTTGGGCGAAGCGGTCCTTCACCCGCGATGATCAGGTGCGCCTCGGGCACCTCCCGCAACACGACGGGCATGGCGGCAATGAGGGTGCGGTGATCTTTGTGCCCCACCAGCGCGGCCACGTTGCCGAGGAGGGGTATGCCTTCCGGCACGCCCAGTTCAGCCCGCGGTAAGGGCTCTACATCGAGCCGGCCGGGGTCGATGCCGCTGTGGACAACACGGAGTTGCGAATCCGGAATGCCAAAGGTCCGCATGACCTCGGCGATTTTCTCCGAGATCGCGACGATGCGATCGGCCGCACCATATTTCCAGCGGCTGAAGGCGTTTTGGCGTGGGGGGAAGTCCACGCGGCGCGAGGCGACCACCTTGCCCCGCCCGGCGAGTTTCCGCGCGAGCACGGCGTATGTCAATGCGTGGCTCGTGTGGGCATGCAGGATGTCGATGTCCAGGCGGCGCACGGCGCGCGCTAGTTGGAAGGCGGTCCAGAGGTCGGCCTCGCCGCGGAAGGGCGCTTCCACGACTTCAAGTAACCCAGAGCCGTGGTCGGTGGTGACAAAGGCGCTCCCCGGGCGGCCCGCGATAGCGCATTCGTGGCCGCGTGCAAGCAGCCCGCGAATGAGGTAGCTCGCCTGCTGTTCGCCGCCGCGCCAGCCCCTCTGCTCGTCGATGTGGAGAATCCTCACGCGCAGTGTCCTTTCGGAGGATTCATCTCCTGTCTCCGTGGACCGGGTTCACGACTTATGCCGGCGTTGGGCCCATTGTGGTGCCGGCTGCCACCCTGCGACGGGGGCCGGCTCTAAGCCGGCACCACAAGTCCGCCGCCGCGCAATGACGCGACGGCGTTACCAATTTGGTTGCAGCGTTTGGAGTGGACTGGTGGACTTGTACGAACGTTCTCACGGGGCAACATTGTAGCGCCGCGCGCGGTGCACTTCGAGAGCGCGCCGGTATGCGGAGACCGTCCGTTCGGCCAGTTTGGCGAGGGTGAATTCCTCGGCGATTCGCTGACGGGCCGAGACCCCCATTTGTTCTCGCAGGGCGGGATCGGCAATCAGTTTCTCGAGCGCTTCCGCGAGCGGCTCCACCGTTCCCTGCGGCACAATATAGCCGTCCTGACCGTCGCGCACGATCTCCTTGGTGCCGCCATGGTCGGAGGCGACCATGGGCACCTCGGTCGCCATCTGCTCCATGACGCTGAACGACGAGGCCTCGCAATCAATGGATGGCTGGACGCCGATGTCGAAGGCCTGCACGCAGTCCGCAATGTCATTACGAAATCCGGCGAAGGTGGTAATGTCCGCGATCCCCAGTTCGCCGCTTAGGCCCTTGAGTTCGTTTTCCAGATCGCCCTGTCCGAGGATCAGAAGCCGGAGCCCGGGGTGCCGCTCCTTCAGCCCCGTGACAGCGCGAAACAGGAACTGGTGCCCCTTCGCCTCGGTCAATCGCGCGGCCATGCCGAGCACGATGTGCGCGTCCCCGAATCCGAATTCGTCGCGCATTCGCTGGCGTGTCTCCGGGTTCGGTTTGAATGCCTCCGGGTCGACGCCGTTGTGGATCGCGCACATGCGTGTCGCGTCGAACACCGGCCGGGTCGCGCGGAGATCGAATACCGCCTCACAAACGGCGATCTGATAATCCGTCCACGCGCGATTGAGCGTCCGGTTTGCCCGGCTCTCGCTGACGGGGTACGTGTTGTGACGCGTCCGCACCATGGTCGCGGGGAACCCGTCGAGCCGGTTGGCCACCGCGCTGACCCAATGATCCTGCGAGCCGTTGGCATGAAGAATGTCGGGCCGGTCTTCCGCGATGAACCGCCGCGCCTGGGAGATGTCGCGCATCCAGCAGCGCGGCCGCAGTCCGCCGCGGTAGGTGAACCGGTCCAGGACTTCACATCCGGCATCCCGAGCGCCCTCAGCCAGCACACTCCCCGGTCTGCACCCGATGGTGACTCGATGTCCGAGGCGCACCAGTTCCCGGGAAAGGTTGACCACATAGCGCACCTGGCCCCCGCCTTTGAGATGGGGATCGGTCATGAGAATCTTGAGTGCGCCGTTCTCGGTGGATGCAGTGTCAAAAGGGATGGTCACTTCATGCGTCTCGCCGCGTATTGCCTACTGAGTGCTATTGGCCGGTTGTTCCATTTGGCGGCTGCGAACTTGCCTTTGTTGAAATCGGGATCGGAAACACACTTCGATCCCGATCTCGATTCAGACACTACGAACAATGCCCCGACCGCTGGACGTGGGTGTTCTTTCGAGAGGCGCAACGCTTGCCGCGCGGAACCTCATTCAGGGGAGGCCCCGCCAGTCTCATCCGGCTGTTCCGGCGCTTCCGTGGCCGGTTCTTCGCCCTCGTCGCCTTCCTCCGCGTAGACCTTCGTTTCGTCCGCAGTATTTGCCGTTTCGATGGACTGCAACAGGTTCACGATTCGTTCGTTGGCGCCGTCCAGACGGCCGAGCGCTTCGTCCAGTTCCAAATCAATGGATTCCAGGTCGCCCGAACGTTGGATCGGGATTCGTTCCTTTTTTGCCATGGTGGTGTAATGACTCCTGAAGACCCTGCGCACCGTCGGGTGGAGAGCCGAAATGCATGGTGTTCAACCGTCAGAACTGGGGCGCCGGATTGCCCTTCAATTCCTGGATCATTTCCGCCAATACCTTACGGCGATCGGCGGCGTCGATCGGAGCCGGTGAAGCATTCAAAACGGTCCAGATCTCGCTGTCGGCCGTAGCCGCGGAAGGACCATCCTCCTCATCCAGATCTTCGTGGACGGCAACATTGGCAAGCCGTACGATGGCGGCAAGCTTCGGGTCTTTCGCGGCGGCCAGTGTGGAGTCGCCCGTCGGATGGTGGAGGTGTATGGCGTCGGCAAGTGTCTTCGGGAAGTTCCACCGCTCGGCGAGGGCGGCGGCCGCGTCGGCGTGGGTGAACCCATACTGCGACACCTCGGCCTCGCAAAGCGTTTCCGGACGTTCCCGCACCGAGTCCAGCAGTTTGGCATACGGCGTCGACATCTGCCGGAGCAAGACGAGTTTGCCCATGTCGTGCAAGAGCCCGCAGATGAAGGCTTCGCCGTGCATGCCCAGGCGCATGGTGGTCGCCAATTGCTTTGACAACCCCCCGACCAGGAACGAATGAGCCCAGAACGTCTCGGGTATCATCTTGTTGTGCTTTCCGTCCTTCAACGTATCGAACACGGACACGCCAAGCACGATATTGCGCACTTCCCGGACGCCGAGGATCACCAGCGCAAGCTTGAGGGTTCCCACATACTGTTTCATCCCATAATAGGGCGAATTGCTGATGCGCAAAATCTTCGCTGTCATGGCGGGATCCCGCTCGATGATCTCCGTCACGTCGGCCATGTCGACCAACGGATCGTCTGTTGCTCGCAGCACTTCCGCGACCACTTCCGGGATCGCCGGGAGATCGCCGACACGCTCAATAATCTGGTCAAGATTCCGAATCGGTTCCATCTGAGTTCGCGTTCCTTCGTGTTGCTTTCATCGGGTGAGGAGGAGCGGGCACGGCGCATGGTTCATTGCGTATGCCGTCGTGCTTCCCACGACGAGGGCCCTCACCTTGGTGTGCCCGTAGGCGCCCATCACAAGCAGATCCGCATTGCATTCCTCGGCGTACCCAACGATGACTTCGCTGGGGTCGCCTTCGCGCAAGACGTACCGCACCGTTAGATCATGGGGTTCAAGATAGTTGCGCGCTTCCGCAACCGCGCCCTCTGCCTTGGTCCCGTTTCCAACGACCAGCACATCCAGCGGCGCTTTCCAGCTATTGCTCACGTCCGCGGCAACGCTGAGCGCGCGCCGTGCGTGCGTGGAACCGTCGTAGGCAATGACAAAGCGATCCTTGCCGGGGGTCTCCCGGCCGGTGACGAGCACGGGCTTCTGGGTTCGGCGTACCACCGATTCCGTCGTTGAACCCAGAACGCCTTCCAGCCACTCGCTGTGTTCCCCACTGCGGCCCATGACGACCAAATCGACCAGTTCACTCTTCTCGAGGATGGTGCGCTCGACAAGTCCAGTGACATTCTGGACCGCAACTTCTACGCCGGCTTCCTTGGCCAGCCGTTCGCAAACCTGCAGCGCGACCTTGCCGCGTTCTTCGAGGATCATGCTGATGTTGCCCTCGTAGTTCGCGTAGGGCGCCGTGCCGAGCGATGCGGAGACGTCGCGCAGGATCGGACCTTCCAGCAGTTTGAGGTCGATTACGTGGAGGCCGTGCACTTTCGCCCCATACTGCTGGGCAACCGCGACAGCATACCGTACGCCGCAAACCGCTTGCTCGCTGCCGTCGGTAGGTACAAGGATATGCTTAATCATAAAACGGCGCTCTTGAACTCCTTCCCGGGTCGTCCGCCAAACCGCACTTGCGGGTGATTATTATAACGAAGGCATACCGGGTTGTCACGCCGTGGTACGCGCATGAAACGTCGAAATCGCATACGAATGTGGGGATTCCCCGCGTGGATCACGCGGGTGCCTCGCACTTTCCTTAGAAGCGCAACGGTTGTCCGTCCATCTCCCCGGGCGGATCGATCCCCAGGGCGTTCAGCACGGTCGGCGCGAGATCGACGATTCGGGCTCCCTCAAGCGCGGCACCGGCACGAATTCCGGGTCCCGCGGCCGCGACGAAACCGACATTGCTATGCGCGCCGGGCCTGCGCTCCGGATTCTCACCGCGGACCATACCCACGCGCGGGGAACGCAGCGCGCGAATGGGGTGCTTGTCCGACCAGACTACGGAGAGATCGGGAAGGCGGTCCGCGTGTTCCCCGGGATAAAGTTCGCGAAGCTTCAGGATCGCTTCGACCGCGGGAGCGCCGGTATCGGGGTTTTCCAGCGCGAGCAACTCGCTTGATAGCTCCGCGCATACAGCGTCGTACTCGTCCTTCCGCACTCTACCGTTGGGCTCGCGCCCTTCGAGGTTGATGCGGATATTGCCGCAGTAGTCGTTGGGAAGGCAGAACGCCCGGCTATCGGCCCAGCGTTCCCGGGCGAAAATCAGGCGACGGGTCCACTTCTCCCAGAGGCGCGTTGGTGCGAGCTTCTTCAGGGTCATGATGACCGGAGTGGACACGGTATCTTGAATCTGCCGGATGCGATAGTAACTCCAGGATTTCGTGGATTCGGCAGTCTCTTCGTTTGCCGGAAGGCCGCCCGGCCCGGAGCCGAACCCAAGACGTTCGAGCACGTCGGGCAAGAGGTGATTTCCGTAGTAACTGGGGCGGACGCCAGACGCCGAGAACAGTATTACCATGATGTCGTCATCGAGGCCGTCGATCAGTTCGCCAATGCAGGCATCCTGCAGGGCGAACAAGTCTTCGGAGAAGTTTCCGAACTCGTCCTTGAACTCCGGACGGTAATCCGGATGAGTCGGATCGATGACGTGATACATGACGTGGTCGGCCCAATGAGACTCCGAGAAGACGCCCAGAACGAAATCCCATGGATCGGTTTTCATGAGGTGTTTCAGCACGCGGGTCTTCAAGCGCATGCCGTTGAACAGGATGTCGCGTAGCTCGCGCACCTTGTCCAACTCCGTGGAGCGGATGCTCCGGCGGTAGTCGTCATTGGGCAGGGGATAAGGCCCGAATTGATGATCCAATTGGCGCAATAACTCGGGGGGGTGTGTTTGCCGTCGCCACGCAGGGCCTTCGACGCCCCACGCGGAGATCATGATCCCGTTCATTCCGGGTTGCGGCCGCGTTAATGGAACGTCCATGACGATCGATCGTTTTCCGGCTTTCGCCAGATGGTCCCACACGGCGGGGCGCATGACCTGGTTGGGGCCGTACCGGTCGATGTGGTAAGTCCCATTGACGAGATGCATATGAAAATTCGCGATACCGTGTTTCGACGGCATACAGCCCGTATACATGGACGGCCAGATGGAGCCGCTCGAAATGTTTGAAACGCTCTCCAGCGGGCCGTAGCAACCGCGTTCGCGAAGGGTTCTCATGTTTGGCATGAACCCGTCCGTACATCCGCGGTCGATCGTTTCCGGGCCGGCTGTCTCAACGGACAGCGCGAGCACGCGCAATGCCATGATCTCTCTCCCCAGAGTCCGGCCCAATCGCCCATTTGAGTCCGGCTGATGCGTCTGCCAAGTAACCGTCTACCTGGTCCCCATCATAACACGACCAAGGATTCGTGAAAGGACCATGCGCGCTGCGCGCCATGGCAGGACAAGAAGGAAGCAGCCCCATTGCAGCCACGAGGCGTGGCGGGCCATGAGCCGGAACAGGTTTTTGGTCTTAGCGATCTCGTAGTCCAGTACTGGACCGCGCCCCGTCTTTCCGCCGAGGTGCTCCACCGTCGCGGCCGGCGCGTACCATATCGTGTACCCGTGCTGCCGTGCGCGCAGCGTGAAGTCCACATCCTCCCAACCGTAGGGATAGAAGGCTTCATCGAATCCGTTGCAGACCTCGATAACCTCCCGGCGCACCAGCATGGCAAACGAAGCGCAGGCTTGGATAGCGCGAGCCTCGTCATACTGGCCTCGGTCCACCTCTCCCGCGCCCACATCATGCACGATTCCCGTGAAGAGATTGACGCGAAGCTCGCCGGCGGAATACAGGACGCGCTCCGATCGATTGCGGAAGGCCTTTGGTGCGACGATACCAACCGACGGCTCGCGGTTTGCAGCCTCCAACAACGCGGAAACGGCATCCGGATCGACGAACGCATCGTTGTCCAGGAACACCACGAAGCGAACGCGCGGGTCCGCCAGCAAGATCCGGATCCCATCATTTCGAATACCGGGCGCCCCCCGCCGTTCGCTCGTCGAAAGGAGACTCACATCAGGGTACCGTTCCCGAACCGCGGCGACTGAATCGTCGGTCGAATTGTCGTCGGCCACAACGACCGTGAGGTGCGGGTGCGTGGATGCAAAGACATGCTCGAGCGCGCGCAGAAGATAGTCCCGCTTGTTGCGGTTGACGACCAACACGCCAACACATTCGCCCACGTGGGAAGACGATGCGCCATCCGCGTTTTCGCCGCGTTCCGGTGAATCGGCGGCCGTGAAATCTCGATTCATGCGAAGTCACGCCCCGCGCCGTCGCTCACGTCAGGTTTCCAGCATGCCCTTGGTCGACGGCACCCCCTCAATTCGCTGGTCGAACTGAGTGGCGCGATCCAGGGCGCGCGCGAAGGCCTTGAATATCCCTTCAATGCAGTGGTGAAGGTTGCCGCCCCGGCGAAGGACGATATGCAGCGTGCAACGGCTGTTGACCGCAAACGCGCGGAAGAACTCTTCCGTCAGTTCCGAATCGAATTCCCCGACGCGCCCCCGCGGCAAGTCCGCCTGAAACGATAAGAAGGGCCGCCCGCTGAAATCGATGGCGACTTCGGCCAGCACCTCGTCCATAGGGATGACCGCGTGGCCGAATCGCGCGATGCCCTTCATGTCGCCCAAGGCCTGAAGGTATGCTTTGCCCAGGCTAATCCCCACGTCTTCGACCGTGTGGTGCCCGTCGATTTCGAGGTCGCCCTTGGCATTGACGGTGAGGTCGAAGAGGCCGTGCCGGGCTACATGGTTCAGCATGTGATCGAAAAACCCGATCCCGGTATCCAAATCCGACGTGCCTTTGCCGTCCAGCGTGACAGCCACGCGGATTTTCGTCTCGTTCGTGTCGCGTACGACCTCGCTCGTTCGCACTTCGTAACTCCTTCCATCTACGATACGCACGGAATTCCAGGGGAGCCTGGACCCCTAATTCCAGGGTCTATGCCTACCGGCCCAGGAACAGGCGTTCACCCAGGAATGGTGGCAAACCCGCTTCGACGACCCGGTCGGCGGCTTTTCGAATATCGTATTCCACCCGGACGTGTTCGTACTCGTTCTTGTCCGAATCGAAGATGCCAAACGCGGCGCGCGGGTCGCCGTCCCGGGGTTGCCCGACCGAACCCGGATTGATGAAAAACGTCTTGCCCTCGCCCAGCGCGAACCGGGAATCGTCGTCGACCGTATAGAGGCCGTCAGCCGAGAAAATCCCGGGGCTGTGAGTGTGCCCGAAAAAGCAGAGGTCGTAATCGAGATCCTCCACATAGGACAGATGAGGTACGACATCTTCCCACGTGAAGAGATAGCAGTCGCGGTCGCTCGGTGAACCGTGGGTCGCGAGGAAATGATCGAAACGAATATTATCGGGGAGCTGTTTGATCCACGCGAGATTGTCTTCGGTCAGTTGCTCGCGCGTCCAGAGTGCCGCGTGAAGTGCAACCGGGTTGAACCCCCAAGGTTCTTCGATGCCACAGGCCACCGCGTCGTGGTTGCCGCAAATCGTGGGAATGCTCGCTTCGCGAACACGATCGACGCACTCATTCGGGTTGGCGTTGTAACCAACCACATCGCCGAGACAAACGATTTGGTCGATCCGCAGTTGCGCAATTCGTTGCAGTACGGCTTCGACCGCCTCGAGGTTGGCATGCAGATCCGATATGATCGCGTATCGCAATCGCTGATGTACCTTCCGTTCGGCCGTCTTGCACGACCCGCTCGTACAGTAACACAACCCCGCGCCACATTTCGCAACACCGAGCCTTCGCCATTCAAACGCCAGCGGTTCCGCAGGTCCCCACGCCATTTCCGGGGGATCTCCGGCTCGCGCTTTCGTCAACGTCGAAGTAAATACTTGTCGGCGACCGTATTTTGCACGGGATTCGCCCCGGAATCAACCATAGTGGCCGCACGAACCAGCAAGAAACCCTCGGCTGGACGTTGCCAAAAACGGCCGTACCCTGACACAATT
>CAZWDH010000069.1:10747-19055 GCA_964632865.1 uncultured Nitrospiraceae bacterium
GGAACGGATTGGCGAGAGTGACCGATCCAATCCTCAATACAAGATCAAGGGTATCAACCATGCTTCGGATACTGGTTCTGTGTGCACGGGATTGGCAACATCCGCGCGCCACGGGCGTCGAACGATACGTCTACGAGGTGTTTCGCCGCGTCGCAGCCGAGGGGAACTATGTCGCTTGGCTGTGCCAGAATCATGGCGGTATTCCGCTGATTCGACCGCAGAGTCAGACACTCGAACAAGTGGGTGGCATTCAGATTGCCCGTCTGGGTGCAAAAGCGTTGTACCGTGCGATGACGGGTTTGTTTTTCTCTCGGATGACGGGTTCAGATGGCGTGTTGCGGCAGTTCGACGTTATCGTCGATTGCGTGACGGGCCGGCCCTTTCCGGTTGCCAAGTACACCACGACTCCGCTGGTACCGGTCGTATTCCGTCTGTCCCCGGGCCTTCGCGCTACGGAAGGCCCAATCGTCGCGCCCACGGAACAGTCGTGCCGGGAATTGCGCGAAGCGGGCGTGCCGAGCCGCCACATCATACGAGCGCCCTTCGGATGCACCGAATACCCCGACCGCGTTCCGATAGCTCCCACGGAGGCTCCTACGCTCGCCGCATTCGTGAATGCGGCGCAGCCATTGTCCAGGGCGTTGCGCAGACTGTCCGATCGACACGCAGATTCAATCAAGTGCACGGTCGTTGGGCCCACGCGCGGATTTCCCGCGGACATCCAGCAGCTCGGGCCGGTCAGCGTCGATGCAATGCCGGTCGACGAGATGGAACGCGCTTGGGTAGCGTACTGCGGCGAGGGCTGCGAGTGGCGTGCGCTCGACTTCGCCAACCTGGGAGTTCCCATTGTCTGCCCTGACACCCCGGAAGGCCGGGAGATCGTTCGCAATGGCGAAACGGGAATGCTGCATCGGTCACGCGATTCGGTGCACTTGGCCGAGGTCCTGGACACCGTGCTCCAGGATGAAATCGAGCGCCGTCGTTTGGCGAACCAGGCACGGGAACGTGCCCGCGAAGCGTCCTGGGATCGCACGGCAGGCCTCGTGCTAGCGGCGCTCGAAAATCTTTGCTACAGCGAAAACGATCAGTTGACACCGGTTCCTTCCTTGTAAGAATCTAGCGGTTCTCAAAGCAGCGGGGCGTTCCGTTCTACTGAAAGCCGGCACGGCATACCCGCGCAAGGGTCGATCCGATCGCGGGTGTTGTGCGCCAAATATGACGGATGTAATCTGCCGGTATTGAAGATACGATGACCAATCTGGATTCAACGCGAGACTTGCCCAGTATCCCGGACGATCCGGAGCACTTCGAGCGTCTTCCCGGCGCCGGCAGGGCGTGGCGGCAGCCGTTCTGGGCGGGTGTGCTCGTCTTCGCGGCCGTGGCCGGAAGTTCCTTGGGGCATTACGAGCCCGGGATTTCGGCCGGGGTGTGGCAAGGCTGGGCGGTACCAGGCCATGCGGTGTACGACCGGCCACTCCTCAGCACCTGGCTGGCAGACGCATGCCGCGCGCTCGCGCCACGCGCGCCACTGGAAGCGCTGAACTCCTTGAACCTGTTTCTGGGGGCCTTATCCGCAGCCCTTGTTGCATCGATCGCGGCGAACTCGACCGGAGAGCGCACGCCCCCGGTGGAGCGTATCCTCTGTGGCTGCCTGGCGGGGTTGCTTTTTTCGTGTGCAACCGTATGGCGCGGGACGCTGTCTGGCGTTACGCCCGCAACGCTCACCGTTGCTCTGGCGTTAACGGCATTCTTCATCGTCTACCGGCCCACTCGTCCACCGTCGTTACCGGCACTTCTTGTAGCCGCATCGTTCATCGGTCTGGCGACGGCGAACGATCCGGTTTTTGGCGTCGCGGGTTTAATCCTCGCTGTGCTGGCCATTCACTCAGCCGCGGCGCGATCGTCTGCTTGGGCCATCGTGCTTACATACGCGATGGGTTTTGTTGCAGGCGCCGGAGTGCCTATCTGGAAAGCCCTGGCCGCAGGGGAAGGGCGCCCGGAGTTCCTGGCCCATGCGCTGGCCACGCCGTATCCAACCCTTGGCGATGGGACGCCGGCGTTTGGATTTCTGGCGCGCCTCACCGACGAATTCACCTGGCCTATCCTCGCCGTGTCATTGCTTGGCCTAATCGTGGCGATTGGCCAGCGTCGTGTCAGGCTGGCAATCGGGTGGTCATTCGTGTTTCTCGCCATGGGTCCCTTTCTCCCCGTCTTGACCAATCAGTCCAGAACCACGGTCGTTTTGATCGATCCATCGGCGAGCCAGGCGATGGTCGCCGCGAGCGTTGCCATTCTTGCGGCATGGGGTCTGGTTGGAACGGCTCGGCTGCTGCTGCCACCAGAAGGACTCTCTCCCCGGCGCGCAGGAATTGTGGCGGCAATCGGACTTGCGCTCGTCGCATTGCAATGGTCGCACTATGCGCCGGAACCGTCGAACGCTCCCGAGGCGCTTGCCGAATCGGTCTTTGCAGACTGCCCACCCGAGTCGGTTCTGATTACCGGCGATGCGCGCATCCATACCCTGCTCGAGACGGTCCAGGCGGTTCGCGGCATTCGGCCCGATGTGACGATCGTGTCTGCCGATGCGCTCAGTTCACCGCGCCATCGGAACCGCTTGAACGCCAACGTGGGGTCGAAGCTCGACATCGACTCGGTATTCCCGCCTGTCGACGCGTTGAACCGCTGGGCGCTCGAGCGGCCCCAGGCGCTTGCCGCGCTGAACCATTCCGCCGGAGCGCGCAGCGATCTGCGGGATCTGGCCGTGTGGGAATTGTTGCGGGACAACTTCTCCAAACGCCCGTTCGCCTTTGTCGGCGTTTCCGCGCCCTGGCTGACCGCGCGCGTGCAGCGGAACGGGGTGGTCCTCGTCTTTCCGAGAGACGGTGAGAATCGACAGCATTCCTTGACCACAATCGACGAGTACGCGGATGATTTGGACGAATCGGCTGAGCACGCCGAGCTTCGGCGAACCGTCTCCGCGATGCTGTTGCCATTGTCAGAAGCTTCCCGGCGTCAAGGGGACATACGCACCGCCACGCATGCCGCCGAACTGGCGCGCCGAATCCGGGGAGACGACGCCGTGCCCTGGCTGGTGTCTGCCCGCGCAGCGGCTCGGGCCGGCGACCGCGAGCAAGCCATCGCCTATGTCGAACGCTACCTTCTCAACGTGCCCGGCCCGAATCCGGCGGACGAGCTCGGCGATGCCATCCAGGAGGACTTAACCCGGAACGCTCTGGCGGAAGCGTACGTTTCCAGTATGGGTGGAGAGTCAACTGTGGCTAACCCACTGGTGCAGCAGCAGCTCATTGCCGACCTGTGGGAATTCGAGGAGTTTCAGGTCCTTGCCGAGGGGTACCGAATCGCGCGGGATTCGTATGTGGCGCGAGGCGATGTGGAAGCGCTCTGCGAAGGCGCCGCCGTACTCACTCAACTGGGCGAATTGGCTGCGGCCCGTGAGGAGCTTGGCACCGCCGTTTCCGTGGATCCTGTTCGCGTGTGGCGCCGGCTTAAAAACGATCCCCGCTTCGACCTGCTTCGCATGGAGACTTCCCCTCGCGAGGCAATCGCCGGCTGAGGACGAAGTTTGTTGCCCGCAGGCCCATGACGTACTATAGGCGCGCGAGGCCGGGATACTACGTCACAATGGGGAACGTCACATGGGCTTTCTCTCCTATCTTTGGAACACGCTTCTGTATTATCCGGTAGCCTATTTTCAGCAGCTTACCGGAATGGAGCTTTCGCCGCTCGTCGTCTTTTTCGCGAAACTCATCCTCGCGCTCCTGGCCCTGTACATCGTCTTTTCAGCGATAGGCAGGATACGCTCCTTCATTCGCCATCGTGGACGGGATGGCCTCCTTGTCGATCCCGCCGAAGTTCGCGCTCTCGAAGCTGCCGAACAGGGCGAACCCGTCACCCGCCTGAAGCCTGGCGAGGATTTGGATGCCACGGCTGCCCGCTTGAAGAAGGCGCGCGACTACGCCGGTGCCGGAGAACTCTACGCATCGGCGGGCCGCCATAAGGAAGCGGCCAAGCTCTTCCGCAAGTCGGGACGGAATCGCGCGTCCGCTATGGAACTGGCCAAAGCCGGCAACAAACGGAAAGCCGCCAAGCTCCTGCTCAAGGAGCGGGATTTCATGAACGCCGCGCGACTCTTCAGCGAGTCGGGAAAACACGTGGACGCGGCCAAGGCCTACGTGCGGGGAGGCAACAACGCGCTCGCCGCGGCATCCTTCGCTGCGGCGAAAAACTTTGGCGAGGCGGCCGACGTCTACGCGACGTACTTCGCCAATCCGCCCGACGCAGTTGACGCCCAGATTGCCGCGGCCGACGAATGCTACAAGATGCTGAGCACGGAACCCGGCAAATCGAAAGTACCGGCCGACAAACGAAATGCGCTGCTGCCCGCGATCGCGGCGCGTTTGAAGCTCGCCAAGCGGTACGACCAGGCGGCCGCCTTGTTCAAGGAGGGCGGCGATCTCTCGCAGGCGGGCGAGGTGTACCTCCTCGCGGGCAAGCTGGAGGAAGCGGCCCAATGCATGAAACAGGCGGGGAAAGATAAGGAAGCCGCGCGCATCGTGGGCCGGTACCACCAGATGAAAGGAAACTGGAAAGAGTCTGCGGCGGCCTACGCGCAGGCCGGCGATTTCCTCAATGCGGGCGAGATGTGGGCCAAAGCGGCCGACGCGGTCCGATCGGCCGAATGCTTTGAGCGGGCCGGAGAGTTCTACCGCGCCGGGGTTGCCTACGCCCACGCGGCGCGCTTCGAACAGGCGATCAAGGTGTTGCAGCGGGTCCCGGATAACCATCCGAACTTCGATCAGTCGCGGGCGCTGCTGGGGCGGAGCTTCTATGAGTTGCGCGATTACGCCCACTGCGCCGCCGCGTTGGACAACCACCTCACGGGCAAGCGCGTCGATTCCCAGAACGTGGACTATTTCTACATGCTCGCCCTCGCCTACGAACAGCTTGGTAAGTTGGACGAGTCGCGCGAAATCCTCTACAAGATTCGCACCGTCAACGTGGGATTCCGCGACGTGTCGGACCGCATCTCGAACATCTCTTCCCGAATCTCGATGAGCGCGCAAGCGTCCCACCACCCCGCCGGTGCGGGCGGCATGTCGACCAGCGCTCCGACCGTGGGCGCGGAGGGATCGGCCGCCGCCACACGCGTCATGGAATCGGTTGAATCCACACTGGGCGGGCGCTACACCCTTGAGAGGGAATTGGGCCGCGGAGGAATGGGAGTCGTGTACCTTGCCCGCGACAGTCAGCTCGATCGACCCGTCGCGCTGAAGTTTCTCGGCAGTCTGGTCGACAGTTCGGAAGAGTATCGCGAACGGTTCGTTCGAGAAGCGCGCACGGCGGCAAAGATCGCCCACCCGAACATCATCAGCATCTACGACATCAGCGCGAGCGTGGGCAAGGCGTACATCGCCATGGAGTACATCGACGGACCCAGCCTGCACAAGTACCTGAGCCAGCGCGGCAAACTGAAGCCCAAGGAAGCTGCAAATGTCATCGTGCAGGCTTGCAGCGCGCTGGCGGCCATACACGAGGCCGGGATTGTCCACCGGGACATCAAGCCGGACAACATTCTCATCGCCAAAGGCGGTCTCGTGAAGTTGACCGACTTCGGGCTCGCCAAGGCGGAAGATTCCCGCATGACCCGCACGGGCGTTGTCATGGGAACCCCCAGCTATATGTCGCCGGAACAAGTACTGGGAAAGGACGCTGACGCGAGGAGCGATGTATACTCCCTCGGATTGGTCCTCCACGAATGCCTAACCGGCGATACGGCGTTTGTCGGCGAGAACGTGCTGGAACGGCAACTCAACGAGATGCCGCCGCCCCCCGGTCAGACCGTCGAAGGAGTTTCTCCGGATCTGGACGCGATTGTGACGAAAGCAATCGCCAAGAAGCCGGAGGACCGCTACCAGACGATCCGCGAACTTATGAGCGAGTTGCGCGCGCTAAACCTGTGATGCTCGGATAATCTCACGCCAGTCCGGGGCAAGTATTCCGCGGTCGCCGATTACAATCGTCCGCCGATCCTCCCCCGCATGGTCGAAATGTACATCTACGCGGCTATCAGGTAATAGCAGTTCCGCGCGTTCCGCCCACTCCACGGCGCAGATGCTGCCGCTGTCGAACAACTCCTCCACGCCGAGTTCGGCAACCTCGTCCATGGAACCCAGGCGATACAAGTCCAGGTGAAAGAGTTTGGTTTTCGAACCGTATTCGTTGATGAGCGTAAACGTGGGACTGTGTATAGAAGGATCGTCAGCAACCGCACGGGCCATGCCGCGGACGAAACAGGTTTTTCCCGAAGCCAGTTCACCCCGCAGCGCGACCGTCCCGCCAGTCGGCATAAGCCTCGCCAGCGCTTCTCCCAGCCGCTCCGTCTCCTCGGGAGACTGCGTTGTCAGCACCACGCTCGACTCGCTCACGGCGCGGCCATCGCCTCCCTGAACAGTTGCACGTATTGCTTCGCGGAACTGCTCCACGAAAAGTCTTGCCGCATTCCGTTCCGGCGGAGCTTTGCCAACGTCTCCGCATCGCGGTAGGTTCGTTGGGCTCGTTTGAACGCATTTAGAAAGGCGCGATCGGTCCACGTGCGGAATGCGAACCCGGTCGCCGTATCGTTGGTGAGATTTCTGGCCGTGGCGTCCGTAACCGTGTCCGCAAGTCCTCCCGTATGGTGGACGATGGGAACCGATCCGTAAAGCATGCTGTACATCTGGCTCAATCCGCAGGGCTCCGTGCGCGATGGCATCAAGTAGAAGTCGCAGCCCGCATAGATCTGGTGTGCGAGATCTTCGTCGTACCCAATCGTCACCGACAGTTTATTCGGAAACACCTGCGCGGTCTGGCGCAGCGCTCCCTCGAAGCTCGCATCGCCGGACCCTAGCAGGATGAGTTGGATGTCCTCTTTCAACATTTGTTCCAGGGTGGATACCAGCAATGGGATACCCTTGTCCCAAACGAGGCGCGACACCACGCCATAAACGGGGACATCGCGAACGGGAAGTTGAGCAAGTTTCTGGAGTGCGGGTTTGCACGCTGCCTTGCCGGCCAGGTCGTCGGCGCTGTATGTCGCGGCGATGCGGCGATCGGCCACCGGATTCCACACGCCAAGGTCGACGCCGTTCTGAATGCCGATCAAATCTGTAGCTCGTGTTCGGAGCACGCCTTCCAGGCCGTTCCCCGCAAGGTCGGTCTGGATCTCCTTCGCATAGGTTTTGCTGACCGTATTCAACTTGGACGCGAATATCACGCCCCCCTTCATTAGATTGATGTCGCCGTAGAACTCGAGGTACTTGGGCGAGAACAGTTCCCAGCCCAAACCCGTCTTCGGGAGCAGCGACGAAGCGAAGCGCCCCTGGTACGCCAGGTTGTGGATGGTGAACACCGTCGGAATTCCACCCCAGAACGGATGATCGACAAACCGGGTCTTGATATACGCGGGAATGGGAGCGGTGTGCCAGTCATGACAATGAATCACGTCGGGCACCCAACCCGTCTGGGGGATGAAATCCAGTACGGCCAGACAGAAGAAACAGAACCGTTCCAGATTGTCGGGATACTCCATATTACCCGCGCCGTAGGGGTGATCGCGCCAGAAATATTGGTCGTGTTCGATGAGATAGACCGGGATGTCGGAATCCGGAAGCTTTGAGGTGCGCCACGCGGCAAAGCGGGTATCTCCGTTCACGCGCGCCGAGCACGGACCCGACCGTTCGCCCTTCAACGCGTCCGGGATGGTTCCGTAACAAGGCAGGGCGACGCGTACATCATGGCCTTGCGCGCGAAGTGCGCGCGGTAGCGCTTCGGAGACGTCAGCCAACCCGCCCGTTTTCACGAAGGGCACCACTTCGGAACTGACATAAAGGATATTCAATGGTCCGGACATAGAAGGCCCTTCTATTTACTTCGTGACGACGCGAAAGGGATCCGGTTCGTCATACCCCGTAACCTTCAGTTTCGGAAACTCCGCTTTCAGGAATCGTACCAGCGCGGGTACGATCCATTTCTCGGTGCCGACGTGACCCGCATCCACCACACACAGATTGCGATCCAGCGCGTTCAAGGCGTCGTGGTACTCCACATCCCCCGTCACCAAAACATCCACGTCCGTCGGTATGGAGCCGACTTCGCTTCCCCCGGCGCCGCCCAGAACCCCTACCCGGCGGATTCGCCGGTTGCCTTCGCCGACAACCCGGACGTGGCTGACTTCAAGTGTTTGCCGCACGTGGGCGGCGAACCGGTTCAACGTCAGTTCCCGGCGGAGCATACCTTTTAGCCCGAGTGA
>CAZWDH010000069.1:19065-25147 GCA_964632865.1 uncultured Nitrospiraceae bacterium
CGGAACGACGTCGTAGGCGGGCTCCTCGTAGGGATGCGCGTTCGCCAACGCCGCCAGTACCGCCCCCAGCCGTGCTTTCGGAACCAGCACCTCGAAACGCCGTTCCGGCTCCTCGTTGACCGTGTGCTTCAATCCCGAAAACGGCCGAGCCTTCTCGCCCGGGAGAAACGTGCCAACGCCCGGCGCGCTGAAGGAGCAATGGGTGTACTCGCCAATCACGCCGGCCCCCGCGTTGCACACCGCGCCGCGTACTTCCGCCAGATGAGACTCGGGCACAAAGCTGACGAGCTTCACTTGCGTCGCCTGCGGCACGGCAACGAGGGGAGCGAGTTCGGTAAGCCCCAGCCGCTCCGCCAACACGGAATTGACGCCGCCCGGTACGACATCGAGATTGGTGTGGGCCGCGAAACACGCGATGCCCGCTTGCGCGATGTCGAGACAGAGGTCCGTGTGCGGGTCATCCCGGCGCAACGTCCGCAAAGGCTCCCAGATCAGCGGGTGATGAGACACGATCAAATTGGCCTTGAACCGCAGCGCCGTATTCAGCACCTCACGCGTGACGGTCAAGGCGACGACCGCGCCCTTCACGGATTGCTGGGGGGTTCCGCAACTCAGCCCCACACGGTCCCAGGAGTAGGCATACCCCGATGGGGCCAGCCGTTCTACGGCGTCACACACGTCCTGGACCGTCATGCGGCCCGCTCCATGGACAGCGCGGCGTATCCAACCACGCGCGAAAAGTCGCCCGAAGCGGCGGCGCTGGTTCGATAGTCCAACATGCGCCATGCCTCGGCCTGCCGGTTCAACGCGCAAACCATCGCCGCCGTCACGGCCGACGCGCCGCACATCGAACAGGCCTTGCGTTCGATGCCTTCCGCAAAGGCGTGCCAGTCCTTGGAAAGCACGGATTCAATGGACCGTTTGTCGATCGCGTTCGCGTCCTGTTCCGACAGGTAGTGGGAGAGATCCGTCGAGGCGACGACGAGGTCGTCGCGATTGAGCATCGTTGCAAGCCGTTTGCCGACGCGCGCGTGCCATTCCCGTACGGGTCCGCCGAACAGGACCGGAACAATGGGCACGACGCCAACCGAACATGCGAGAAACGGCAGCTGGACCTCCAGCGAATGTTCGGGACGGTGCGGTTCATCCGGTTCGGAATCCAGGGCCTTGGCGAGTTCCTCTGCGAAGGGTTCGTCAATTGGGAAAGTCCCTGCCGGACACTCAAAGGATCCTCGCGTAAACACGGATGCCGTTTCGATGAAGTATCGATGGGAACATCCCAGCAATACCACGCGCCCCGGCTGTTTTCCGCGAACGCGGGCGTAGGCGTGGCCGGCCGTGGGTCCGGAATACATGAATCCCGCATGAGGGGATACGATGGTGGTAACCATGTCCGGGGCCGGTTCCACGTCCGCACTTTCAATATGGTGCAGCGTGACACGACGAAGCGCTTCCGGGTCTTCCGGATAGAACTGGCCTGCGACAGCGGCTCTTCGTATGGTGGTTTCGCTCATCTTGCACCTCCGGGAAGCGTTGGTTTTGCCTCCCGTCGATCAGTCTATCAACAGGTCGCCGCACGTTCAAAGAAAGGGATAACACGATAGGGTGTCGAAATTTATAACTCAAGTGGCGGCAGGGTTTTGAAGTGGCCATTCCCTTTGACCCGCTTTCGGGTCTCGTTGGCACCTTCCAGCACTGGAATGACCGTGTGCAAATGCTCCAGGAGCATGAGTTGCCGCTCGGACTCCTTGGGTATGGACAGGAGATGCACTTTCTGCTGAAGCGTGAGCCCAACTTCATGTGCAATGTGAAACGAGAGATTCTCCGCGTCAAACCGATCACGGCTGTACCCGGATTTGAGCAACTCGTGAAACCGGGCGTATTGACTGGCCAGTTCCTCGATCGTGATGGTATAGGACACCGCGTCATTCTCGATGACCATCACATCGCCCCCGGAATAGAGCTTGTCGGGAATCGTGCGTTGAAACCGCAGCAGTTGAAACGCGGCGACGCCTTCCACCAGCACGTCCATCTCGCCGTCTTCATAGGTGCGGAAGATATTGAGAAGACGCATCTCCGTTCCGAATTCGGCAACCCGCCCTTCGAGATACGCTGGTATCCCAAACGTAATCCCTTCGGCTTGGCATTCGCCAAAGAGTTGTTTGTATCGTGGTTCGAAGATGTGAAGTTTGAGCTTCTCTCCCGGGAACACCACCAACTGCAGTGGAAAGAGCGGCAGGAATTTCGCCATGACTTACTTTGACTTCCTTTGCCTCATTGCCGGCAACTACTCCATGCGCGTATCAAGCAGCCGGTAGTCGACAGGTACGTGGACGCCTCCGTCCAGATACCGCGCCAGCATAAAGAGCGTGTCGCTGAGACGGTTGACGAATATGAGAATGGCGGACGCATCGAAATCGGGAACCGATTCCCGCA
The DNA here is from genome assembly GCA_964632865.1 of uncultured Nitrospiraceae bacterium. Taxonomy (GTDB): domain Bacteria; phylum Hydrogenedentota; class Hydrogenedentia; order Hydrogenedentales; family SLHB01; genus JAHDWY01. The sequence continues at coordinate 21,502 of CAZWDH010000069.1, forward strand.
GTCGAACCACGGACCGTTCCATGCGGCGGACCACCGTGACCAGGACGTCGCATTCCGCCGCCGCCGGATTTGCTCCGGACGCGGCAAACTGGCGTGGCAGCTTGACTCGATCTTCCAGCCGCTGTTGTTCTGCTTCGAGGCGCTTGATATCTGCTTGCCCAAGAACGCGAGGGTGATAGTTGGGCCGCCGGTTCGCGGGGTCGCTGCACGCGGATCCGATTACGAAATACACGTGCAACAACCATAGGAGAAAGTCCTGCCAGTGGGCGGCATCTTCGAGATTCGCCGAGGTGAGACGTTGCCGGACCAGGGCCGTCCAGGCGCGCGCCTCGTCGATAGAGCCCGTGCATTCCACAATCGCGTGCGATTTGGAGACCTTCTCGCCGGCCAGGGTCGTCGTATCTCCCGAATCGCCGTGCTTGGTGGTGACTTGCGATTTCATGTGTCTAATTCACCGTGATGGAAACGGGGCAATGATCGGAACCCATGATGTCCGCGTGAATGTGCGCAGACTTGACCTTCGGCAGAAACTCCGCGTTCACGCAGTGGTAGTCAATTCTCCAGCCGATGTTTTTCTCCCGCGCCCGCGACCGGTACGACCACCAGGTATAGTGGCCCGGATCGGGCGTGAAATGGCGGAAGGTATCCACGTAACCCGCTTGAACAAATTCATCCATGCACGCGCATTCCTCGGGATAGAATCCGGGACTATTCCGGTTGTCCTTCGGGCGTGCCAGGTCGATCTCCTTGTGCGCGATGTTGTAGTCGCCGCAGATCACCAGGTTGGTGCCGGCTTTGCGTAGCTTATTGCACAACTTGAGCATGGCCTTGCAGAATCCCAGCTTGTACTCCAGCCGCGCCCGCTCGGCCTGGGCGTTCGGGTAATACGCGTTGACGACGGTGAAATCCTTATACTCGACGAGTTGCACTCGTCCCTCATCGTCGAATTCGCCGATACCCATGGTTGCGACCGCCAACGGCTCGCTCTTGACCCGAAAATAGGTCGCAACGCCGCTATAGCCTTTCTTTTTCGCCGGTTGCCAGACACTCGCATAGCCTTTAGGCTCGCGCAGCTCCTGGGGCACGTCTTCCGGATTCGCCTTTATCTCCTGCACGCACACGACATCGGGTTTCTCCCGGTCCAGCCACTCCAGAAAACCGTTTCGGCCCGCCGCGCGAATGCCGTTCACGTTCCACGAAATCAATCTCTTCATTGCGTCTCCAATACTCGGAATCGAAGCTGGGATAACGGTAAGCTCCGAGCAGAATACGCGCCACCGGACGGCCATGCAAGGATGGTGTGTTGCGTGTCTACGTGTCATGAGGAGCTGCAGTGGCGCGCCCGTTCCGACGGAGCAATACCATGGCCGTGATCCCGGTCAGGAGCAGCATCACACTGATCGCTTGCGAGAGCGTCATTCCCCAGAGTGGCCGCGTGCTGTCGCCCCGGAAGCACTCGACGGCGAATCGAAGCGCGCCGTAGTACGCAAGATACGCGGCGATAACAAAGCCGTTCGGACGTGGACGATGCAGTATGCCGCGCAATACGAAGTAGCCGATGGCCAATCCCACCGCCATGTAAAGTTGGGTGGGATGGACCGGCAGCGAATGGGCCGCCGATGCGTCAGTCAGCCCCGCTTCGAGTTGCGCGCTGTATGCCAAGCTGCCCGCGGGAAACCGAACGCCCCAGGGAACGGTGCAAGGCGCGCCCCAACAGCACCCGGCGAGGAAGCAACCAAGTCGCGCGATACCCTCACCCAGGGCGGCGTGCGGCGCGGCAACGTCCAACACCGGTAGCAAGGGCTGCTTCTGAATCCGGGATATGACGGCCAGTGTCGCAACAGCTCCCAGAACGCCGCCGTACAGGACCATCCCCGGCGCCCACATGATCGCCGCGCGCCAAAGATTGGCCAGCTCGCTGAACTGGAGAATCCATAATGCCCTCGCTCCGACCAGTCCCCCGAGAAGGGCGCCCACCGCCGTCCAATAGCTGAAGCGAATGTTCCGTTGCTCCGCTTCGTGAACGGCGGCGGCTGAGGCCGCTACAACGGCAATTGCGAGTACAACGGCATACGAACTTATCGTAAACCCGGAGAAATCGAGCAGTATGGGATGCATTGAAGGCCCCCGAAGTTGCGGCGCGTACTATACCATGCGATGCTTCGCCACCATCACGTTCTCCGTTCTGAGTAAATCTATAAATTCAATATATTGTAGCTTCGGCTATAGCAATCCTACATCTTGTATGGTATGCTGCGTATGGAAGGGTGATGAGGCAGGCTGACCTCTCCGCCCCCCAGCTGGAACAGGCGCTGCGCCTTCGGCCGGATGCCCCGGACCGAGGAATCCCCTGCGGCAGCGACCGGGCCAAGGAAGCGCGACATAGACGCACGCGGAGTCCAACGAAGCGCCGGACGCCACCTATGGTCATCCGGCAAGTACTGCCGAACGAGCACTCCTCCTCGGGATTGGGCGTCCGAGAGGAAGCGGATGGTTCCAGGCGGGGCCGTGCGTCCCGATGGACCTGCAGCGGCTCCGGCCGGCAGCGCCGCCGTTCTATTCAAATTTCTCCCGCAACCGCTGACCGAAATCTCACCAAACTCTGCTCTTGTATGCCGGTTCGCCGGCGTCTTTCACCGTCCGGGCGATCTTAGACACGATTCTTCCCGCTCTATCGTATTGGAGGCGAATTCATGAAGAAGAGTTACGTTCTGGACACCAACGCGCTGCTGGAAGATCCCAATTGTATTCGCATCCTGCGAAATGGGGAGGAGAACTCGGTCAGCATTCCATTTCACGTGCTGTTGGAATTGGACAAGCTGAAAAAGGAGCCCCGAGTCCAACATCTCGTGGCGAAAGCCGTCGATTCCATTCGCGAGAACTTCAGTGTCATCAAGATTATCGGTCAGAACGGGACGGAACCGCTGCCCAACGTCGACCTGCAGATTCTCAAGGACATCAAGAGTGGGGGGATGGACGACCCAATCCTCGTCACCAACGATCGGATCCTGCAATTGTTGGCGGAGCACAGCGGGGTTCGCAGTCAGGAGTTCAAGAGTTCCAATCCCTTCGAATCGGAATCGCAGCACTATACGGGTTTTGTCGCGGAAGGGGAGGAGCCTTATCCCAACTGTTTTGAGTGGCACGAAGGCAAGCCCCTTTTTCACAGCCCAGAAGGGCCCCGCGTCATCGAGTACGAGCACGAAATCTGGAAGGTCAAGCCGCGCACGGTGTATCAGAATCTCGCGTTCGAACTGCTGTTGAACGAGCGCATCGATCTCGTCACCCTGCAAAGTGAAGCCGGCTTTGGAAAGACCTTTCTTGCACTGGCCGCGGCGTTGTACTTGACGCTCGAGCAGAAGCGGTTCAACAAGATCTACGTGCTGAAACCCATGATCGAGATCGGCACGAAGATGGGTTTTCTTCCGGGGGACGTGGCGGAAAAGATCGAGCCGTATGTGAGTTACCTCCACGGTCTCACCGCGAAGCTCCATGCTTTGCGCCCGGCGAACAAGATCTTCGCTGATCCCAAGGCGGAACAGTCCAAGTACGACTCCGCGCGCTTCGAAATCCTCCCGCTTGCATTCATTCGCGGAATGAACATCGAAGACGCGGTGGTCATCATCGACGAAACGCAGAACCTGTC
>CAZWDH010000070.1:0-25108 GCA_964632865.1 uncultured Nitrospiraceae bacterium
CTCGAAGATTGGCCCCATCCCGCGCGCCGAGTTGGTACACCTGATCGCGCATCCGCGTGAACCGGAATCGTCCATCGCGATCCGTCACCTTATCGGCATCGACAATCGACGTCTCCGGTTGCGTGGAATACGCGTAGACCTCCACGCCGGGCACCGGGTATCCCGTCTCGCGCTCGACCAATCGCCCTTCGAGCACGAGGCCCCGCTCAAGCTGAATTTCGGCGCGTTCGCCCCGCGAAAACTCATGCCGGACCTCCAGGAAGTCCTTCTCGGGTTTCAGTACGATCGCGTAGGTCACAGGCTGATCGAAATCGACGTGCTCCACCACGAACTCGCCGTTCGCGCCGGTCACGCCTATCGCGGTGCTGAAGCCATGACTGTACTTCGTGCTTATGCTCAACTCGATGGGAAGACCATTGGCGGGCGAACCGTCCGGATACGTAACCCGTCCTTCCACGGATTCGCCCGGCGCAAACGCAAGGTTCACTTCCTGTATCGGCGCGCGGTCCGTCAGCGTCATCGGCTCGCTCAAGGCGATTGCGGCCTTGGTATGCGCAGCCGCGATGTATGTGCCGCCCAAGGGCAAGGGACCGAGCGAATACCCGCGCTCGTTCCGCTTGCTGCGCGCATCGAGGGGAAATACGTCTTGTCCCGGCGGCGATTCCACCAACACTACTGACACGGCAAAGTGTCCGTCCGGCGCGTTCTCGACGGTTCCATGGACCGACCCCGCCGGTATCGTGGGAAGCTCGACGATAAATGGTTCTTCTCCGGGCTCGACCGGGATACTCCGTTCGGACTCGATCCAATACCCCGGCGACTCCAATACGTCGTACCCGATCTCAGTCGGCACCGGTACCTGGTACCGCGTCTCGCCGTTTTCAATCGGAACTTCGGCGTTTGCGAACGCGTTGTCACCGGGCTGCCTGAGGTAATGGATACGCACGAAGCCGTTGACCTCGGGATCGCCCTCCGGCACCTGGACGTGCAACACCACCGTGCGGAACTGCTGGGTACCCGCGCCCTCCGCAGGCCGCAGGTCGATCATGTAGTCGTCTATGGACTCGTGTACCTTCAGGTGCTCCCGCCGGCCCATCACCTCTAAGTTGACCACTCCCGGCCAAAGATCATCGACGACAAATTCACCGCGCCCTTCGTTCAGCGATATCTCCAGGTTGCGCCCAAAACTCTCGATATACCCGCCCCCTTCGTACGGATTGTCCGCATAGAGGGAGACCGTTTCCGGATACGCGCCGGACTCGTCCGGCGGAATGAGAAGGGTTCCGCGCACTTCCAATGCCGGCGGCAACTCGACAGTCCGCGGTTCCTGGCCGACCTTGATGGGTTCTTCCAGTTTCGCCCGGCGATTGCCCGGCGCGGTTACATAGCACCAGTACTCCATGTCCTCACGGAGCGTTTCGATGGTGAAGATACCCCGGGCGTCGGATACCGCCAAGGTCGACTCCGCGTCGGAGATGAAATTCCGCGCAACATCCCGCATCGAGTTCACGCGTAGTTCCGCATCGGGCACCGGCTCACCTGTTATCGCGTCGCGCAATTCGATGACGACAGGATCCATGCGTTGCATTTTGATTTCGACGACGTCGTTGGGTGCGACGGCGAATTGCGGTTCGTAAAACTCAATATATCCCGGTTTGCGCAATTTGAGCGAGATGGATTTGTCCCAGCAATGCGCTAGTTCCGCAACACCATCGCCGTCCGTGGTGGCACGACGCTTGTCGCCCTGCGTCAGGCCGCGCCCGGAGGGAAACTGCCACGTCGCGTCGACATCGCTCACGGGCATGCCATCTTGATCCTGCACACGGATGCGTCCCGTGATACCGCGCGTCAACACAATCTCAATGCCCGTCAAATCAGCGCCGTTCTCCGTCGCGTAGGGTCCGAGTATCACGGGCGCGTATCCGTCGGCTATGGCCCAGATGTAAATGTGACTGCCTTTCATGCGTTTGCAATGAAACGTCTCTCCATCGATGTCGCAGGAATGCGCGATATACGTGCTTGGAAATAGATTCATGCCTTCCACATGCGTGCCTTCCGGCAACGGTTCTCCGACTTCCGTGCGTATCGTGCCCGACACGGCGATCTCCGGAACGTTCGCAGATTCCACCTCGTCAAACTCGCGGTTGATCGCTTCGATGCGTTCGACGCGCTCTTGCGGGGAAATCGCTTCCGCGACCAGCTTCACGCCGAGGTAGCTGAAGCCGCCGAAGGCCGCCAGCGTTGCCGTTGCGATGACGAGAAAGGCCAACAATCCGAACCACGACATCCGCAACGCGGGCCGATCCTGCGGCACGAGGATGCGGCGGACGCGGTCCACCAGCGAGGTCTTCCCGCCGCTCATGGCAAGTGCGGCGGTGGGTTCCAGCGTTCGCGCGGCGAAGGCGGCCAATGCGTGGGCATACTCGCTCGCGCCGCCGGTGCAGCGAATGGCGAGGGCGTCGCAACAGGCTTCCCGTTCGATGCGAAGCTGGCGGCTGATCCACCACACCGCCGGGTTGAAAAACAGCAAGGATTCGACGGCGAGCTGAAAGAGATTGACGAGGTAGTCGTAGCGGCGGATGTGCGCCAGTTCATGCGCCAGCGCCGCGCGCAGGTGTTCCGGCGCCACGCCGGTCGTCACGTAGGCCGGCAGCAGGATCGCCGGCCACAGGATTCCCATCACCATGGGACCGTCGATGCGGTCCGAGATGCGCAGGGCCACGTCCTGCGCAACGCCCAGCGCGTCGCGCAGTTCCGCGAGAAGCGATTTCAGCCGTTCATCATCGCACGGCACGCTAGCGCGCCGCAGCCGTCCCGCGCCCCGCAATAGCAAGGCCGTGCGCAAGACCATCGCCGCCACACCCGCCAGCCACACATTCGCCAGCCACACGCGCCAGGGGAGAACCGGCGTGCTGGCCTGCCCGCCGTTCACTGCCGTTGCTGTAGCCTGATCCGACCGATCGGACCGATCAGTCCGATCGGTCCGATCGGTCGGATAAATTCCCTTGGTCCCATGGGCCTCGTCGCTCACCGCGGCTCCGCCCGGAACTGAAGTCTCACCACCTAGCGGCACCCCATACACCAACCCCGCCCACACCACAATCCAACCGCACACGACAAACCCAAGCGCCACCAAACTGACACCGTACCGCAGTTCCGGGCGTTCCGCGGAGGTCCGGCGCAGCACCAGCGCAAGCACCGCCACCGCGACCGCCCCCAGCCACAAGGTGTGCAACAGCGCCGCCGGCAACTGCGCCCACGCGTCCGCGAACCATTCTGGAGTCGCGTACCTCATCGCTTGCGCCCCCGCGTGCTTGCGCCGTCGTGCTCGGCGATCAAGGCGCGAATCTCGTCCAACTCTTCAGCGGAAACCTTGTTTTCCGCGAGCAGATGCTGCACCGCAGTCGACGCGCTCCCGCCAAACACGTTGGAAACCAGTTGCCGCAGCATAGGACCCAGCACCTGCCGTTTCGTCACCGACGCCGAGTACCGGTGCGCGCGTCCGTCGGGACGATGCTTTACCAGTCCCTTCTTCTCCATGACCTGCAACACCGACAGCACGGTTGTATACGCGCGCCGCTTGCCGTCGGGCATGCATTCGCTGACTTCCCGCGCGGTCGACGCGCCTTCCCGCCACAACACGGCGAGCACCTGCAACTCCAACTCGGAAGGACGGGCAACGGAACTCATGAGCTTCTCCTCGATTGCTACTATGACCCTAGTATCTACTAGGTCCATAGTATCTGTCAAGCCCGAAAAAGAGGAGTGCTTGTTCACCGAGGAATCGCGCCGTCTCCAGTCCGTGACGATCCGTGCAGATCCGTGTCAGCAGACGACTTAGTCCGCCGCACCCCGAAGGTCGAGGGCGTACCAGTCCCGCTCAGGATTTACCAGCGCGAAATCACCGAAGTAGTAACTCGGATTAATCGCCGGTATCACTTCGGGCGGAATCTCACCGAGTCCGGCCCGGGCGAGGGCGATTTGACGGAGTAACTGAATGGCCTTGGCGCACCCGCGCCCGACGTGGACCTTGCGCGAATCACCGTCCGCTTCCACCAGCGCGGACCCTGCCTCTCCCGCGTGCCACGGCGCAAACTCGGCCGCCAGTTGCGCGGCTGAGTCCGGGTCGTAGGCCGCGGCACAGGCTTCTTTCGTGGGCCCCGCCGCAGCGCGGTTCGACGCGGGCACGTCGCCGTTCCAGCCTGGGACGATGGGCCCTTCCGCGCGTTTCGCCATCTCCTCCTGCAACCACAACTCCGCGTTTTCCGAGCGCGAACCGTAGTGGCCGTTCAACGGCGTGAGATAGTGGTCCATCTCGGGATGGTCCACGGGGACCATCTGATAATGGTACGCGATGATCGGTTCTCCCGCTTCAATAGCGATTCCAGCCAACGCCTCCTCCGGCGGCAGCGTGCCGCCGAACCGCGCCGTCAATTCCCGCGTGTAGTCGCTGACCTTACCCACGTTCTCCTCCGCCGTCCATGACCGATAGGCGTACCACATCCAGCCCTTTTGCGATTCGGGAATCGATTGCAGCCACGCGAGGTGCGGCCGCAGGGGCGCGAGATAGCGGTCGTCGCCGGTCATGTCGTAGAGCATCAACAGCGCCGAACCCGCGCCATAGGTGCCGAACACGAGATCGGCCGCGGGCGGTTCCATGTAGCGCGCCCAACGCGGCACGTTGTCCGTGTCGTACTGCGCGGCCCACCCCGGCGTCGGCCCCTCGAGTTGTGCCGCGATGATCCATTCACCCGCCTTACGGACCGCATCGAGATACCGCCGATCGCCAGTCATGTCGTAGAGCACCAGGCAATCGCCGACGCAGGCATTGAGATTCCAATCGTTCAGCGTCGGGCCTTTCAGGTAATCCGGGCGCCGGTCCTCTTCACCAACCTGCGCGCCCCAGGGCCACCAGCCGGAGGGATCTTGCGCGCGCAAAATAACCTCGCCCGCTTTCGCTGCTGCGTCCTTATACTTGTCCTCGCCGGTGAAATGATAGACCGCGGCGAGATGGCGCAATCCGTTGCATTGCACCCACTCCTCGAAGTTGGCAATCTCCGTTACCGGAGACACGCCGCCGTCCGGTTGCAGCGTGTACCCGTAGGTCCATCCACCGTCTGGAAACTGCGCGTCGATATAGAAGTCGGCGAGCGCCTTTGCTCCATCGAGATAGCGTTGGTCGCCCCAGACGCGGTAGGCCCAGATGAACGGTTTGCCCAGGTCCGAGGCGGAATCGTCGTTCACCACTTCGGTGAAAGGAACGACGTCTCCGGTATCGCTATCGACCGTCGCCTGCACGGGCAACGCGCCACGGGTCTGCGCGCGTAGCAGGAAATCGAGCCAAGCTTTCGCGCTGGTTTCGAAGGTGTCCAATTGCGCGCGATCGATCGGCCCGTTCGACTCCTGCGCGGCGGCGATACCGGCTGGCAGCGTGAGTACGACGATCGTAAACGTCAGGCATTTACGAAACACAGGATCTCCTCCGTAATCATTTACGCGCCAAAGGCAATTCGCGTCACAAACAGCATCACCAAACTAATCAGAAACATCACTCCAGGCCAGCGCCATTTGCGCAGGAAAGCAACGTTGAACAAGCAGAAGCACGCGAGAAAGAAAAACAGGGCGAGCATGCTGATCCACATGGCGGTGTTTTGGGTGTCCGGCGGATCGACAACGAACTTCACCATCCCCGCGATGCCGAGAAGCGCGCCGAGAATACCGAAAAACAGGCGGAACAGCACTTGCACGCGTTTCGACACATTGCCGGACCCGGCCGGCAGTTCTTCGATCAACGATTCGATGAGATCGTCGAACACCCGTTCGTCCTCCACCGCACCGGCGCGCTACCCCTTCAAGCCCGCGCTGGCCACGCCTTGCACGAACCATCGTTGAAACGCGAGAAAGACCACCAGCACCGGCGCGACCATCATCACGCCGAAGGCCATGATATCCCCCCACTGCAGCGGCGGCAAGGTGTGGAACGAGGCAATCGCCACGGGTAGGGGCCGCACGGTTTCGCCGCTGGTCACCATGAGCGGCCAAAGATAAAAGCCCCAGAAGAACAGAAATGTGATGATCGCCACGGTCGCGAAGACGGGTTTCGCGTTGGGTACAATGATGGAGACAAAAATTCGGTACACGCTCGCGCCGTCGATCCGCGCGGTTTCTTCCAGCTCTTTCGGCAGGTTCAAGAAGAAGGTATAGAAGAGATAGACGGAGAACGCATTCGCGATGAAGGGGAGAATCTGGGCCACGTAGGTGTCGCGCCAGCCAAATTTGGTGATCTGATAAAACAAGGGCACCGCGATGGATTCGAAGGGCAGTATCATCAGCGACAGCACGAAGCCGAACATGAGCGTGCGCCCGGGCCAGCGCAGCCGCGCGAAGGCGTATCCGGCCATGGCATTGACGATCAGCCCGGCCGAAACGATGCTCCCCGTGATGAGCAGCGAGTTCAACATGAACCGCAGAAAATTCACGCGATCGAAAACATCGCGATAGTTCTGCAAGCTCGCCGCGTCGGGTATGAACGCCTTGATGCTCCCCGCCTCCGCAAGCACCTGGTCGTCGGACTTCAGACTGCCCACCGCCATGAATGCAATCGGCGCGATGTAAATCGCCACGGCGACGATGAGGAACAGGTAGCTCAGCGTCGTGCCGTAGGTCGATCGTTTATCAACCACGCTCACTGGATCTCACACTCCTCTTTCACGAGCGTACGCTGCAGCCAGGTGATGAGCAGCACAATTACGAAGAAGACCACGGTCATGGCGGAGGCCTGCCCCACCTGTTGCCGTTCGAAGACGGTCCGCACCGCCTGGTACATCACCGTGGTCGTCGCGTCGTTGGGCCCGCCCTGGGTCATGATTTGCACCTGGTCGAACACGCGAAACGCGAGAATCGACGTGACCAGCGCGGTGAAGATGAGCGGATTGCGCAGTTGCGGCAACGTCACATGGACGAATCGCTGCCACCGGTTGGCGCCGTCGATGCGCGCCGCCTCGTACAGCATATCCGGGATCGATTGCAGGCCCGCGAGCAGAATGACCATCTGAAACCCCACGCCCTGCCAGATGGACATCACGATGATTGCGGGCAGGGCCAGCCATGCATTGCCCAGGAAATCCTGCGGAGTCCAAAGCCCAAACGACACGAACGACAGGAATCCGTTTGCGAGACCGTTCGGACCCGGCGCGTACACGAGTTCCCAAATCACCGCGACCAGTGCCATGGGAAACACGACGGGCATGAAGAATAGCGTGCGAAAGACCGCGCGTCCGCGCATCTCGCGATTCAATACCAGCGCCAGCAACAACGCGAGCGCAGTCTGCAACGGCACCACGACGCCCGCGAACACGCCGTTGTTGATCAATGCGCGCTGAAACCCTGCATCGCCGAGCACGCGCGTGTACTGCTGAATCCCCACCCACTGCATGGGCAACGGCGACCCCAATCGCAGGTCGGTAAACGACAGCGACGCCGCCAACACGAAGGGCACGGCAATAAACGCCGTCAACCCAACCAGCGCCGGGCCTGCCATGATCCATCCCGCCACGCGTTCATCGTTCAGCCATGTCGTGAGTTTGTTCATGTGTATGCAAGGTCACCGGTGAAAAATAGGAACAGCCACCATTTTCCTTCTACGCGCCTGTGTCATTCATTCAGCGATCCAGAAGGAAAATGGTAACTGTCCCCATTTTTCCCACTCGCTGAAGAACATCCCCCTTGATCCCCCTTCGAAGGGGGAGTTTCCGCACACCTTGGGTGTGCGGAATGGCTGACGTTATGAACTGCGAGACAACGGAAGCCTTACAAACAGCTCACAATTTACGATCAGCCCATTCCCCCTTTGAAGGGGGATCAAGGGGGATGTTCTTCTCTCGTAACTCACAGCCGCTCAGCCTTGCGGCGGGTAGCCTTGGTTATCCTCGATGTCTTGGGTGATGTCCGTCGCGGCTTTGTCCAGGACTTCCTGCACGTTCGCGCCGTCGATGATGTCCTTGAACGCCTGTTGAAAGACCGACGTGATCACCGGATACGCAGGGGTCTTCGGACGCGGCACGGAATACCCGCCGGTCAGCAAATCGACGTACAAACGCAAGGGCCCGCCTTCATGATAGCTTTCGGATTGCTCGATGGCGCTCTTCGTCGCAGGCACCGCGCCATTGCCTTCGGTCATCTTCAACACCTGCGCGTCTTCCATGAGAAACGACAGAAACGCCATGGCCGCTTCGGGATGCTCGCACCGCGTCGTGATGCCCCAGTTCCACGAGCCTTGACCCGTGCGCGTTCCCTTGCCGAAATCCGGCAGCGGCACGAGAATCAGATCGTCGCCGTGCGCCTCGGCGTAACGCGGAAACTCCCAGTGCCCCACCCATGACATGGCCACGCGTCCGCCCGTGAACGCATCGTCATCCACATTCGCGTCCACGTACTCGTTGTCATGGACCCACTGCTGAAACCACGTCATTGCTGCGACGGACTCCGCACCGTTCAAAACGCCCTGCGCGGTCTGATAGTCGGGCCTCGTCACCAGATCGCCGCCCGCTGATTTCAGCGCCGGCGAAAAGGCATAGGTGAACCATTCGCCCGTGTAATTGAGTTTAAGATCGAGCACTTCGCCGTCGTCGTCTTTCTTCGCGAGATCCGCAAGAATGCCGTCGAACTCTTCGACCGACCACGCATCGTCCGGCCCTGTCGGGATACGCGCGCCCGCCGCTTCGATCATGCTCTTCCGCGCATAGAGCGCCAGCCCCGAATCGAACATGCCGAGCGAATAGAGATGGTCGCGGTAGGTGCCCTGCTCGAGAATGGGATCGATGAAGTTCTCACGCTGCGTATCGGTCACATACGAATCGATGGGAATGAGATGCCCCTGCCAGCAGTAGTTGTAGACGAAAGGCCCATCGAACTCGAGCAGGTCGGGCAAATCCCCCGCCAGGGCCGCCGACTGCACCTGCGCGTTGTAGGATCCGTCCGGCAACAAGGTCAGTTCCACCTGGATATCCGGATGATTCTCGTTGAACCTTGTTACGAATTCCTGAAGCGCTTGCCGTTCAGACTCCTGTCCGTTATGCGCCCAGGCCTGCAGCAAAACTTTCCCGGGCGGCGCCTTGGGTTCGTTGCCGCAACCGCAGGCCAACAGGATTAGAATCGCGGGGACATAGGATTTCAGAGCAGGCATTGGGGATATGCTCCTTTCTGCCTCTTGCAGCGGATTGCACCGACCGGAGGTCGCACCACGGTCATGGTACACGCCAGAGCCGGGGAAGGCCAGCCGGGGACGATTAGGTTAAGATTGTATGTCTGCACTCCCGGCGTTCATACGTCTTTTAACCGGGAGGATGAATGGATATGATGCGACGCCTTTTTCGAGAATCGGACGACCGGCTGGTCCGCGATACGCTCGCCGGAAACCAACAGGCCTTTTCGCGCCTCGTCGCGCGCTATCTGCAAACGGCGCATGCGGTCGCTTTCGCGCAGACGGGCAACCACGCCGACGCCGAAGACGCGGCGCAGGACGCCTTCCTCAAGGCCTACCAATCCCTGGATACCCTGCGGGACCGGAACCGCTTCGGCTCCTGGCTGGCCGCGCTGACGCGCAACGCCGCCATCGACCTGGTCCGCAAACGGCAACGGCGTCATAAACTGGCCGATCAACTTCCCCAGCACGAGGCTCTGCAGAATATGGAACCTGAACGGCGCGATGAAGCGGAACTGGTGCGGGCAAAGGTGACGGCCATGGAGGAAGGTCCGCGTGAAGTGATCCTGCTCTACTACTTCGCAGGCCATACGCTGCGGGAAATCGCGCAACTGCTGAACATCTCGAAGCCGGCCGCGCAGAAGCGGCTCGTCCGCGCGCGAGAGCAGTTGAGCGAATCGGTGGTCCGCGCGCTGGGCGCAGAGCCGTCCGAAATTCACACGCGCGACGCGCGGGTGAAGAAAGTAATGGGGGCGATTGCCGCCGCGCCCGTCGCGTGGAACGCAACAGCTGCATCCGCGGGCGTGGGCGCTTCAATCGCTGCGCTGGCGGCACCCAAGACACTAGCGCTGATAGCGCTAGTGTGCGCGGGCGCCGGGCTCGCTCTCTGGCAGTTGGTACGCGATGGCGAAGTCCCGCCTCCGCCGGCAGAGGTTGCGCGTGCGTCGGACACGATCGAATCGCCGGAAAGCGAAGGCATTTTCGAGCAACTGCTCAGCGACGTTCCTGCAGCGGAACAGCGGTCTGAACCCGTTGACGCTGCGCCAGTATCAACGCCACAGATCCAGGGGCATGTGATCGACGAAACGGGGAAGCTCATGGCCGGCGTGAAAGTGTTGCCACGCCTTGTGACCAAGAAGGAAGACGGCACGGAAGAGTTGGCCAAGGGCGAAGTACAGGTCGAGACCGGTCCAGATGGCGCCTTCGCAATCAACCACCTCGCACCTGGCACGTACGATGTGCAATTGCTCGTGCCGCCCGGCAACGTGTTCTCGCAGAAGTCCTTCAAGCGCTTCACGCTGACTGCAGACAACGTCGTTGACAGCATGCAGATCGTCTACGACCGCACGCAGGGTGTTCCCATTTTCGGTCGTGTTCTCGATCTGAATGGCAATCCTGTTGCCGATGCCAGCGTATCCGACAAGGGCGGTCCCCTCGTCATGGCCAAGACCAACGAAGCGGGCGAGTTCTCCTTCATTCGCTTCGATGATGGTCTCTTCAATCTCTACGCGTCGCATCCGGATCATGGTTCCACCTATCTGTTGTCACAGGAACCGCGGCCTGAGGGCTTTGAACTGATTCTCGGCGGCCAAGGTGCAATCGAAGGACACGTCGTCGCGGCGGAGACTGGGGAACCGTTGACGGATTTCTCGATCGCCTATGCGCGGGGGTGGAACACGGAATTCTCGTGGGGAATGAACCTCAAGCTTCTGCCAACGCACGACGACGAGGGCCGGTTCTCGCTGACCAATGTACAGGCGGGCGATGTCACACTCATTGCCCGCGCGCCGGGCCGGGCATTGAAGTTCCACACCGGTGAGCGCGTCGTTCCCGGCCAGCCTACCTCCGGCGTGGTCATCGCTCTTGAACCGGGTGTCTCACTCGAAGGCCGCGTGGTCGACTCATCGGGTTCTCCCGTTGTGGGCGCGATGATCTTTGAAGGGCCCGTCCCTCGCGTGTCCCCCATGTATTATCCCGAACTTGCGGGCGCTACGTCGGATGAATCAGGTTGGTTCGCGTTGAACGACGTGTCACGTGCAACAAAGAGCGTCTCGGCCTATCACGAAGATCATCAGCCGGGTGGGGTCGTGGACGTCGATCTGTCGAAGGATGCGCCGGGCCCGGTCACGATCTCGCTCGGCGGCGGCGGGTCTATCGAAGGGCGCGTACTGCTCGGCGCTCAGCCCGTGGCCGGCGCGCACATCCAACTCCTGGTCGATTACGGTCAGCAAACCGGCCGCACGGCCGCGCAGACCGATGCGCAGGGCCGCTATACATTGCCACACCTGTCAGCTTGCGAGGGTCAGATTCGCGCCGACATCAATCTTGGCCCGGGCTTGATGAACGAGCGGATGCGGTTTCTTCCGATAGCAGTTGAAGCAGGTCAAACTTCGGTCGCGGACTTCGTGTTCCCCGTCGATGAATGCCGAGTCGAAGGTACGCTCAGCTACAACGGCGAGCCGCCCCAGCACATGGGGATCTCGATAGACATCGCCGGCTCGGATGGTATTCGTGAGTCCTTCATCGTGCCCGTGGAACCCGACGGATCCTACGCGATCGAGAATGTGCCCGCAGGCACTGTGACCTTCGGTCTCGCCTGGGAACGGGAACCCAACACGCGCGCCGGTTGGCCCACTGCGCTGGCGCACACGATCGCGCCCGGTCAGACGCTTCAGCAGGATTTCATTTTCGAAGGAACATACCAAGACACGGAGCAAGGATTCTGGGATGCGATCGTGGCCGAGTGGCCTTCGGAGGAATTGCGGTAGCCTTGCGACGAGCGCGGTATCCGCGTTACGATAGTTCCACTCGGCATGCATTTTCGCCGCAACCATGGAGACGAAGTGCATGGCCTCATCCATCCCTGGAAATCCTGAAACTACCCCCGCTCCACCGAGGCGCGCTCCCGTCGGCTTCTGGATGGTGTTGACGGTACTCGCCGCACTCATCTGTTTGGCGTGCGCCGCATTTATCGCTTTTATGGCCGTGGGCGCCTTGAACGATCCCTACACGGACCCCGGTGACTACACGTATCGCTGGAGCATGACAGGCTTGGTCGCGTGCGTTCCCGCGGCGATCGCTTCGCTTTGTTGCTTCCTTTACCTCGTTACCCGATCGGTCGGCGTCCTCCGCGTGACGCAGGTATGCCTATTCATTTCCTTTGCGGGGATGGTCGCGTTGACTGTCGTCGGTTTTGGGTTGCTCGAAGATACGGACCAAAAAGGTGGCGATTGGGAAGCGCTGAACGTCTTGGTGGTGTATGCGTTTTGCATCGCGCCTCCCGTTATCGTTTGTGTGCTCGATGCATTTCTGGTCTTTTCATCTTCGCTGTTGAGGCGCCGATTTGTGACGTAGCCGGACATCATGACGAGCGACAACAGGGACATCAGTGACAACAAGGACCGAAAATGACGGAGCGCAACCCACGTAGACGTATCCTCGCTGTCCACGTGTCCTGGCGGTCCCTCGAACTACCTCGCCAACATTTCCCCTTCGTCTAACGCCACGCGCACGTCGCCCTGCATGGTCGTCACCCAGATTTTGCCGGGCCGCGCTTCGAAGACATACGAGTACGCCAGCGACGCGCCCGGCCGCCGCGCGATGACGACCGGCTCGGTCCACGTCGTACCGTCGTCCTCCGAAAAGGCGACGGACAGTTCGCCGCGGTGGTTGCTGACGCGCTCGTCGGACCATTGGTTGTCGCCGCCGCGCATGAGATTTTCCGGCGTCGCGTCGAGCCCTTCCGGAATGGGCCGGTTCCATACCAGCAGGAGACGTCCGCTCGCGAGGCGCGTCAAGGTGCCGGGCGAACTGCTTGCGGGAATGCCGGAGGGCTGAAGCGTGCGGAAATCTTCGCCCTGGTTGGGCGAGTACGTGGACCAGAACTCACCGAGATTGGTTCGGCACAGGAGCCACACGCGGCCATCCTTCAATTCTGCGAGCGTGCCTTCGATTAAGCCGTCGTGATGGCCGCGCCCGCCGATGTCGAGAAAGTTGGATCGATGCCATGTCTTGCCGTCGTCCCTCGAATAGCGCGGACGCAAGGCGTGCCGTCCGTCCTCGTACATCAGCTCCTGCACGGGCGTGACGAGCGTGCCCTGGCTCGTCTGGATCATGCTGTGCACGTCGCCGCAATAGCCGTCGTAGATCTTCTGCGCGTCAATCCAGGTGTTCCCGTCGTCCACGCTGCGAATGGCCCATACATCGAGGTCCGTCTCCGGTTCGGGCAGACTCTTCTCCGCGTTCCACTTCCACGTGTACTCGGCCATGTTCATGAACACGAGCACAATGGTACCCTCCGCCGTGCGCACCATCGCGCGTTCCGACGACACCTTGAGATTCTGGTCCGGCGAAAACAGGGGGCGCGGCTCCCACGTCTCCCCCTCGTCATGACTCACGATCGCGTTTGTGCCCTGGATGCCAAGGATACCGCCATCCCCAAGACGCACAAAGGGCCCTTGCGGGAGCGACGCCTTCCAAGCAACCTCGGGATGGATTTCGAGCGTACCGCCTTTGACCTCCACTTGTTGCCAGGCCGTGCCTTGAACCGTTTCCTGCGCGCTCGCCCCGATAAGACCGCCTACGAGAAAAATTGGAATTAAACCGCGCCAGTGATTTCGCATAGTTGCACCCTCGTGAATGTCGTTGATTGCTACCGTACCATGATGAGGCTGTCGTGCACGATTCATCAGTCTCTTTGCGGAAAGTATTCTCGGAGCAAGTAAGCCGCCAGCGTGTCTCCGACGACCCGGCTACCTTTGGCCGTGAAATGGCCATCGTACTTGAAATGCAAGTCCGCCCATTCAGGGTGTTCTCGCATCGCTTCCATCACGGCGACTTCCGGGATTCCCGCGCGCTGGAAGATTCCACTTGTTCGCTGCAGATCCAAGTCCTGTTCATACAGCGTGCCCATGCTTCGTCGGTCGCCTTCGCTCACGCCCGCAATCATGACGTCAGCAGGAAATGAATGGCAAAATGCAAGGAGGTCTATCCCGCGTTTGCGGCAATCCGCCTGGATGCCTCGAATGTCCTCTTCCATCATGGCCCATGCGTCCTCCAACTCGGGATAGGTCTCGACGCGGGAAGATTCCAAGATGGGATTTCCAGGCTCAGGCATATCGATTCTTGGGGCGGTCGTTCCGCCAACGAATCGCAGGTCGGAGATAATATTCCACGCAAGTTCCGGCCGGCCGAGAATGCGCGAAAGCGCGACATAGCTTCGACAGTGTGCGTCCAGCCAACGGCCCAGGTTCTCTTGCCATCCATCCTTGCTGCGATAGGTCGCGAGTCGGCATTCCCACGCCATATCGAACACCGGCAACCTTCTGCCGACGCGGGTTAGCGTACCGGGCACATCGTTTGGTGGATAAACTTGGAGTATGACGAGGTCCGGTTGGAGTTGAAATCCGCGTTGGTCAAGGAAGCGACGTTCTTGCCATGGAGCGAATCCAGGGACCCCGCAGTTAATTACAGTTATTTCCTTCGGCAATTGCGCCGCGTTCAGAATCTGCTCAAGGACGTAAGGGTAGTTCTCCTCCGGCATCAGCGCATGGCCGAACGTGAATGAATCACCGAGAATCGCGATGCGAAACTCACTTTCTCTCTTTGGCCCATATTCGGGGCCTCGGACACCCTGCGCCGAAACTCGTGCATTCGACTCGATCCATTCACCGTTGTTACCGCGGACTCTGCACGGAGTTTGGATGTTCGGCCGCAACGTGAAGAGCGTTTCGGGGTTGGGCATGTATAAGTCCGATGGGGACGGTATGGGAGGAACAAACGAGCGGGCAGCGATTTCCAGAACCGGGAACGCGACGGCAATCGACAGCAGGACTAAGGCTGCACAGGAAAATACATTTCGCCAGCGAACTCGAGGTCTCTTGGGTAACCACCAAGCAAGTCCCCCCAATGACAGCGCCCACAGAACACACTCCGCCCACGGCGCGCTACGCGATAGCGCCCGCAAAGCCAAAGCCGCGGCAATGGCGCCCAGGATAATGTGAAGAAATCCTGTCAACCGAGAATAGAATGCTGAAATGCGCGTCGCTTTGTCATCCGGTAACCGAATCAGAACGTTCCCGCGTCCCCACCAAAGAACGACGCCGCTTTGAGCGGCGAGTATCCAGGGCACGTAGACCCACGTTTGGTGCGCCATGACAGTCCACGTCATTCCAACAATCGATACCAGCGCCAATATGGTAACGCGAAAGCGGCAGAGCAAAAGCAGAGGAATATAACAAAGCCCAAGCCATTTGTGGGAAGTAAGCTCCCCATATACAAAGGGGATCGATGCGGTGGCAGCCAGTGTCACGAGTCCTCGGGAGAATCCGCTTCGAAATGGGCTGCTGGATAACAGTATCATGTATACATTCTCACGGAGCTTGCAATAGGAGTCAATCTGTATGCTGGAGCTTCGTATCGCGCGAAAAGACAATTAGTCTAGCCAGACGTCAACGTTGGAGAAACGCAATGGTTGAATCACGCCGCAATCCAGCTTGGACCACCACTCGCCGCGATTTCCTTCGGGCTACCGGCGCGGCTTTCGCGGTACTACCGCTGTTGAGCGAAGCCGCTCGCGGGGAATCACGGCCAGCCCGGTTTGGCATGGTCACGGATTGCCATTACGCGGATCGCGAACCCGGCGGATCGCGCCACTACCGGGAGTCCTTGCCGAAGCTGGACGAGTGCGTTCAGCATATGAACGGCCAGGATCTCGACTTTCTGATCGAACTCGGCGATATGAAGGACCAGGATGCGAAGCCCGATGAAGCGAAGACCGTCAATTATCTCAAGCAGATCGAGGGGGCGTTTGCGGGGTTTGGCGGGCCACGCTATCACGTGTTAGGCAACCACGACATGGACAGCATCTCGAAGGCGCAGTTCATGGCGGAGGTCGAGAACACGGGAATCGCGCCGAATGACACCTACTATTCCTTCGACGCGAACGGGATTCACTACATCGTGCTGGACGCGAACTACACGAGCGCCGGTGCAGACTATGACCACGGCAACTTTGATTGGACCGACGCTAACGTCCTCGGCGGGCAGATTGAATGGCTCGAAAGCGATCTGGTGGATACGGAATTGCCGGTGCTCGTGTTTTGCCATCAGCGGCTCGACGGCGCAGGCGATCTCTTCGTCAACAACGCTGAGCCGGTGCGCGCGGCCTTGGAAGCGAGCGGAAAGGTATTGGGCGTGTTTCACGGCCACCATCATGCCGGGGATTACTCGCTCATCAATGGCATCCACTACTACACCTTGAAAGCGGTGGTCGAAGGTTCGGGTCCGGAAAACAGCGCGTACGCGACTGTGGAGATCGACGGCGAGGGGAACATGCTCGTCACCGGCTACCGCCAGGCGGTTTCGAAAGAGCTGAGGAAGGACGCCGTCGCGGTGTCTTGATCCGCTACGGCCCAACTTCTATTCGATTATGTCTCTTTTCTGGTCGAAGGCGGTATCGAGATTTGCGAGTTCGGCCGCGAACTGGCTTGCCCACCCCTCTTCCTCGATAGCCTTGTTGTTAAAGGTAGCGGTGATCAGTTGATGCCTTTGAAACGGCTGATAGGAAACGTCTGTAGCGATGTCGATGGATTTGTTAGCCAGGGATTCAAAGTCCTCCGTCTGGGCTTCGAAGTATTCGGCAAGCAAATCTCGGAACTTGGCTAACTTCGGTGTCTTCGAAATGTCCGTCGCGCGCACGGCCCCGGCACGGCCTTGAGCATAGGCAACGATTTCATCGATGTCCGCCCGAACGTCCTCGATGTCGGATTCCTCGCCGGCGATGATTGCTGCCACCCGAGCGCTTAAGGCGGCGACGTTTTCGTCGTGCCTTTCGTGCCAGGAGATCCATTCTTCGACTTGCCGATGGGAAGCTTCGTATTCGGATTCCAGGCCGCAGGCGTTGCCAACTGCTACGAGGATCAAAAGGACCGCGTCTATCCGCTTCACGTTGCACACTCCTTTTCGAGGCGTTGAACTGGCTCCCTTGCAGAAAGGTAAGGATACCACGAGGGCGAATCGAGCCACCTGGTGTTTCTGGGCAAGGGCTGACACGGACCTGCACGGACGGATACGGACATACTCGGACAAGTTGGGATGGGCGCTACTCGCTTTCTTGCCGTAAGTCGACGTAGACTTCGCCGTCCGGATCGACCGTCGCACGGATGATTATCGGCCGACAGCAGACTTCGCAGTCCTCCACGTACTCCTGCTCTGTGACGCTGCAATCGACGATCAGTTCAATCGGCGCCGCGCAGTACGGGCAGCGCGCGGGGAGTAGTTCGGTTGTGCCCATGGATTGCCTACGCCTTCGTGGTCATGAGGAGTGATCGTGATGGTTATCCAGTGGATGTTCACTAATGGTTCCTCTCAGATCTGCTAACTGCTTCAAGGTTTCCTTCGAGAGCTTATGTTCACTCAGATCGATGCCGGGGAGTCTGTCCGAGAAGTAGTTCCTGAGAATCCCACGAAACAGAATGTACTTGTTGGGGTTGCTGCTTAACGCCATATCAAGTATGGCCGGAAGAGCAAACACGATGTCGACGTTCCGCGATCGCAGTTCCTTTAGCGCAGGCCCGATGTACACCGGATTAGGTAGAGGGGAGAACATTGCCTTGAGTTCGTCGGTCGTCTTTCTGGGAAGGTTCTTCAGCCGGCGCCTCACAACCAGATAAGGGATCAGCGGAACAGCAACTGTCAAAGTGAAAAACACGCCTGCAATGATTTTGAGTATTTCGAGCAACTCCATCGCAAGGCCTCCCACAAGCATGCTGCTACCCTATTTAGCACGAGATCTCTGAAGGATTTCCATTGCCACATCAGACAGAGGCGTGTAACACCCGCTATTATCACCGGTATTCATAGCCGTGGTTGCTGGGACTGATTGAGAAACCAGCGTGGGTCTGGCGGCGTGTGTATGTTCGTGTGCACCCACGAACTACGCGCGTGCCGTGCAAGAACAAGGAGGTTACGTATGTTTTGTGAAACCTTGGTCAATACCTTGTGGCAGTTGGCGGACATTCCGGTGGTCGGCGGGTTCTTCGAGTTCCTGTTGGGAATCGTGAGCAACTTCTGTCCGGTCGCGATGGTCGTGTAGGGTCGGCTGCGTTTGTGCAGCGGCCGCCGGGATGCGATGCGCATCCCGGCGGCGTGTTTTTGGGGACGTGTGATTTCCGGCTGGCGCGAGCGACCCCAGGGACCTCAGGGACGAAGATGGATTTCCCCCTTCGTTAGTTCTCGCGCTTCGCCTTCTTCACGAGTCGGTTGATCCAGAGATCGATGTAGTCGCTGCCGACTTCGGCGATCACATCGATGCCCTGCGTGCGGCCGAAGGACACGGCGGCGTCGCGCGCCATCTCGCGGGCGCGGCGGCGTTCGGCGGCGGTGAGCTTGCCGTCTTCGCTGGCGTCCTTGATGGCGCGGACGTAGGTCTGGTAGGTCTGATCGACGCCCGCTTCCAATGCCGTAACGGCGTCGGCGTAGCGGCGTTCCTTGGCGCGCTGGTACCAGTCCTGGGACTTGAAGAAGGTCCAGGCCGCGCCGAACACGGCGCCGAGCAGGGTGATGCTGGTTTCGGAAACGAGATTTTCCATTGGAGTACTCCTTTGTTTGGGCTGGGAAAGAAACACGGACTAAATAGGCCGGAGACTGGAGACCGGAGGCTGGAGGAAGAACCCCAACCAACACGGACCAACACGGACCAACACGGTCAGACACGGTCAGACACGGTCAGACATCGAACTACAGGAAAGTTCTTGCGTCGATGATGTAGCCGTTGGCGCTGTCGTCGGTGTTCTTGATGGATGTCATGCCGGGGCGCAGGTAGAGGTGCGCCAACGCCAGGGCGTTGGCCGATGCACTCGGGGCTACGGGGGATGCCGCCTCGGCTCCTGTGACGATACTGATATCCCAGGTCTCCAGTCGCGCTTGCACGAGATCGATACGCGGGTTGGTTGCCGGCGCGGTCACTTCCGGCGTGGCGGTCTCTGCTTCGAGGCGGTACGGATAGCGCGAGATAAACGCGTACCCGGGTTTGACGCGCACCGACATGCCCGGCACGTCCAGCGCGACCACTGCGAGGTCGTCCGTGGCGGCTTTGCGGATCACACCGTCGCCGCCGCCCCAGGCCTGGCTGAGCAGGAAGTGGACAAGTTCGAGCGCAGCTTCAATGCGGTCGTCCCACGAGTTGAGCTTCGACGATGCAACGGGGCGTTCGGCGAAGGTCCACGACGTTTTGGTGTAGGCTTTGCCTTTGATGGCCATCTTTCGGTTCCTCAGATTGCGGATTTCGGATTGAAAGAACATCCCCCTTGATCCCCCTTCGAAGGGGGAATTGCGCATCGGTAGGGTTGTCTGTATGTCTAACGCGACCGGATTCGGGCTAACCCTGGACGGTCTTCCCAAACACAACGCGAAGCGTTGTGTGGCATTCCCCCTTTGAAGGGGGATCAAGGGGGATGTTCTCTTGGATTTGTTCCAAATTTCCTGATCGTTTTCGTTGCGTGCTGATTCTTGGGAATCCTGCTGTGGAATAGCGAAGGCGAGCCTTCGCACTCCAAATGCGATCTAATCCAGGTGGTACCCGGCGTCGAGACCCACGTCTTCGACGTCGAGGCGGAATTGGAAGAGTTCGGTTTCGCGGGGTTGGCTGCGAACGGCGAAACTCAGCGGGTTGGCAACGGACCGCAGCGGCGAAGTGAACCGAACGCGCGTATGGATATGTGAACCCGAGAAGCGGTGAATAACCTCTTTCACACGCGCGATGAGTTGCCCGGCGAAACGGCCGCCCCACTCGCCTTCGACTTCCCGATCCAACCGGCGCAAGACTCCGCCCCGGAGTTCCACGATATCGCCCACGTTTACCTCCGCGAAGCCGTCGTAGAACTCGACTTCGCCCGAGGGCTCGGGATAGGCGACGTCTTCGAGCAGACCTTCGACGAGTTTGTCGGCATCCTCTTCCAATGAGACACCGAAGTGGTCGAGCGACCGTGCATGGAAGCCAAAGGCATCGATGCTCGCGCTCGCCCAATAGGTCTTCTCGAGGGTTCCGGTGATCGGGTTACCGTCGAAATAGACCGCGTTGATCACGTCGCGCGAGTCTGAACCGAGAATCACGCCCATGCGAATGGAATCGTAGAACCATACGCGGTCCGCCTGTGACGCAGGCCGAAAAGTTACGCGCAGGTTTGGATCCAGCGACCAGATGTACCCGCCCGCCGCGTAGGCCAGCGCGGTCAATGCTTCGAGGACACCGCCGGACGCGTCGAAATTAACGAGCGAAACGGGCGCACTCTGGACGGAGTCTTCATCGACCCCCGAGTAGGAGAAGAAATCTTTCAGCTCCAACTCCGGAACGAGGTACTTGCCCTCTTCGTAGAGATAGACATCGGCAAGCCCCTGCTCGACGAGCGCGGCATTGAAGCACTCGCCGCCGCCGAATACGAGACCCAGGTAGCGGCCGTACGCGTCGACGCGGTCGTCGAAGTTCCCGTTGGCATCACGGTGCGGGTTGAGTTCGATGAAATCGAGGCCCTTCGTATCGATCAGCGATTGTAGCGCGGCCTTCGCGGCGTCCGCTTTCAATTTGTAGCCGC
This sequence comes from uncultured Nitrospiraceae bacterium, assembly GCA_964632865.1. Lineage (GTDB taxonomy): Bacteria > Hydrogenedentota > Hydrogenedentia > Hydrogenedentales > SLHB01 > JAHDWY01. Next base: position 20,794 of record CAZWDH010000070.1, read on the forward strand.
TCGCGTTGAATTGGTCGGTGGTCCAATCCGCGACTTCCGGGTGCCGCGCAGTCGCGTGCGAGTTCTTCGAGGTCTCTTCCGCGTCGATCAGCATGAGCCGCAGGTCCGGCCAGGGCGCGCCGTCCACTTCGATGCCCGCGATGGTGTCGCCGTCCTTGGCGTAGGCGTTCGCGAGGTCCATGCGATCGCTGCCGACCCACTGGCCCGCGTCGATGCCGCCGATCGCCAGTTCGTTGGCGTCGGTCTTACGCGCGAGGAACTTCTGGTACTCGCGCTCCGCGCCGTCAGGATATGCGGCGTGCGCCACGGTGTAGTGAATCTCCCCCGGCGAGCTCTGGATCGCGTCTTTCACAATCGCATCGATACTGCGGTTCGTGTATACGCGGGAGATGGTGGTGTTGCCGACCAGGGGATCGCGCGCGGCGGCGAATCCGATAATTTCGCGGAAGGTGACGTACTTCTCAAGAATGAGCTTTCGCGTTTCGCTCCATTGCGGCGCGGTCTCGGTGACGGCTGCGTCGCAGAAGAGCCTTTCGTCAATGAGCACACGCACACGGTAGCCGTGGCCGAGATCGGTATGGCCTTCTGGCAGTAGTCCGCGCACTTCATCCGCATCGCCGGGCCGCCTTCGAATGGTTTCCATCAAGGGCACATCGGTATAGCGGCCTACGCGGCGGCCTTCGGTGTCATAGATTTCGATGGCGTAGTTCACGATGACTACCACCACCGGTCGTGATACGAAACGACCGCTTCGGCATCGTGTGAACTGGCCGCGTCGTCGGTATACGTGAGCGTCGTGCCTTCGGGAGCGATCTCAGGGAAAAGGCCGGTCGTGTAAGGCGTCACGTCGACGCCGTCGAGGGTAACGCGGGCATTCGGCCCATCAATGACCAGCACCGACCCCGCGGAAACGATGCCGTTGTAGACGATGGACCACACGCCGTCGGATATCGCAGGATTAACAAGTTCGCCTTCCGCCGTGATGGTGATAACCGGTTCGGACGTGTGATTCCCGCCTGCTGCAAGGGCTAGCGTTGCACCGGAAGCGCCGATGGACCAGTTCTGTGAGGTAGGGTTCAGAGAGTGTTCGTAGGGATCGCGCGCATGCAAAGCAAGTTCAAAGCTCCCCACCATCGCGTCGCTGGACCGCTCGCGTTTGAAGGCCGTGCGGCGGACGAACAGTTGCCGCCCCGGCCGAATTGAAAGCGCCGCGTCGTAATCGTCCGGCGATGCCGCGTCGAGGATGGAATCCAAGACAGCGTCGATCGCGGCCACCGTCGCCTCGCCCACGATAAGCCCCACAATCTCGACGACTCGTTCGCGGCGGCCACCGATCTCCTGGTGCGTTTCGCGAACGGTCGAATGCGCTGGATCGAAGGCATAGGTGCCTAAGGTAATCGCCACGAATCAGTCCTCCCCAAGGATCGGCGTCGAACCCGTCGCATCGGCGGGAATACGCGCGGGCGCTTCGCGGAGATAGGATTCGAGGACGTACCAGGCCTGCTTCTCCGTGAGCGCAGCCACGCCGGTTAATGCACGGAACCGGTTGCCGTCTTCGATGCGCTGACCGCCGATGGAGACGTTCTTCTGCGCGAACGCGTCGTGCGCCGCGAGGGAACGAAAGAGGTACGCGCCGGCGAGCAGGGTCTCACCGGAGACGAGCCCAGGCTCGGGTGATTCGGTGTCCACGTCGGGATCGATTTGTCGGAGGATGTTTCGGTGCGCGTCGTCGATGGCGGCGACGATCAGGTCTTGCGGCACGGCGACGGTGTCGTTGAGTTGAAATTTGAGGCGGACATCGGCTTCGGTAGTGAAGTTGGGCATTTGGACGACCTCCGGGCATAAGGACACGGACTTACACGGACAGGCACGGACCTACACGGACAAGAAGATGCCTTCAGCGTCGGGCCGACGTATCGGCCGGCTCTGGGCGAGGCCTGGGGCCTCGGGTGGCGGCGAGGCCCCAGGCTTGTGCCGGAGTGGCGCGCTCCGGCGTGAGATTGGGTTAGGTCCAGTCGCTCTGGACGACGACGCGGGCGTCTTTGTAGATCACGGCGAAGTCGGTGACGACGGTGAGGTAGGTGCGGTCCCACTGCTGGTTGATCAGCTTGTCGTTTTCGACGAGCAGATCCTGTTCCGTCAGCTTCTGGACCGCATACCCGGCGTCGAGGATCGTCAGCTTGTCGTCGGCCTGATCGACCATAGGCACGAGCCGCACGCCGAGGGGCGAGGGCAGATTGCCGGACTTCGCGAAATCGAAGAGCGCCGTGTCTTTGAACTCGCTCAGCGCGAGGATGGTTTGCGCCAGCGCGGAGTTCGCGAGCATGTGGGTCGGCGTGAAGTACTTGTCCAGCGTCAGGGTCATGAAGCCTTTGACGATGTCCGCGTAGGTCCACGTGTCGGCGGTGGCGGTGTTGACCGTGGGGGCCGCGGTGCCGCTGCCGGACGAGTCGCCGCTGACCAGCACGGTGGCCAGGCGGGCGTCGAGATTGCGGCCCAAGCGTTCGCCGATGCGCTGCAGGTGCACGCGCAGCATGTCGACCGACATGCGGCGGATGACTTCGTAGGACGCGACCACGCCGCGGCCTTTCTTGTCGAGGCGAACGATGCGGTCGCCGTAGGTAATTTCCGATTCGGGGATGGCCGCGCCTTCGGCCACGGTACGCAGCTCTTCCTCCGCGGGCGCTTCGTCGACGTACGGCACGTCGTAGGCCGTGCTCGAAACCGGTTCGTCGCGGATGATCAGTTCGGGGTAGACCGGCTTGCGCTTGAGACCGGCAACGACCGCTTCCCGGACGATGTCGGGGAACAGCCATTTCGCGTTGGGGTCGCTCTGGAAGAAGCGGTCGACGGTGATGCGGTGCATGTCGATTCCGAATTCATGGGCGCAGTAGTCGGTGAGGTTGGTGCCGAGGGCGCGGAAGTATTGGCCGTGGGTGAGGCCAAGGGCGCCCAAGGTGTCGTACAAATCGTGGCCGCGCGTCTGGCGGAGCCGTTCCGGCTCCTGGCTCAAAAACGCGAGGCGCTCTTTGACGTTGTCGTCGCGATAAGGCATGAGGAGGATTTCCTTGGTTGGGGTTTGGGGTTTGGTTGATCTAGAGCAGGACGTGCACCTTGTTTGCGCTCTCGTCGACTTTGAGATTGATGCCGACGCCGTTGCCGGATGCGGGCGCTTTCACCGTACCGTCCGTGGCCGAGGCAAGGATGCCCGCCGCACCATCGACGGTCGGCGCGGAACCGGTGTAGGTGAAGATGCTGATCCCGCGAACCTTCACGGGAATCGCCATCGCGTTTGCGTCGGCAGCCGCGAGCGCTTCGCCGAAGACGACGTCTTCGTCGTCGGTGGCATTGTTCACTTCATAGGGGCCGGTCAGTTTGACGGCGTCGCCGGGGGCAATGGCGATCGTGCCGGCCTCGGGGGTTTTGCAGGTGATGACGAGTTCGGTGACCGAACCGCCTACGTCTCCGTATGCCATGGGGAAACTCCTTTGATTTTGGATTGCGAACTTCGGATTGCGGATTGAATAGGACGTATGGGACCTATAGGACGTATAGGACTAGTCGCTCCTTACAAGGGCCACAGCGAACGAAGACGTTTAGGTTGTCGCGTTGGTTCTCGTGGATCGACACTGGCGAAAGGGATTCAACTGCCGCCATTCATCCTGTCTTATTGGTCCTATGGGTCATATACGTCCTATAAGGCATGAGGGCGGTTGCTTTCCTTCACTTACTAGCGCGGCGCGTTGCACTCGCTTACGCCGGTTCCCGCAGAATGTTCATGGCGAGGTTCGGGTCCCGCGACCCGCTCTCCTGGAGCGGCTCCGGTCGCGAGACCGGCGCAGGCGGGTACTTCCGGTCGAAGCGGGTCTCGTAGGCGCGCAAGTGGACGTGGATCTCATCCAGCGACAACTGCGCCAGCGTCCTCCGCCAAAGCGTGTCGTCGAAGGAGGGCCCGTCGAGTTCGCGGCCGAGACCGCAGAAGCGTTCGGTCGCGCGCGTGCGGGCCGTGACGCCGTCGGTGATGAGACGCGCCGCGTCGTGTTCGCACGCCGCACCGTCGTCGAGGGCCTGCCGGATTTCCCGGACTGCCGCGGGCGGTAGTCCGTTTACGCGGCGCATGCGAATCACGCGGGATTCCCCGTTGCTGTGGAGCGCGATCGCGCGTTCATCTTCCGTGGACTCGAGCCATTGGTAGGTGCCGGCTTCAAGGCAAATCGCGTCGCCGGGGTGTTTCAGCCAACGAACGTCATGGGGCGCCTTCTCCGTGGCCCAGGGTTCGCCGTCCAGCGTGGTCGCGTCGACGCGCCATCCGGTG
>CAZWDH010000071.1:0-25097 GCA_964632865.1 uncultured Nitrospiraceae bacterium
AGTGAACTCCTCGCCGGGATTGGAAGGCATCGAGACCATCTCCGGCGTGGATATCGCAGGCGCGATTATCGAGCTGATGGAGGAGGAAGTGCTCTTTCCGGAAATCGACGTGCGGCAGCGATTAACCGTGAAAGGCGGCTACGGCGTCAGCGAAGTGCCCATCGGAACCAAATCCGAATTCGTGGGGCAGACCATCGCGGAGACCGGCCTGCGCGAACGCGACGTTCTGGTGCTTAGTATCAACCGCAACGGTGTGGTCATTCCCAACCCGCGCGGATCGCGGGAGTTATTGGCGGGCGACGAGTTGTTGTGTTTTGGAAAGCTGCTTACGCTCAAGGGACTTGTCCCGCCGCCGCGCAAGCGCCGAACGAAGAAGAAGGCCAAGAACAAGGCCAAATGAACCGGCCTGCCGGTGGAAATCCGCAGGCCTGACGGAGTAGCGTGTACTCATGGCTCGTGTACGGCTGTCCATAGCGGATCCGGCTTACGGATTGACGCTGAAAACGCTGCTCGAGGCAGACGGGCACACGGTAAGCGAGAACGAACCCGGGGTAATCATCACCGATGATTTCGTTCAGGCGATTTCACTTGCCGCAGGGTGTCCCACGCTTGTTCTCGCCGGGATCAATCAACTGCGTGACGCCGTCGAAGCCATGCAGCGCGGCGTGTTCGGCTACATCTTTGTGCCGCTCGTTCCCGGCGAGGCGGCGCTCATGGTGCGCCGCGCGACCGGGGCGGTTCCAACGGTTACGGAGTCGCACGATGCAGTCCTGGAAGACGTCGAAACGGAACATATCCTGGACACGTTGCGTCGCTGCAAGGGCAACCGCGCGGAAGCGGCGCGCCGGTTGGGCATCGGGCGCAATACCCTCTGGCGCAAGCTGAAACGGATCGAAGCGAAAGACCCGGGGGAGCGGGCGTAGCCGGCAAGGCGCGCCGGCCGTTGCGGTAAGGAGGGGATCAATCATGGCCACCACGGACGGGACTCCTACGGTCGCAAGCGCCCGGCTCATCGCCGCTGCGCTGACCTTGGCGACCATCGGATACGCGGTCGTCGGCACCGTGCTTGTGTTGACCCATGTCGTTCCAGAAGGCGGATTCGCGGAGCTGCCGGAGCAGACCGAGCTGATTCTCAAGGCGGTCTTGCTCCTGGCGGGCATTGCGGCGACAGCGGCCTCGTTCCTGATTCGGCGGATGCGGGACGCCAAAGCGCCCGCGGGCGACGAAGGCATTCCGGCGCGGACGGCCAGTCTCATCGTGGCCATGGCGCTGGTGGAAAGCGCGGGCGTCAACGGATTCGTGATTGCACTGATCACGGGTGACGCTATGTTTTCGATGCTGCTATGGGGGATGGCAATCGCCGGGTGCATATTGCACTTTCCAACCAGTGCGTCATTTGGTCCCCGTGCGTGAATATCGACCTCGCCCCGGCGGGGCTTAGCAAAGGAGCATAGGTCGTGGCGGAACTCGAACGGGTCAGCATGTCGATCGAAAAGCCGTTGCTGCGGCGGCTGGAACGGCTCGTGCGCGCAAGCGGGTACACGAACCGGTCCGAGTTCATTCGCGACCTCATTCGCGGCAAGCTCGTGGAAGAGGAATGGGAGCGGGACGAAGAAGCCGTCGGCACGATCACGCTCCTCTACGATCATCACCAGCGCGGCTTGAGCGACCGCTTGACCCACCTTCAACACGACCACCACAGCAATATCCTCGCCACCACCCACGTGCATCTGACCCACGATCTCTGCGCGGAAATGATCATGGTCCGCGGCCAAGGCAAGATGGTCCGCGCCCTGGCGGACAGCATGCGCCGGGAAAAAGGCGTGCTGCACGCCTCCCTCTCCATGAGCTCAACGGGCAAGAGCCTGGCATGAATCCACCCCGACTATCTGGAACAAAACTCCAGAATATGCTAGGCTCCAGCGTGCGGGCCCGTGTATCCTTCACTGCAAGAGATTCAGCCAAACCGGAGCATGCGTTGATTTCTTGCGCAATCACGCCGAAACGTGGTTGAACTGTTCCCGGAACCGGCGCCACGCCCACCTGCTGAATACGAACGTCTGGCGATCGATGGAGAAGGGTTCATGTTTCGGACACGCATCATAGGCACGGGTCACCATTTTCCAAAGAAGGTCCTCACCAACGCGGATCTGGAGAAGATCTGTGATACGAACGATGAGTGGATTCGGCAGCGATCCGGCATTCAGCAGCGCCACATGATCGAAGACGGCGAGGGTCCGTCCGACGTTGGCGTCCCTGCCGCGCGGCAGGCGCTGGAGGACGCGGGGTTGACCCCTGCCGATGTCGACCTCATCGTGGTATGCACCACGACCCCCGACTACATTTTTCCTGCGACCGCCTGCGTGTTGCAGGAGAAACTAGGCATCACCAATACGCCCGCGTTCGACGTGAACGCCGCGTGTTCCGGATTTCTGTACGGCCTTTCCACCGGCGACGCGTTCATTCGCAGCGGGAACTACAAAACGATCCTGGTCGTGGCCGCCGACGTGGCCACCAATCGCATCAACTATAGCAAGCGCGACACGGCGGTCCTCTTCGGAGACGGCGCGGGCGCGGTGGTCCTGCGCGGGGAAGAGGGCGACCGCGGCATCCTGACAACGCATCTCTGGGCCGACGGATCGGGTCGCGAAGTGTTGTGGTTGCCCGCGGGCGGCGCCGTCATTCCGGCCACACGCGATACGGTTGACACCGACCTCAACACGATCCATATGAAGGGCAAAGAACTCTTCAAACGCGCCGTGGTGGAGTTCGTTGCCGCCGCGAAGACCGCCTGCGAAGCGGCGGGGGTATCTCTCGAAGACGTCGACTATTTCGTGCCGCACCAGGCGAACGTCCGCATTACGGAAGCTGTGGGCGAGCGATTGGGTTTTTCGCCCGAGCGCGTCGTGTCCAACATCGATCACGCGGCCAACACCGTCGCCGCATCCATTCCCATCGCCCTCAACGAGGCCATTCGCGACGGCCGAATCAAGGAAGGCAACCTCATCCTCCTGGCCTCCTTCGGCGCCGGTCTCACTTGGGGTTCCGCAGTCATCCGCTGGTAGACGGGCTTACCATTGCGTGACGCCGCGATCGCCTTCAGGGGTGCATGAACTCGCGGTAACCGCGCAGGCTGGCGGCGAGGCGTCTGGCGCGGGCGTAGGATCGTTCGGCGCCTTCGGGTTGCCCGAGCTGATCGAGGACCACGCCGATGGAAAGGTGCAGCAGGGGATCCTCCGGATCCAGGCGTAGCGCGCGGACCAGCGTAGCGAGGGCCGCTTCAGGGTCGCCGTTTCGGGCTTGCTCTTCGCCATCCGTGCGAAGCTTATGCGCTTCCTTGCGATCCTGCAATTCCGTCAAGCCCGGCGCGTAAGACAACGCCACGTCGAGATGGATCGCCGCGTCCTCGAAAAAACCCGTGAGATCGAGAGCGCGGGCAAAATACAGGCGGGCCATGATACTCGACGGAGCGGCCTTGATCACCTTGTCGAGACGGCCGAGGGCCTCGTTTAACCGGCCTTGACGGCAGGCGATGGCCGCGAGCGCGGTCGACACATGAGGGAGCGTGGTGCCGTCCATCTCCAGCCGCAAGAACAATGCGCGCGCCTCGTCCAGATCGCCGCGGTTGAGCAAAATGTTGCCGAGCGTCGTGGCGGCGCCGATGTGTTCGGGTTCCAGCGCGAGGGCCCGCCGGGAAGCGTATTCGGCTTCATCGGTATGGCCGAGGGCCAGCAACTGCTCCGATAGATCGTGCCAGGCTTTGGGGTTCTCCGGCTGAAGCGCAGCTTTCTCTCGCGCGATGCTCAGGTACCGTTCGCCTTTCGCGCCGGAGCCGTCGCTCTCGTAGCCGTAGTGGTGGATGAGAATGGGCTGCACGTGAATCGTGCCTCCCGCCGCTTCGACGCTCTCCGTGATGTTTTCGTGGACGGGCTCGCGGTACTTGAATCCACGGCGGTTCCGAAAGAGCCGCAACAACCCGACCGCGATGTATCCCGACTTTCCGCGGGCATAGGGATCATTCGGAGGGGCGGGCATCCAACGCCACGCGCGCGGGGTATCGCAATAATTGGCGAGGGTCACTTCAACGGCGTCGGCCCCGTCACAATCCACATCGACGAGTTCGCGGATGCATCGCGCGTTCTCCGGGTCGACCACTTCGTCCGCATCGAGATGCAACAGCCAATCGCCCGTCGCGGCGTGAAGCACTGCATTGCGCGCTTCCGCGAAGTCGTTGTGCCATTCGATATGCATTACGCGAGCGCCAACCCCCCGCGCGATGGCCGGGGTTTCGTCGGTCGAACCCGTATCGCCGATGACAATCTCGTCCGCGATGGCTCGAATGCTTTCGAGACACTCGCCGAGGCAATGGGCCTCGTTCTTGACGATCATCACGACACTCAGCGTGGGCATAGGCCGACGGTATCCTGCAGGGACGGAAAAATAGGGACAGTCGCCGAAAAATGGGGACAGTCAACATTTTCCTTTTGAATCGCTGCGTAGGCATTCCAGGTACGGAGAAGGAAAATGGTGACTGTCCCTATTTTTCCTGCCATGGAAGTCAGATCTCGAACCGCGTCACGTTTGGCTCGTCTTCGGCGTTGTCGTCCGCGCCGGGTTGCGCGGGTTCATCAACGACTTCTTCCGGAGCAGCCGTGCCGACAACGATAGGATTCGTGTAGATCCACGGCACCCACTCGTCGAGCACGGGAAGTTCGGCTTCGAGCCGGTACTTGCCAGGGTACGGCACGGTGTACTCGTATTCGCGGCCTTCCTGGGTGTCGATGACTTCGCCGTCCGCAACGAGGGTGAACCGCACGCGATTGGGAGATCCGGCCCGCAGCACGAGGCCTTCCGACATGGGTGCCGTCTCGCCCATGACGTACTTACGGGAGCCGCTGTCGGCAAAGAACACGAAGCCGCGCGCGTCGGCGATCATGTCGAACCCGATGTACGAGCGCCCCGACTTCAACGCGCCGACGATGGCCTCTTCAGTCAGGTCTTCCGCGAGCACGTGATTGTTCACGAAGCGCAGGCTGCGCTCGTAGGGGTCGAGATCGATACGGAATAGGCGCTCGTTCGGTTCCAAAGGACCGAACATCAGCCGCAGGAGCGTTCGACTGACGGCGTTCAACTTCAGTTCCGCCGCGAGTTCGTCGCTTGTTCCGGTGAGAAGAAACGTATCGCGATCCGTGTAGTAGCCTTGATAGCCCGTGTTCTGGTGCGCGTCATTCGCCGCGATGCCAGCCATGTAGCGGTCCTTGTTCAATTCGTCCCAGTGCGCGAGGATATCCGTCTGCCGGTCGAAGAGCTGCCGCATCACGTGGTCGGGATATTTCTTGAGCGAAAGAATGATGTCCGTGAAGAACGCCGGCAGGTTCTCGTCCTTGAAATCGGTGTGGATGTTGTAGATTTCCATGCCCGAGATCTGGGGAAGATCCCAGGGACGTTCCTCTTCGGAATGGGCGATGAAGAGCGCGCCACCCAAATCGGCAATCTGCTGTGCCAGCGCCTCGGGGTCCTCGTCGCAATCCAGAACCGTGTCAAACGGCAAACCCCACGGCATAAACCCGTTGCTCATCTCGAATCCGGGCACGAACAAGATATCGAGATAGATGCCGTTCAGTTGGAGCGAATAGTCCGCTATCTTGCCATCCGCATCTTCCACACAATGATCGGACATGCAGATGAACGACACATCCGCCTTCTGCGCGGCCTCGATGATATCGGGGAAGGGTACGACGCTGTCGTGGGATAACTCCGAGTGACTGTGGCAGATGCCGCGATACTCCGTCCAGCCGTCGTCGAGCGACGGTTCGACCCGGTCCGAGCGAATTTCGTCCCACGCTTCGGCCACTTTGGGGAAATGGTAATAGCGATTGTAGAGGGCGCCCCGAAATACGTACAGGAACGCGCACACCAGGAACAGCACCGCCACCACCGCCAGCCGGAAGGTCCACCGGAAAAAAAACCGCAGACATCCCCGCTTCTTTTTCACTTCCTCGTTCATATCGTTCCCGCTCCCCAGCGTCCGACTGCCTCAACTCCGCCCGTCGGTTGCAAAGGTACTCGAAATCGAGGGGTTGGTCAAAAGGGCGGTGTTTGTTTCGTGGTGGTTACGGAGCGACTGGCCCACTCTGGCCGTGGCTAGGCCATCCCCGCCCAGGGTCATGAGGAGCCAGCCTGCGTGCCACAGGCTTGGGACTTGGGCGGGGACGCCCAAGCCACGGCGGGGCCAATCCGGATTGGATTTACCGTTCATGATTTGCGAGTGACGCGGGTGCTGTGTTATATTCTACGCTATTGTAGAGTGTGTTTTGCCTGCGCTTTCTGTGTTTTGCGGAAGGCGGGGGCGCATGTTTTTGGGGACCAACCGCCGCGCGCTGGGTGATGGATGCGGCCGAGAGGATGCGATCGCCGATGAGGATGATGAGCAGATTCGGGTTTTCCACGATGACGGTGTTGGCCATAGCGGCGCTGGGAGCGCCCGTGATTCAGGCGGACATCGTCGACCAGGTCGTGGCCAACGTGGATACCGAGGTCATTCTGCTGAGCGACATCATGGCCGAGCTGGGGCCCCAGATCGCCGACATCCGGCGGGACGCGCCCAACGAGGAGGCCTTCAACGAGGCCTTGCAGGAGAAGATCCGGGCCACGCTGGACCAGGCGATCGAGAACCGCATTCTGCTCCGCGAAGCCCAGTTGGCCGGTCTATCCGTAGACGACGACACGGTCGAGAAGCGGCTGGAAGAGTACCGTAAGCTCTACGACACCAACGAAGCTTTTCTGCGCGAACTGGAATCGGCCGGCGAGACCATGAGCGATCTGCGCACACGCCTGCGGAAACAGATGCTTTCCCGCACCATGGCAATCCGCAAGATGCGCGAGTTTGAAGACGGCGTGGTTGTGTCCGAGTCCGAAGTGGCCCAGTACTACGAGGACCACAAGGACGATTTCCGGCATCCGGAGCGTGTCCAGGTTTCGCAGATATTCATCGCGTCTCCCGCGGGCAGCGCCGACCGGGCTGTGGCCAAGGCCCGCCTGGAACAGCTTCGGGACGAGGCTGTATCCGGCACGGAGTTTGAGGAACTGGCCATTGAATACTCCGAAGCGCCCGGCGCCGAGGATGGCGGCATTATCGGTTGGGTGCAGCGGGGCGACCTCGTGAAGCCCCTGGAAGACGCCGCATTTGGGCTGGAATCAGGCCAATTGAGCGAAGTGATTGAGACGGACAGCGGGTTTCACCTGCTGACGATTGGCAAGAAAGAGGCGGCAGGGCTCGCCACGTTGGACGAGGCCCGCAAAGAAATTGGCCCCCTAATCCGGAGCCAGATTGCCGCCGAACGGTATCAGAAATGGATCGATGAGCTGAAGAAACGCAGCCGCGTACGCGTTTTTATTTGATGGACCGTGAACGCACCGGTGGGATTCCGGCGCGCCGCGGGACCGGCCCTGCCCCCCACATGGCCGACCCAGCATTCTCAACCCCAGAAGACGTAGGCGATCGACGTTCCCCGGGCGTTCCGGGTTACGGTACGGTAACCGCAAGCGGTTGAGATGCTGACACGCGCACTCAAGATGGCCTTTTGGATTCTGTACGACCATCTCGGCAAGCTGATGGTGGCCAACTTCGTGTGGGCCATTTCCATCGCGATACCGGGAAGCGTGGCCGCGACGGCAGTATTCTACGGGGAACCGCCGATACAGGTTTGGATCGGAGCGCCCGCCGCGGCAATTGCCGCTGGGCTAATCCTTCCGGTCTTATCGGTGGGGATGGCGCAGCTGATGAAGGTTTTGATCGACCGGAAGGATGGGTCCTTATCGGACTTTCTGGACGGGATTCGCCGCTACGGATGGAAGGCGTGCCAGTTAGGGCTCCTGTACACCGGCGCCACGGTGTGCTTTGGCACGAGCGTGTGGTTCTACGCGACGAAACTGCAGGCGAGCGCGCCCTTTGTGGGTTACCTCGTGAGCGCCATTGCGTTTTGGTGTTTGGCTTTCGTCGCTTTGAGCGCGCAATTCGCGCTCCCCGCGCTGGTGCAAAAGCGGGAAGGCGTCATCGCGACCTTGAAGTTGTCCGCCCTGTTGGTGCTCGACAACCCGGTGCTCACGGCCAGCGTGGCGTTTCAGATCGCCGTACTGACCGTGCTGGCCGCGCCGATTTGGCCGCTGTTCTTCGTGATCTACGGCGCGGCGGTGATGGCGCTGGTATCGAGCGCGTACGAGCTGATGGCGCGCAAATACGCGGTTGTGGCGGCGAAATCGGATAGGTCGGTGGAGTTGCCGCCCCGGGACGAAGACGACGATTACCTGAACCGCGGGGTTCGGGATGTGTTTTTCCCCTGGAAGGGGTAGTAGAATTTACACTATTTACTGCGCTCTCCGGCGCTTTCCGGCTGGTGTTCCAGCCGGACCCGGAGTAGACTGGAACGGAAGGAGAGAGGCGAGCCATGACCCGAATCACAGGAATTATCGGACGCGAAATTTTGGACTCCCGTGGAAATCCCACGATTGAAGTCGATGTTTATCTCTCGAGCGGCGTGATGGGCCGGGCTGCGGTGCCCTCGGGCGCGTCGACTGGCGAAAACGAAGCAGTCGAATTGCGCGACAAAAACGCGAAGCGCTACCTGGGTAAAGGCGTTCAGAAGGCCGCCGATAACGTGAATGGAACCATTGCCGAGGAGTTGCTCGGCATGGACGCCCTGAACCAGCGCGAGATTGACAAACTGCTCTGCGCGTTGGACGGCACGAAGAACAAGAGCAAACTCGGCGCGAACGCGATCCTTGGCGTATCACTGGCGGTTGCCAAGGCGTCGGCCGAAGCGCTGGAGCTTCCTCTGTACCGTTACGTTGGCGGCGCGAACGCCCACGTGTTGCCGGTGCCCATGATGAACATCCTCAACGGCGGCGCCCACGCGGACAACAACGTGGACATTCAGGAATTCATGGTGATGCCCGCCGGCGCGAAGAGTTTCAAGGAAGCGCTTCGGATGGGCACGGAAGTATTCCACGCCCTGAAGTCCGTGCTGAAGGGGCAGGGCTTGAATACCGCCGTTGGCGACGAGGGCGGTTTCGCCCCGAACCTGGGTTCGAACGTGGAAGCCATCGAGGTCATCCTCAAGGCCATCAAGAACGCCGGGTTCAAGGCCGGGAAAGACATCTGGCTGGCCCTGGACTGCGCATCCAGCGAGTTCTATAAGGGCAAGAAGTACGTGCTCAGCGCGGAGAAGAATCCGGAGCGGACGCCCGAGCAGATGGCGGACTTCCTGGCGGAGATGGCTGGCAAGTACCCGATCATCTCCATCGAGGACGGCATGGCGGAAAACGACTGGAAAGGCTGGAAGGCCTTGACGGACAAGTTGGGAACGAAGACCCAACTCGTTGGCGACGACTTGTTTGTGACGAACACCGAGTACCTGAGCCGCGGGATCAAGGAGGGCATCGCCAACTCGATCCTGGTGAAGGTGAACCAGATCGGCACGCTGACGGAGACTCTGGAAGCGGTCGAAATGGCGCAGCGGGCCAAGTACACGGCGGTAATTTCCCACCGCAGCGGCGAGACGGAAGACGCGACGATTGCGGACCTGGTTGTGGCCACGAATGCGGGCCAGATCAAGACCGGTTCGGCATCGCGCAGCGACCGCATTGCGAAGTATAATCAGTTGTTGCGTATCGAAGAGCAACTCGGCGGCCAGGCCGAATTCTTGGGTACGAAAGCGTTCTACAATATAATGAGCTGAAAAGGACGGGGCCGCCAAGAAGCGGCCTCGGGTAGCAGGTATGTTCCGATCGTTTAGCAGGGGCTATATTTTGGTGTTTCTGGTCGTGCTCGGCGTCACGGTGGGGTATGTGCTCCACCGTGACCTGGCGGGCCAATACACCTTCTATCAGGAGAACGAGGAGTATGTGCGCACCATGCGCGAGCAGCTTCGTACCCTCACGGCTGAGGAGCAGCGGCTCACCGAGCGCGTGGAAGGATTGACGAGCGACCCCGTCGAGGTCGAGGCCGATATCCGTAGCAGCAAAGGACTCGTACGGCCGAACGAGCGGATTGTCCGCATCGAACCTGCGGAAGCCGAAGCCCCGTAAGAGGGAGTGCCCGCTACCCTGTCACACGAAATCCTCCTAAATAGCCAGGACGAGGCCATCAAGCTCCTGGGCAAGAACGGGGAACTTCGCAAACGGATTCAGGAAGAGGCTCCCGTTCGCATTGTGGACCGCGGCGCCAAGGTCGTGATCATGGGCGAAGACCCGGACGCGGCCATGGTCGGTCAGATGCTGGCGGAGATGCTCGTCGCTGTGCGCGGCGGGCATACGCCGACCTTGGCCGACGTGAGCTATGCGCTCAACGAGGCGCGGACGAACCACGTCGAGAACTTGAGTGACGTGTTCGCCCCGCCGGGGCAAGGGCTGCGCCCAGACATCGCCATCAAGCCGCGCACGCGGGGGCAGAAGCGGTATCTCGACGCCATCCAAAGCCATGGGGTTACCTTGGGCATCGGTCCCGCGGGGACCGGTAAAACCTACCTCGCCATGGCCGCGGCTGTGTCCGCGCTATTGAACAAGGAAGTGAACCGGCTGATCTTGACACGACCGGCAGTGGAAGCGGGCGAAAACCTCGGTTTCCTGCCCGGCGATTTACAGCAAAAGGTGAATCCCTATCTGCGGCCGCTTTATGACGCCCTGTATTCTATGGTGGACGTGGAGCGCGGCCGCCGCTTGATCGAGCGCGAGACGATCGAAGTCGCCCCGTTGGCGTTCATGCGCGGTCGCACCCTCGATCACGCTTTCGCCATACTGGACGAGGCCCAGAATACGACGTCGGAGCAGATGAAGATGTTTCTGACACGCCTGGGCGAAGGATCGCGGGCGGTGATTACCGGCGACATTACGCAAGTCGACCTGCCGCGCGGGCGGCGCTCCGGACTGATCGAGGCGCGGCGCATTTTGCGAAATACAGAAGGCATCGCCATCGTGCATCTGCACCGGAACGACGTGGTGCGGCATCCGCTGGTGCAGCGGATTATCGATGCCTACGAGGCGGCGTCCCCGGGTGACGGACCGTCGGAGGAGGGCAGCGAATCATGATGCGCCCCCGATTCGGACGAAAAAAGCAGCGGCTGAGCGGCGGTAGTTACCGGGGCCAGCAGCAGCGTGTGGGAACAGGCCGCGAACAGCGTATGCGCACGCTGGTGCTCGGGCTGTGTTTTGTGTTTCTGGTGGTCGGGGTGACCAAACGGCTCCGCCCCACCGCCGAAACCGAGGAATACAACCTCGACGGCGTGATTGCACAAGACACCTTTATCGCGGAAATCGGATTCAAGAGCGAAGACCTCGAGAAGACCCGCGAAGCGCGCGAAGCGGCTGCGGCCAAGGTGCCCGACATATTTCGGGTGAACGACAGCGTCGTCGAGGAACAGGTTGAGCGCCTGAGCGAAGCGGCGGATGCCATTCTCGAGCAGCGCCCGGCCGCCGAAAAGGCGATCCGCGAGGCGCTTGCGGCTGCGCCGCCGGACCAGGCGCCCGCGACGGTCGTGGCGAAGACAGCGCGGAGCTTCGCGGAAAACCTGAGCGAGCAGGGCGAACCGTTTCAATCAGTCGCCAACGCCGATGCGCTGGCGACCTGGCTGACGCCGCGCGTGACGATACCGGCTCCGAAAGCTCCTGCCGAACCGGTTGAGGGGACCGAAGCGGCCCCTGCGCTCGAGCCTTCCAAACCCGAACCGCAACTCGAGTTTGTGTACGGAGAACGCCTCGCGGCCGTAGCACAGGAAGCCTTGCGCGATGTCCTCGAGAACGGCATCTTGAAATCCGACGAGCGGGGCAGTGAATTCTCCAAAGCCCTGGATCGTCGTATCACAATCCTCAACACGCGCGGTCAAAGCTCAGGTGAAATGCCCTTTGCCGAAGCTCCCACCATCGTCACAGCGCCCGATCTGTTGAAAGCGCGTATCGCTGGGGGACTACAAGAGGCGTTCCCGTCTTTTCAAGCCGGGGCGTCAGACGCTCCGGTTGATCTGGTGAAACTACAGGACGCGGCTTTTGGGGTCGCGAAACCGTTCCTGAGCAGCACCCTGGAATTCGACGCGGACAAGACGAGTATCGAAAGAGAGATTGCGCGTGGACAGGTGGATCCGGTTCTGAAAGAGATCATGCCCAGCGAACGGATTATTGGCCGCGGTGAACGATGGTCCCCTCAGTCGAAGAGCGACGTGGATACCTACCTCGTTGAAAAGCAGCGTTACGACAAACAGACCGCCAACGTGATTGGTTCGCTGGCCGGCCACGCGATCCTGGTGGGGCTGGTGTTATTCGCGCTCGTGCAAGCGCTCCCGCTGCTGGTAACAAAACGGCAGTTCACGCTACGGAGTCTGAATCTGGTACTTCTGGTCATGTGCGCCACCATTGGCGTGGGGCGCGTGGCGGCGTATTTCGACGACTCGGGATTGTTGGTGCCCGCGGCGGCTGGGGCCATTCTGTTGGCAATATTGACCAACACGCGCGTGGCGGGACTCTCCAGCGCGGTCATCGCGATACTCCTGTCGATTCAATACGACTACAGTTGGCGGCTCTTACTCGTCAGCGCGGCCATGTCCTTTACCGGCGTACTCAGCATCTTTATGGTCCGGCGCCGTAGCGACATGGGCAGCGCAGCCGTTAAGGCCACCATCGTTGGCGTCTTGACAGTGTTGGGAATGGCCCTCGCGCAGGATGCCTTGTTCACGGAGACGTCGTTTAATGCGCTTGTCTCGATTGCATTGAATGGGCTGGTTTGCGTGTTGGTCGTCCCGGGATTGGTGTCGCCCCTGGAGCGGTTGTTCGGCATCACGACGGACATCCAGCTGCTCGAGTACTCCGATCTGAATAACCACATCTTGAGCCGCATGGCCATGGAAGTACCCGCCACGTATGCCCACAGCCTCATGTTGGGCCAATTGGCAGAAGCCGCGGCGGACGCCATCGGCGCGAACGGGCTGCTCGCCCGGGTCTGCGCGTATTATCACGACATCGGTAAGATCCGGCGTCCGGAGTACTTCTCCGAAAACCAGACCGGCGCGAACATTCACGACGACCTCTCCCCCCGATTGAGTGCGCGCGCCATCGCGTCCCATGTTACCGAAGGCGCGGAAATGGCGCGGGAACTCCATTTGCCGAAACCGTTGATCGATGCGATCTACGAACACCACGGGACCTGTCTCATCAGCTTCTTCTACAAAGAGGCGGTGAAACAGCAGAAGCACGGCGGCGTGGTGGAAAGCGATTTCCGGTATCCGGGTCCGCGTCCGCGGAGCCGCGAGACGGCGATCTTGATGATTTGCGACGCGGTAGAATCGGGCGTACGATCCCTGAAGAACCCAAACGAGGAGCGCGTTCGCGAATTTATCGACCGCATCATTTCGAGCCGCGCCGAGGATCGGCAGTTTGATGAGTGCGAACTCACGCTGCGCGACCTCGACACGATTGCGGAGGTCTTGGCCAAGCGCATTTCGTCAAGCCAACACCGTCGCATCGCGTACCCCGGCCAGGAGAAGGAGCCCGAGCCGAAGGTGGCGAACATGGTTCCCTTGTCCGGGGGGCAGGAATAGTGCCGGTCACGTTAGAGGTCCGTAATAAATCCCGGGTGAAGCACTGCTACCGTTCGGACACGCTCCGGCGGCTGGCTGAGCGCGTGTGCGAGGGTGAAAAGCGCAAAGGCGCTATCGAAATCAGCGTGCTGTTCTGTGATGACCGATACATGCAAGAATTGAACCGGCAATACCGGAAGATTGATCGTCCCACGGACGTTCTATCCTTTGCCCAAGATGAAACGCCCGACGCCAAACAAGTCGTGTTGGGCGATATCGTAATATCGCTGGAAACGGTTGCAACGCGTTGCGGTGGCGACCTGGAGGCTATGCGGCGGGAGGTCCGGCTCTTGTTCTGCCACGGGCTGCTGCACCTCCTGGGCTACGATCACCTTACGGAACGCGAGCGCAACGCCATGGCTGCCAAACAGGCGGCCTACCTGGATCTGCCTCTCGCAAAGGCGTGGCCTGCGCCACGGCGCGCGACGGGATCCTGAGGGAGGAGAAGTCTCTTTTGGACGACGATAGTAGACCGTCGCCCTTCAAGGCCTCATTGACGAGGATACTTTGGTGGGGCGGCTTTATCTGTGTCGCCCTGTTTTTCGTCAATCACGCCGTGTCGCAGAGCCCGGAATCGGCCGCTGAGGGGTCCGTCTCGTATCGAAACGCCGTTGCGGACGATTTGCATTTTGGCGCGGAAGGCGCGCAGCCCTGGCATAGCCTGATGCCGCCGCATGTGCTCTTCGCCATCGCCTTTCTCGTTGGGTGCTCCGCGTTCTTCTCGGGGTCCGAGTCGGCCTTCTTCTCCATCCACAAGATTCGATTGCGCGCCATGCGGGAGAGCGCAAACTTTGCCGACCGGCGGGTCGCCAAGATGATGGAGGATCCGGGACGCCTGCTGACCACGATCCTGGTGGGCAACATGATCGTCAACGCGCTGATTGGGATTTTTCTTGGCGCGCGCGTGGAAGAGGTACTGTCCGATTCCTTCCGATTCGGCGACGCCCCTGCCTACGCGTTAGCGGTTGCCCTTACGACGACAATCCTGGTCTTCCTGGGCGAGATCGCCCCAAAAGTGTTTGCCGTGCATACCTGCGTGCCGTTTGCGCGCGTCGCGGTTTTTCCCCTGGTTGCGGCCGATCGCATCCTTGCGCCCGTTCGGGATAGCGCGCTGGGGCTCACCAACGCGTTGTTCCGGCTGACCCGATTCCACCAGCTGCACGCTGCGCCCTTCATCACCGACGCCGAGTTCAAGTCCGTGCTGACCACGGGCGAAGCGCAGGGCGTCATCGAAGAAGACGAACGCCAGATGATCCAGGGGATCCTGGAGTTCAGCGATGCCATGCTTCGGGAGATCCTTGTACCGCGGCCGGACGTGATCGCGCTGCCCGAAGACGCCACCGTGGCGGAGGCCCTGGCCGTGTACCGGGAACACGAGTACTCGCGCATGCCGGTGTACCGGGAAGGGCTGGACTACGTGCGCGGGATCCTGCTGGCGAAGGACCTGTTGCCGAGCTTTTCCAAGGGCGACATGGAACGGACGATCAAAGGCTTGCTGCGGCCGGCGCACTTCGTGCCCGTCACCATGACGGTGCAACAGTTCGTGGCGGACGCGCAACGGCACCGGGCCCATCTCGCGATTGTCGTGGACGAGTACGGCGGCACGGCCGGAATCGTGACGCTCGAGGACGCGATGGAGCAGGTTGTCGGCGATATCATGGATGAAGACGAATTCGAGGAACTCGGGTATCACCAAGTAGCCGACGACGAGTACGTGGTTGAAGGCGGTCTGGCGTTAGACGACCTCAGCGAGCTTATCGGTGTCGATCTTCAGGATGACGAGCACGAAACCATCGCAGGATTCCTGATGGACCAGACGGACCGCATTCTCGAGCCGGGAGATCAGATTGAGTCGGCGGGCGTCCGGTTCACGGTCGAAGCGTGTGAAGGCAAGCGGGTGTCCAGCGTGCGGCTCAAATTGTTGCCGCCGCCCGAATCCGAAGCGGAACCGGCCCCCGTCACGGAGCCCGAGTCATGATGGAATTGATTGCCATAACACTCGGAGTTCTCGTGTTTGCCGTGCTTTTCCAAGCGCTTTTTGCCGGGTACGAGACGGGGTTCCTTTCGATCAATCCGTTGCGGATCCGGTTCATGGCCGAGGAAGAGCAACAGATTCGCGCGAAGCGGATGCTGCGGTATACGAGCAATCCCGACCAGATGCTGGCGATGCTGCTTATCGGCACCAATGTGGGCACGGTCATGGGGACGATCGCGGTTACGCGCGGCTTCGGCGAACTTGCGGCCGTGTTGATTGCGACGCCGGTCTTTCTGTTGTTTGCGGAAGTAATCCCGAAAAGTATCTTCCGGCAGGTTCCCAACCGGCTCACGCTGGCGCTGCTGCCCGTTATTGAGTTCTTTTACTGGGTGTTCGCGCCGCTTGCGTGGCCCTTGGCAAAACTCAGTAAGCTCATGTTTCGTTTTGCGGCCGACCATCAGGAGCACCACTTGAGCCCGCTGATGTCCACGCGGGAGGACATGCGGGTTCTTGTGGATGAGAGCGCGGACCATGGCACGATCGAACCCGAAGAACAGCGCATGATCCATTCCGTGATCAATCTGCAGGCCACGCAGGCCAAAGAGATCATGGTGCCGCGCATCGATATCCAGGCACTCCCTGAAACGGCGACCCGCGCAGAGTTGCTTACCCTGCTCGGCCAATCCGGACGGACGCGTATCCCCGTGTATCGCGAAACCATCGACGAGGTGATCGGCGTCGTCAGCGCACACGACGTGCTACTCGATGCCGATCCCGCTAGCGACGATATCCTCCCGTATATCCGTGACGTGATGCACGTGCCCGATACAATCAAGGTGGATGACTTGTTCGCCCAGATGAAGCGTGACAAACAGTACATGACCATCGTGACCGATGAGTACGGCGGAACGGACGGCCTCATCACGCTGGAAGATATTCTCGAGGAGATCTTCGGCGACATTCAGGATGAGCACGACGTTGAAGAAAAGCAGATTCAGATGGTCGGACCCAACGCATTCGTCATCGATGCACGCACCTACCTGGAAGACGTGTCTGAAGCCACCGGCGTACCCATCCAGGATGAGGAAGTGGAAACGGTGGGGGGCTGGCTGATGCGCGTCGCCGGGCGAATTCCGTACCAGGGTGAAGTTATCGTCTACGGCCGGTTCCGCGTTACGGTGTTGGACGGGGGCGTGAACAACATCGTGAAAGTCCGGTTGGAAGTCCTGCCCGCAAGCGAGGAACAAAATGGCTAAGTCTCCCCGTCGAGCCCCGGCACGAGGGTTTGGCAAGTGGCTCCAGCAGGCCTGGAACCAGGTCTGGAAATATATGGTGAGCGGACTGCTCGTGTGGATCCCGCTGATCATTTCCGTATGGGTGGCGTGGCTGGTATTCGACAAACTGGTCTTCGGCATGGAGCGGCTGGTCAAGGGCCTGTTCGGCATGTTTCACGAGTGGGGCGGCCGCTATCCGCGCTTCGATTTCCTGTCCGACTGGCAATACCAGGATGGGACTGGATTTGCCCTGGCCCTGGCGCTCTTCCTCGGCACGGGGGTGCTTGCCCGGTATATTGTCGGGCGCAAGATCATCAACTATGGGGAACGAATCCTTCAACGTATCCCGTTCATCAGCCGTGTGTATCGCGCGGTGCAACAGATTCGGGACGTCTTCATTACGCGCGAAGGCGCGGTTTTTCAGAAGGTGTGCATGGTCGACTATCCCCGCAGGGGGATGGCGGCGGTGGCTTTCGTGACGTCCCGCGAACATGGGGTCGTGCAAGAGGTCCTGGGCAAACCGGATTATGTCGCCGTTTTCATTCCCACTACCCCGAACCCGACCTCGGGGTTTCTCGTCTATTTGCCCGAATCGGACATTACGGTGTTAGATATCAGTGTAGAAGAAGCGATGAAACTGATCATCTCCGGGGGCGCCTATATTCCCGGCAATCGCGCCATTAAGGATGACGGCGGTCGGGAAGCCGGGGAATCGGCGTAGATCGTCTGCCCGAGAGGTCCGGCGGGGGACTTGGAAAGGGATCGGATCCATGTCGAAGGGGACAGGGGTACTGCTGGCAGCGTTGATTCTGCTCCTTGCCGTCCAAACCTGGCGTTTGCACGAAGCGAAGCGTGGCATTGGCGCTGGGGCTATGCCGGGCGATACGGATCAGCGCGATGGACAGCCTCGGATAGAATCCGGCGCGCCAGCCGATGCGGGTGCGAATGCCATCCGGCCGCCAGCGCGGCCCGTTGCTGCCGAAGACGAGACCAACCATACCGTTTTACCGCCGGCCGGCGACGTCCCCAAAGATGTCCTTACGGCCTTGCGGGAGTTCGCACAGCGTAGCCAGGTGAAACCAGCGGGGAATACCGCCGGCAAGTCCGGCAGGGAAGGATCGCGCGGTCGCGCGGAAACGGACAGTCGCAACGCCAGCGATTCCACCAGGCGCGCGGCGAGCGGCGCTGCTGGGCCGGAGAAAGCGGCCCTTCGCGAGGGGATCGCGCGTGCCCGGGCTGCGGCGAGAAATGGAGATTATGATAAGGCCATTGCGCTGCTGACCGGCCTCATCGATTCGACCGCGGACAGTGGGCCGGCATACCAAGCCCTGGCCCGCACGTACCGGGACCTGGGAATGCCGGATGAAGCGCTGGCGGTGCTTCAGGAATGGTCCAGTGCACATCCCGACGCTGCGGCCGCGCATCTGGAGATGGCGAATACCTATGAGGCGTTGGGCTTGAACGCCGAAGCACTGGCGGAGTTACAGGCCTACGAGAGCCTCTCCGGCGGCTCGGCGGACAGCTATTCAGAGCTTGCCGCCATGTATCGGCGCCTCGGCCTGACGGCGGAAGAGGCCCAGGCGCTGGTCGCGTGGAACGACGCGAGCCCCGGGTCGCCGCAGGCCATGCGCGCCATGGCCGACTACTATCGGCGCAACGGCGATTATGGCAACGCCATCCTTGAGTATCAGAGCGTGTTGGAGGCCGAACCCGGAAACATCGTCGCGCGGACCAACCTGGCGCAGACGTACCAGCAGATGGGCCAGTACGGGGCGGCGCAGGCCGAGTACATCGCAGCGCTGGAGCTGACGCCTGGAGATGCAAACCTGTGGATGCGCCTGGGGGATTCGTACCGCCAGTCCGGCAATGTCGCATCGGCCATTGGCAGCTATCAGAGTGTGGTGTCTCTGGAGCCCGGATCGTCGTCGGCACTACGCGCCAGCCGGCAGATTGCGCGCCTGGAACGACAACTGGCGGCGCAGAAATCGTAGCAAGTCATTGTTGTTTAGATAGTTACGGCGCTGCGAGCCGTACCGATTGGTCCCATCACCCCAGCCCTTCACTGTCAAGAGTCAACTAAAGGCCCCAATCAATCTGCCGATAAAGATACTGCAGGCATGGATGCCTGCGATGGTTTTCATGTGCTAAGGAGAGCAAATTATGGTTGGCATCTACGGGATTACCGGAATACCCGAGCAGCCGGCCACCTCATCCTCGGAGCCGGTGCGCGGAAAGCGGCCGCAGATTCTGTCGGGCGAATCGGCACAGAACGGGACCGATCGAATCACGTTCAGCCCGGAAGCCCAGGAAGCTTCTGCCGCAGCAAAATTCGTTGAGGCCGCGAAGGAGCGGTCGGAGGAGATCCGCGCGGAACGGATCGAACAGGCCAGAAAGCAACTGGAAGAAGGCACGTACCGGCTTCAGCAGGTCGTGCTGGTCGTAGCATCTCGCGTCAGCAGCTATCTCGGGGACGTATAGCCCCTTAATTCCGACAAACTTCAACACGATTGAGGACGGGCGGGACCATGCCTCATGTGTTGTGATGGAAAAGAAGAAGCCCCGCGCCATTGCGCGGGGCTTCATGCTGTCTACGACTCGGCGATATCTTACTCGCCGCCGATTAGAATCGTGTTCACGATGACCTGTACGTCCGATACGTCGGTACTGCCGTCGCTGTTTACATCGCCGTCAATTGCCTCGGGCTGCATCCCCAAGATTTTCCCTACCACGACTTGCAGATCGGCACTGTTCACTTTGCCGTCCTTGTTGGCGTCGGTCTTCAAATCCGGCAGGATGGTGACGTGCTCCGTTTGCACCGGCGTGCCGCGAAGGTAAACGGGAGTGCCGTAGTAATCGAAACCGGCGCGGACCGTCGTCGGCATGACGACGCAATGCCAGGTTTCGCCAACCTTCGTAGCGCCGGGCGGCACCATGGTGACGTTGTTGAACGCCGGGATTACGGCCCCATTCTTGAACCAAATGATCGCCGTCGGCCCTTCAGGTAACGTCGGATGGGAGTACGAGTAGCTCAACATCAGCGGTTCGGCGTCGCGTGGCTCCGCGGGAGTAAGCGTCACGTTATTCGCCACGGGCTTCACCGAGGACGCGGACAACCAGACGTTGACCAGCTGGCAGGCATCTACGCCGCCGGCCGTGGCACAGACAATGAAGCTGTAGATATTTTCGCCGAACCCAGACGAATCCCATGTGAATTCGCCGGTATTGGGGTCAATTGTGGCCCCTGCAGGCGCGCCCTCTAACGAGTAGGTCGGTAAACCGATATTCGAGATCGCCTCCGCCGTGAATTCGACGGTACTTCCTACCGTGGCAAACACAATTGGTATGGGCAGCAATTCGAGGTCTATCGGCCCCGACAGGCTGGTAAAGTCGGTCTGGAGTACGCTTGCGGGCAAGTTGTTGCCAATTACGTCGGCGGGGTCGAGCGGTACTCCGTTGCCGTCAGACAGACCCACGACTGCGCGCTTCGCGTTTAGGCCGAGGTACGTGCAGCGGATCGTACCGCTGTAGAAGAGTTCGACCTGCACGGTATTCGGGACCGACGCTCCCGGGACCGCGACGTCCGCGAAGGCGGGCACATCCTCGAAAGTAACCACGATTCGGTCGTTGAGGAAACGTGCCCAGACCAGACCGCCGCTACCCGGATCGAGGTCGCTGAAGAGGAACGAGATCCGGCGCTTGCCAAAATGGTTCTCCAGGGTCGGAGTGGCATCCATGGGATCCGCGTACGTTCCCGGAGCGACAGGCGATATAAACCCGTTCGCGGAAAGATACAAGGTGTTGTAGAACTCGCCAAAGAAGGGAAATGGCACGTCGGGGGCGAACGCGATATAGGACTCGTCCGCCAGCGGTATCGGGATAATGTCTTCTTTCGGCACGGGCAGGGTGCCGTCGAAATCCGGGGCGACCTTCGCGCCCGATCCATCGCTCACGGCAGGCGTATAGTTGGAATGGTTGACGTAGTATTCCGGGAATCCCGAAGCGGCCGCGTCGCTGTAGTTGACTGCCGGCACGAACGTCACTTGATGGCCGACGAGATCGACACCGTCCGAGAAGGCCTCACTCGAGTAATCCACATCCTGACCCACGACGACGCGGGCGATGAGGGGAAGGTTGGATCCGAATGAACCGGCTCGCGGATAGAGGCAGTAGTATAGGATCGTTCCCGCCGCGTGAGGTCCGTCCACGTAGCTCTCTTCACCACCCGTCAAGCTGACGACAGGTGTGCCATCGTTTGGCACTTCCGGATCCGGGAACCGATCCGTGCGGCGGACGATATCCACGCCGGTAAACGGCGTGAAGCCTTCGGGGTTTTGCCAGGTGAGGGCGACGCTGGCCGAACCGCTCATCCCGGTCGCGCGGAAGTGGCGAAGGAAGGGGCCCTCTTCCGTGATGATTTCGGTTGCGTACAAGGCAGCCCGGATGGTGTCTGTTTCATCTTGCGAGTAGGAGAGATTGCTTGCCGCCTGGAGCAGCATGTCTCCCAAAGCCGGGTAGTCGCTGGCAGGTGTCAGCAGGTTCGTCTGGCACTCATAGAACAAATCCGCGACCTTCGAAATCCCCATCCCGATGATATCAAACCCGTTAAACGTCTGACCATCGGTAAGCAGGAAACACAGCTTGTTACCCACACCGGAGTTGTGATGCACGCCGCCATTGTCATTGGCGCCAAAGTACCATCCCACGCCGAGGTACCGGTCCGGCATCGGGAGAATTGCATCTCCGAGATTATTCACAAAATTTGGCGGATGTTTCATGTCGCGGATGGCTCCGAAAACGGGGATGTCCTCGCCCAAGAGCCACCTCACGCCGGCGGTGTCGGTTCCCGCGCCGTTGGTCAGGTCCACAAATTCGCCCCAGATATCCGAAAAGGACTCATTGATGGCGCCCGGTTCGTAGGCGTAAATGAGGTCGGACTCATACTGGGTCACGCCATGGGTCAACTCGTGCGCCACCACGTCGTCCGCGACAAAACCCTCGCCGAAATACATACGGCTGCCGTCCCAGAACGCGTTTGCAAAGGGGCAGAAAAGCGGGCTGGGGCTCGGGCAGTAACGGACCGTGGCGCTCAAGATATAGCCGAGGTTGTCGATGCTATCCCGGCCATGTTCATTGAAATAGAAATCATACGTGTCGCCGTAGTAGTCATAGGCCGTATCCACGTCCGTTATTCCGGTAGCCGCTTCGCCTTCGCTGCGCTTGAGCGTTCCCGGATCGGCCGTCGTATTTTCGGAGTCATAAATCTTTCGGTTGCGGGCATGATGAATCAGCGAGTAGTGCAGCGCCACGCCGCCGCCATGAGCGTCCACGAGGACCTTTTCCTTGATGGGCTCGCCGCCGCCGCTCGCATAGTCGCTATCTACCACGAGGTTCCACACGAGTTTGGTCGTGCCCACAGCTCCGATTACGCTGGGCTCGTAGATTTCCAGCGCCGGTTCCGTGGCGTAAAATGTCGCATCGGGATGTTCGGATTGAAGAAAGGCGATGGCCGCCGCTTTGGCCTCAGCCGGGGCGATGGATGGGACCAGGTTCAAACTACCGGAATACAATTGGCTGGAATGGCGGAGAATATCGCTGAACACGCATTCCACGTTTCCATCCGCGTTCAGTTGAACGACCATTCCGCTGCCAAATACCGTCAACCCATCATAGGTCTGTTCGAGATGGACATAGGTTCGGCCATCGCTGGCGCTGATCCGCCTTGTCCCAAAGTTCAACTTGTCGTTGGGCACGGCAAAGGCGCCGGCGTGGTCCATGACAAACGATCGCGCGGCGGCGTCGACCGTCGCGGCGCTTTTGGCTGCGGCGCCTGTCTCGAAGGCATTGCCTTGGGGCGCACCCAGGTAGGTGAGGAACCCGCCGGACGTGGTTGTCTGGCGCGGCGCGTCGACGGTGTTCGGCCCTTCAATCGATCCGAGGAGTTCCCGAACCGCCCGCGGGTCGGCGTTCTGACTCCATGCGGCCAACGCGATGCAGCATGTTGCGAGAGTGATTGCCAGGTACGCCCGAGAAACCCCCATCTTACGCATTGTTCATTCACTCCATAATCGTTGCCGTTTCCTCCCCCGATTGGCGGAGGAAAGCGATCAAGATGCCCGCGGGAACTTGCGGATTCGCTACCCGCGGACTCAACACGTTATCTCGTGGAACGCTCGTCGTTTGTTGCGAAAAGTGTACGTCAGATTTGGAACGAAACACGCGTGCGAACTGCCAACCCCAACATGCGTCGTTATTTCATTCCCCACAATACTATTGGGCGCTTCAAAGTGTCAAGCAATTGTTCGGTACGGATCGGCCAAATTGATTATAAAATTACGCAATATGCGAAATTTATCACAACAACTTACTTTTTGGCAGAACGACCCTTGCCAATTCGCGAAGCCGGGTGCACCCGGTCACTTCAAGCGCAAGTGTCGATAAGGCCAGGAGCACCGCACCGGCGCAGGCAGCAGGCACAATCCCATCCTCCGTAAAGACGCTGCTGGACCGGAAAAGGTGACAAAGGTACCAACAAATACACGCCAGGACGGAGGCGGCGCCGATGGTTTTCCAGGGCATGGTTACGGGCAGCTCCGCGCGAATCGCGCGGAATCCGAGGATGGTCGCCGCGAGATATCCAATGAAGCTGGCGAGGGCGGCGCCCTGAATACCGAGGAAGTAGATGAGGGGCGGATCGAGCACCAAGTCCAGCGCGAGCGCGGCGACGACGACGGTTGCAGCGGCGCGGGCTCGACCGATCCCGGCGAGAATATGGAGGTTCAGGTAGGCGAGGAAGTAGAAGACGCCGGCGATAGCGAGGACGTTGAACGCCTCAGGAGCGTTCATGATTTCCTTGCCGAACAGGAATCGCATGAGCACGTCGGAAAAGGCGGCCATGAGAACGCCGCCGACAATGACGGTGGCACAGGCCGCCTCATAGATGCGCGAGATGCCATCCGCCAGAAGCTCGCGCTCGTCGCGCACCCACAAGGTCCGGGCCATGGGCATGAAGCTCAGGCCGGCGGCGGTCAACAGGCTGTAGATGATCATGGCCGTGGGAAGGGCAATCTGAAATGCGGCCACCTCGAGCAGATCCCCGCGTACGATGGTGATCATGACCGTGTCGAGCGATGAAAAGACGGCGATGCCCCCAAAGGCCAGAGAAAGGTACTTGCCGCCGCTGAACGCGCGCTTGACGAGTTCGGGCCGCCAGTGGAATCTCGCCCGAAGCACTCCGGGAAAGGAAATGACGAACCCCAGCGCCTGCACGGCTATCGCGCCGCCTGCGGCAAACAGGTAGGCGAGTGCGGCTCCGCGGACGCCGGACATGAGGGATGCCTCGCGGTCAATGGCCTTTCCGGCGAGAAGCAGCGCGACCGACACGCAGACCACGGCACGAACAATGTCCGCGACGTTGCGCCACACCAGGGCTTGCATGCCGAGGAAGAACTGCTGTCCGACTTTGAAGACGACGACGCCGGCCGCGTGAAGGGCGAAGATAAGGACCAGGATGCCGAGTTCAGGGTGCGCCGGGAAATAGTGCCGAAGTCCGGGTATCGCCGCGAGTGCGAGCAATCCGCAGCACGTAGCGAAGGCCAATTGGACGAGCATGGAGCCTAGCGCAACATTCTTAATGCCGGGTGGATCGTTTTCTTCGCGGAACTGGGTGATATGGGGAACCAGGCCGGGGTCGAATCCAAAACTCACGATAGGTTGCACCATCATGGCAAACGCGTAGACGGAGTAATACAGCCCGTACTCCTCGGGCGTCAGGCGATTGTCGTAGAGGACGATGCGGAGGATGTAGAAGAGGGCGCCGGTAATGACGGTGCTGGCGACGGTGACGGCGGTATGCCACGCGTACTGCCTGCCGTATCCCACGGGTCAGCGACGCTCCAGCGCGCAGGCGACGGCGCGTTCGAATGCGTCTGCGGCGGCGGAAATGGAGAAGGAACCCATGGATAGGCGGGCACTCCTCGCCATGGCTTCCCGATCGGTCGCGGGCGCGAAGTGGCGTTCGTACACCTGGCGCAGGACATGGGGGTCGCGTGGGGGCACGATGTAACCGTTCACTCCTTCCTGAATCAGATCCGGCGCGGCGCCGCAAATGCTCGTCGCCACGACGGGGAGGCCGCAGGCCAGCGCTTCGTTAATCACCAACCCCCAGATTTCGCTGCGCGAGGGCAGCACCAGCAGGTCACCGAGGGCATAGTATTGCGGCATGTCGTC
>CAZWDH010000072.1:0-823 GCA_964632865.1 uncultured Nitrospiraceae bacterium
AACAGGGTTGTTGGATTGAAACTGCGTTGGGCCTGTTCGACCCGATCCTTGAGTTCAGGATGCTCTTTCAGATACCGGTCCATCGCCAACATTCCCGCTTCCGGATTGTTCGTCAGGAAGTCGCGCATATCTTCCGCTTCCTGCTGCTCCTCGGGAGTGACCTGGCTGTCCTCGAGATTGGTCCGCACCACTGTGGACGCAACCATGGCCGTGGTGAAAGTCGTTTCGGGACGGGCCGTGAGATCGACAACCTCCTGATAGAGCGCCACGTGCTCCTCGGGCACCTGGCCGGTGTCTTTCATGACCGCAAACTCTTCGACGAGTTGCTTGCCCATGGCATCGCCCATTTTTTCCATGAAGGAACGAAAGACGAAGAATCCCCCGATTCCGCCGAAAATGGCCAAGACCACGAGCACACCGCACCCGATGAGGCATCCTTTGGCCAGAATGCTCTTGTCCGGCTTCTTGGCGGACGATGGCGCGAGCTGCGGAGAATCCGATGGATGCATGGCTGGTTCAGACACGACAACACTCCCAAGTTGCACAACGGCACAAAACCAGGGCCGCTTTTCCTAAACTCTACGGGTTGTATGAAGCGGGCCAAGACTGCACACCCGATACCGTTGCGTCACAAATCGACCGTGACAGGCACGCTCCAACGGGATAGTGTACGTGCCTCGGGCCAGCAACACAAACAGAAGTAAACACCGCATGCAGATGCCGTTTGCATAGTTGGGAATCCCGTCTTCACGGAGGGGAATCCCGCGACATATGTCGTATCGCAAGTTGTGGTGCAGGCTTCCAGCCTGCGCAGGCTGGAAGC
>CAZWDH010000072.1:833-3053 GCA_964632865.1 uncultured Nitrospiraceae bacterium
GTGTGGGGGGGCGCCCGCCCCCGCCGGCCCGCCCCCCCCCCCCCCCCACAACTCAGTCTTTCTGATACATTGTGGACCAGTCAAAGGCTTTCAACCGCTATATAGGAGAACCCATCATGATGCAGCCACGTACGATTCTGGTATTTGGTCTTTGCCTCGTTTCCGCGCTGATCGGCGCCTTCGTATCCCAGTCCATTCCAGTGGCCAAAGCGCAGACCAGCGCACCCGCCACGGTCGCGACCGTGGGCTCCGCATTGCAGGCGCAGGGGTCTTACGGGTCCGGCGGGGCCTACACCGTCGTCCCGATTATGGACTCCGGCGCGGGGTACTCATGGATGGCCTATGCGTTGGCCGTGGGGCCGGACGGTAAGGTGACGATTATCAACACGCACCCCAAGAAGACGGACGAACTGGGGACCATCGTAAAGCAGTTCAGCATCAAGTAGCGGCCGGTTTGCGGGCGGCCGCGATGGCGTCGAGCTGGCGCTGGATAAACGCGGTCGCCCGATCGTTCTCCGCTTCGGGCGAACAGATCGCGCGCAGTTCCGATTCGAGTTCTTTCAGTTTCCCGGGATGGGCCTCGGCGAGGTTGGTCAACTCGCCGGGGTCCTCCGCGAGATTGAAGAGCTGGTGCGGAGCCGCCGTGCAGTAGATGAGCTTCCAGTCGCCTTTCCGAATCAGGTAGGCGCCGGAGCGCGTTCCGTGCCCGTGGTATTCGGAAAAGGCCACCCGGTCGCGATCGTTCGGCGCGAGTTCACGCAGCGCCGTGCCGGACCAGCCGGAGGGCTGCGTTGCGCCCGTCGCCGCAAACATCTCCGCGCGCACGTCATGGAGGTCGACCGGTGTCGTCACGCGCCGGCCTGCCGGAACGTCCGGACCCGCCACGACAAGAGGGACCCGCGCGGAGTCCTCGTAGAGACTGCATTTCCACCACATCCCGAACTTGCCCAGCATCTCGCCGTGGTCCGACGTATACGCGAGCGTGGTGGATTCAGTAAGGCCATGGGCGTCCAGGGCGTCCATGATCCGGCCCAACTGGCGGTCCACGTAGGTCACGCAGCCGAGATATCCGCGGCGGAGCCCGCGGGTGTCCTTTTCGGAGAACTGGTCGGTCTGGAAATGGGCCCGCAGATCTTGCGCGTAAGGATGGTTCGCCGATTCGGCTTCCCGGCCGTACGCCGGCAAGTCTTCGCCTTCCGGGTACAGGTCCCATAGTTCCCGGGTTACCGTATGGGGGAAATGGGGTTTGACCACCTGCACGACCAGCACCCAGGGCTGGTCGAGGGTCGCTGGCTTCGTCGCCAGCCACTCCAGGGCGCGCGCTACGACGCGATCGTCCCCTCCAAAGGGGTTTCGGTCGCGCGGACCATACCCGCCCGCACGGGACGCCCCGTCGGCGCGGATGGCCAAGGGGTCGCGCGAGACGTTCTCGTCGCCCGGTGGCTGCCGGTCACCCGGCAGGAGCATTTCGGAGAAACCAAGCTCTGCCGCGGGCCGGTAGACGTCTACCTTGCCGATGTGGACCGTATGGACGCCCTGTTCGCGGAGCACCTGGCCGTAGGACGGGTACTCGAAGGGAATGGCGTTGCAGTTGTTGTAGCACTGGATCTCGTGAACCGGCCGGCCCGACATGAAGGAGCTGCGGCAGGGCAAACACAAGGGCGATGGGCAGTACATGTTCTCGTACACGGTCCCGCGAGCGGCGAGCCGGTCCAGATTCGGGGTTTGGACTAACGGGTGCCCGTGGACCGACGAGACGAAGGGGTTGTGCTCGTCGGACATGAAGAGCACGAAATTGCGGCGATCCGGCGCTTGGGCGCTCGAACCTGCCGCTACAGCACCCGCGGCAACGACTCCCGCCGCGCTGCGTTGGATGAATTCTCGTCTCGAAAGTTCGTTCATGGTAGCTGCTCCCCGTTTGCAGACGGCAGCCTAGCGGGATCGGGCAACGCGATCAAACCAGGACCAGCGACATAGAGTATAATGAAAAATTGGACGGCGGACGTGTCTGGAAGCGGAAGGCGCTTCCAGGTATTTTGTCCCGCAAATTGCAATAAAATTTCAATAAATTCGATTTAATTTATAGCATAATTAGTATTTAATGCGCTGGTTCGGCAATAAAATTGGTGCATTAACCGATCCAAACATCAATCATAAGTGACTTTCAATAATACCTTTACGACCGTGCGGCACCGGATTCGGGTTCACACTAAAGCTTTA
>CAZWDH010000072.1:3063-10870 GCA_964632865.1 uncultured Nitrospiraceae bacterium
GCTTTAGGCAGCCCGTGCCGATAAACCTCAAGACGGGTAGTGTCCCTGGACGGGACGGCAGGTAACGCGTTGAACTCCATGGACGGATGGCGCAAGAGGCGGATCGCCGGTAGCGGACGGTTCGGTTTGGGAGTAATGCGATGAGCGGTGGCTTCAGCGTTGGGGGTCTGATTACCGGCCTCGACAGCAACAGCATCATCCGTCAGCTCATCCAGTTGGAGCGGCAACCCATCCTGCGGCTCCAGGACCGTATCTCCATTCTCACGCAGCGCCAGACCGCCGTCCGCGAACTACGCACCACGCTGACCGACCTGCGCAATCGCGCACAGGACTTTCGATTCAACAACATCTTCAGCCAGTTCGCGGCCACATCGAGCGAAGAATCGGTGCTCACAGCCGAGATTTCCGGTTCTTCCCCGGTCTCCGGCTCGTACAGCGTGAACGTGATTCAACTCGCAAGCGCGACGGTAGGCACGAGCAGCGCTTCGCTGGGTAGTCCCATCGACCCGAACGCCACCCTGGAAAACAGCGGTATTACCACTGAAATCGAAGCAGGAACCTTCAGCATCAACGGCGTGCAGTTCACGGTCGACCCGACAACGGACAGCCTGAACTCGATCCTTTCCGCCATCAATTCGAGCGCTGCCGGCGTTACCGCGACGTACAACGCCACGACCGATCGTGTGACCATCGCCAATACGGCGGCAAGCGATACGGGCGTAATCAACTTCGGGGCCACCGACGACGACAGCAACTTCCTGGAAGTGATTCGTGTGAACCAAGCCACGCAGACCACAGGAACGGGCGGTTCGACGGAAGTGACGAGCACGCGGAATCTGGGCGCGATCAATCCGACAGACGTGCTGAACACGGTGAACTTCGCCGGCGGCGCGATCACGTCGGGCAGTTTTCGGGTCAATGGAATTTCGATCAACGTCGATGCGACCGTAGACTCCTTGTCCGAAGTGCTTGGGCGGATTAATGACAGCGACGCGGGGGTCACGGCCAGTTACGACGCCTCGACAGACACGATCCGGGTGGTATCGAAGACGCTGGGTAGCCGCACGATCAATTTCACTTCCGATACGAGCAATTTCCTGAACGTAGCGAATCTGGCCACGGCGACACAGACGGCCGGAAACGATTCTCAGTTTTCGATCAACGGCGGCGCCACCTTGACGCGCAACACAAACGAGGTGGCCGACGCCATCGGCGGTGTTACGTTGAACCTGCAAAGCGTGGGAACCAGCACGGTGACCGTGTCCGTGGACGACGATGCGATTCTCGAAGACGTGCAGGAGTTCGTGGACGAGTTCAACGCCTCCGTCGCGGCCATCCGCGGCATCGTCGGCCAGGGCGGGTTGCTGGAGAATGACAGCTCCATCCGCTTCATCGAAGACTTTCTGCGCGGCAACGTCTTCAGTACCGTGTCGGGCATCAGCGGCACGTTCAAGACCTTGACGCAGGTTGGTATCAGCACCGGAGACAGTTTCGATTCGAGCAGCCTCTCGGAGCTTCAGATCGACGAGGACGCGTTTCGCGAGGCATTGCGCACCAACCGCGGCAATGTGGAGGACTTGTTCTCGAATTCGGGAAAAACCGGTATCGCGGATCGCTTCTTTGAATATCTCGACGAAGCAACCAGTACGCAGGGATTCCTGAACGAGCGTGTCCGCAGCAACGGGATTTTCGATCAGCAAATTCGAAGTCTGAACGACCAGATAGACCGGCTTGAAGACCGGGTGGCCCAGAAGGAACAACGGCTGCGGTTGCAGTTCTCGAAACTGGAACAGTTGTCGGCCACCTATCAGTCTCAGGGCGCAGCGTTGTCCGCCATCGGCGGTGGGTTGAGTATCTTCTAAGCAAGGCGAGAGGGGAAGAAGCATATGGCGAACACTGCCGCAGACTATGGCGCATACCGGAAAGTCAACGTCGAAACGGCTTCACAAGGCAAGTTGATTGTGATGCTGTTCAACGGCGCTATTCAGCGCGCGGAAGAAGCGAAGCGGCAATTGGCGCGCGGCAAGACGGAAGGCGTCCACAACAATCTCCTGCGGGCGCAGGACATCATCGCTGAGCTACGCGGCGCATTGAACATGAAGGTCGGCGGCGATCTCGCGAAGAACCTGGACCGGGTTTACGAATACTTCCAACACTTGCTGATCAAGGCGAACATTCGCAAAGAGGTCGGCCCGCTGGAAGAAGCCATCGAGCATCTCACGAGCATGCGCGATACCTGGCACGAAGCGTTCGACAAGTTGACCCGCGAGGAGGCGCCCATCGCCGTGAAGGCGCAGCACAACCAGCACGGAGCAGGTATCATTAACGTACAAGGCTGACCACTCACACAGTCGATACGTTTTCAGAGCGCGGATCGCGGCACGGAGGCTGCGGTCCGCGTTCGCTTTCTATCGGGCGGATCGGCCAGCCTTCGGAGGGTTTCAGATTCTTTGGAGCATCCGAACCAACGCGTCGAGCCAGGCGGGATGGCTGTTGAGGCAGGGGATAAACTGGAAGGCCTCGCCGCCCGCAGTCAGGAAATCGCTCTTGGCACGAAGCCCAATCTCTTCCAGCGTCTCGAGGCAGTCGGCGGTGAAGGACGGGCACATGACGGCGAGCCGCTTAATCCCGTCCTTCGGCAAGTCCGGTACAACCACATCCGTCGGCGGTTGAATCCAGGGGTCCCGCCCCAGCCGCGACTGAAACGAGATGCTGTAGTCGTCTGCACCCAAGCCGAGCCGTTGCGCGAGCAGCCGGCTCGTCTCGAAGCAGTGGGCCCGGTAGCACCACTTATTCGCGGCGCAGATCCGGTCGCAGCAGTCCTCGGACTGTAGACAATGGGCGCCGCCCGTGGTGTCGCTCTTCTGGACGTGCCGCTCGGGAAGCCCGTGGTAACTCATCAAGACGTGGTCGGGTTGGAAGGATTCCAGAATCGGTTTGCTGACGGCGACCCAGGATTCGATAAACCCGGGATCATCGTAGAACGGCGGTAGCGCGGAAAGGTGCGGTACGTTCCACGGTTTGCCCGCGAGTTGGTAGGCGAGTTCCAGCGCCGACCCGTTCGCGGCAGACGAGTACTGGGGGAACTGGTGCGCCAGGATGATGCGGTCCACCTGCTTCTCGATGAGTTCGTTCAACCCGTCTTCGATGGAGGGTTTTCCGTAACGCATCCCGATGGCGAACTCGGTTTCCGGCATACGCTCTTTCAATCCCGCCAAGAGTTCGCGCGTAATGACCAATAAGGGAGAGCCTTGGTCGGTCCAGATCTGGCTGTACGCATGGGCGGAATCCTTGGGCCGTTTCCGCAGGATGACCAGGTTCAACAGCAACCAGCGAACGACGGGGTTGATGTCGAGCACGCGGGGGTCCGAGAGGAACTCGCGCAGGTAGGTTCGGGTTTCTTCGGCCCGGGGCGCCGCCGTGGTTCCGGTATTGATGATCAAGACCCCGACCTTCTCGCTGGAATGCATGAAATGCTCGTCCTTTCCTTTGCTCAGCGCAACCGCGCCAACGCGGGGATCAACCCGTACAACCGCATCAACCACTTTGTGCGGCGATACAGGAACAACTCGTGTTGCCGGCCTTCAATGGCGCGCTCCAACCGGGCTGCAAAGTCCGCGACAGGAACCTGGCGCGGTCCGTCGCCGATTCCCATGAGGGCCACGTTCACGACTTGGAACCCCTGGGCGCGGAGTTCGGCGTGCAGCGCCGCCGAAATCGCGTTGACGCCGGATTTGGAAATACTATACACGGTTTGCGCCGGGTTTGGCTTATACCCAGCCAGGGAGGAGATGTTGACGATGCGCTTCATCCCGTCTTGCATCAAAGGAACCAGCAACCGGCAAAGCTGAAGGGTCCCCGTGACGTTGGTCCGGATCTGGCCATCGATTTCCTCCAGGCTGGTGTCCATGAGGGGCTTGGAGGTGACGTCCGCGGCGTTGTTGATAAGCACGTCCACGTGGGGAACCGCGTCTCTCAAGAAGGCTTCAAGGGTACGGAGCGAATCCGGATCGGACAAATCGGTGGTCTTCGTGTGTACCTTGCCGGGAGGCAGGCTCTTGGCGAGCGCTTCCAGCCGGTCCTGATTGCGCGCGGTCAACACGAGCTGCGCGTCGAGGGATGCGAAGTGGCGGGCAAGCCCCTGCCCCACCGTTCCCGTGGCGCCGGTTATCACGATCACCCTGTCCTGAAAAGTCCCTGCCATGCCTGTCAGTCCTGTTTACGGGCAAGGATAACAAACTTGTTGGGCACGTTCCGGTATTGAAAAGCCAGCGCAAGCGTGAAGGGCGCTTTGGCCAGCCGCTGCCACAAGGGAAAGATGCTGCGCTCCACTTGCTCGCCTGCGATGTGGATAGGCTGAATCGTCAACTCGTATCCACGGCGCTCCAGATGTGGGGTAAGT
Source organism: uncultured Nitrospiraceae bacterium (assembly GCA_964632865.1). Lineage (GTDB taxonomy): Bacteria > Hydrogenedentota > Hydrogenedentia > Hydrogenedentales > SLHB01 > JAHDWY01. The sequence continues at coordinate 7,466 of CAZWDH010000072.1, forward strand.
TCCAATGGGTCTATTGCGGGCTCGTTGTCGTAGGGCGCGACGCGAATGGGCGAACCCGGCGCCTGCGTCCATCGGACGAAGGGATTGCGGGCGTCGGGTTCGACAATCGCAAGGGTCCCGCCGGGACGCAGGACGCGGTGCAACTCTGCGAACACGGGCTCCCAGCGTTGTTCCAGGTGATGCAGCACGTCGACGCAGTAGATCGTATCGAACGCCTCGTCGGCGTACGGCAAGCTGTTCGCGGCATCAGCTACGGCGGCACGAATTCCCCGGCTTCTCGCCAATTGGGCGCAGCGGAAGGACACGTCGAATCCCGCGATAAACTCCGCGTCGAAGGATTCGGGGATGGTTCCGTCGCCACACCCTACGTCCAGTATGCAGCCTTTGTCGGGCACGAGGGCGTTCAACTTGTCGAGGGATTCTTGCGGGTACGCGTAGAGCCGGTCGCCGGCCGCAAGCCGGTCGAACAGCGCGGATTGGTCCCGCTTCACGGCGCGGGTTTCCTTCCGATGTAGAGCAGGGCATCGCCGCGGAACCGCATGAGGAAGCGGTGGACGGGCCGGGGGAACAGATTGCCGGCGACGAAGAGGTTGTGGTTGTACGAGCAGAGTTCGAGCGTGTCGAAGCCGTGCGTCTCGAAGAGGAAGGCCAGGGCGTCGCGCGTGAACGGACGCTTGTGGGTGATGTCGTTCCAGAACCGGAACTTGTACTTCATGATGTCCGGCACGGTGATAAAGACGACGCCTTCGGGTTTGAGTACGCGGTGAATCTCGGTTGCGATCTTCTCGGGACAGCCTAGGTGTTCGAGCGTGCTGGTCATGGCGAGGAGATCGATAGAATCGGCGGCGAGCGGAAAGTTGCCCTTTTCCATGTCGGCCAGGACGAAGCCGATGCCTTCGGAAAGAAGTTGCGGACCGAAGTGGGCGTCGAAATCGAGCGCGATGCGCTGACTAATTTGCGGAGAATCATAACTGAGAAACCAGCCGTTCCAGGCGCCGCAGTCGAGCACGCGCAAGTCGGTCTTCCCCTGGAAAAACTCGTCGACGGCATACTTGAGCGACCAAATCTTATGGCCCTTCTGCCCGATGGCCTGAGCCTTGCGCGTCATGACCTGCATGAACCAGCGCTGGAGGGCGTTGGTCGATTCGAGGCAGCATCGCTCGTAGTTTTTCGCGTAGTCCAAGGTGCGTCTATGTCCATGGCCAGGTCAAAGCGTTCAGGTTTGCCCATTGTAAAGACAGGGTCGAGAAAATCCTAGCGTCGGGAGAGGGAAAATGGGGACAGGCACCTTCTTGTTACTGAGTCACTCAGCCGAAAAATAGGGACAGTCACCTTTTTGTTACTGAGTCGCTCAGAAACGGTACGATTCCGTAGAACAAAAAGGTGGCTGTCCCTATGTTTCCACCACACCATGCTAATTCATCCCCCACGCGTAGACGAAGACATCATCGCCACAGGCTTCGTCGATGAGCGTCATATTGGCCTCAACCCAGGCGAGGTCTTCCGCGAAGAGGTGGGGCCAGTGGTGAAAGCGTCGGTATTCGGCAATGAAATAGCCCTTCGGATGTTCGCTTACGTAGGCCTTTAGGTCGTCGAGGGTCTGGAGGCCCTCCATTCCCGACTCGATGTGCTCCCACACGACGACCCGGCTCGGGTACCAGTTGTCGACCTGCCCGACGTAGTACTTGGCGGTAATGTACGTCGTGCAAAGCACCACCGCGTCGTCGAGATGGTCGCGCACGTAGTGGCAGGGTTTGCGCCATTCGGGATGGACCACGGCCAAGGTCTCATCGGCGCCTCCGGCCACGCGCACGGTATCGCGCACCAAGCGGACGGTCGATACCGACAGGCGCATGGCGAAGACGAGTATGACGACCGCTGCGGCGATCCGAATCCAGGAGCGCCGCCAGGTCGCGAGGAACGCGGCCAGTCGCACCATCGCATAGGCGAAGGCGGCGACATAGAAGGGGTATGCAAAGAACACAAAGCGGTGCCGCCGGTAGCCAATGAGGAAGTTCAGCACCAACAGCGGGACGAGGATGGCCAGCCCAATGTAGAGACCGCGCCGCCCTTCGCGCCAGGTCATCCAGACGACGCCGATACATGCCAGGATGAAATATCCGGTGCTGAGGTTGTTTGTGAAGTAGCGGAAGTAATACAGGCTGTCCGCCTGATCCCAATCGCGCGGGTTCGGCGGTGGCTGGCCAATCTGCGCTTCCTTGAAGATGGCGTCGAACTCCGCCTTCGGCAACGTGAGAAAGTGACCGGCTAACGTTAGCACGCCCGCGATCGCCACGACGGCAATCATGGCCGTCCATCGCGATTTCAGCTTTCGTTCGTACAGAAACCGGAGTCCGATGTATGCGCCTGCGGGTCCGAGGAAGAATATGGAGTGTGGTCCGGACAGCAGCCCGCCGAGATAGGCTAGAACCGTGGTTGCGCCCCAGCGGATGGATTCCTTCCCGCCGCGCGCTTCGCAGGTCTGCCACAGTGCGTACATCATGGCCAGATAGAAGGTCTGCTGCAGGGAGTAGAACCGCGCCTGCCGCGCCCAGGCGATGCTCCAGGGAGAGAGGGCGAGTGCGAAGGCCGCGACGACTGCGGTAGGCCCGCCGAGAAGCCGTCGAAGGATGACGTAGGTCAACAGAACGTTCAGCGCGTTGAAGACAACCGATGGCGCTCGAACGGCGAACTCGCCATCACCGAACAGGAGGATCTGGAGGGCAAGCAGATAGTTGTACAGGGTGCCCTCGGTGAATACGGTGCCGCCCAGGAGCAATGGTAGTCCGTGCTCCGGAATCCCCTTTGCGACGAAGACGTGGATGAGTTCATCGTGCCATAAACTGGGCACGGCGAGGTTTGAGAAGCCCAGAATCAAGGCCGCGAGTGTGGCGAGCGCTACCGCGACACGTTCCCACAGGGGTGTCGCGCCGTCCGAGCCATGGGAATCCATCTGACTGTACGACGAACTCAGGTTCAGCAACGGAATACCCACTCGTGGAAGACGAAAACCGATGCCTCTGGCGTCTGGCTTTCGTGGCTCATACTTTCTCCACCTCCACCGTAATCATGCTCCCTCGCAGGAAGAAGCATACCATGTCCTCGAAGGTGCACAACGCAATGGCGGGAACGAGAGCGAACTCTTTGAGTACCCACATCAGGCGCATCGCACTCGTCGGCGAACGATAGACGGCGGGGCTCATGCAGTCCTCCACGGGATTCGCCCGGAGCCCCAGGCGCCGTGAGAGAAGGTGTTGGGCGTCCGCAAGATTGCTTTCAAAGAACCGGCCCTGGTAAGTAACCCGGCTGACACGCATACCCGGCGGGAGGAGGGCCGCAAGCGTGTCGACACCGTATCCGTCGACCTTGTGATCGTCGGGGTCCACCTGTAGACCCAGCCACCGG
>CAZWDH010000072.1:10880-24943 GCA_964632865.1 uncultured Nitrospiraceae bacterium
ATCGATCTCGTGGAGCATGGCGGAGGGGTCGTCCAAATGCTCGATAATGTGCGAAGCGATGACGACGTCAAACGCACCGTTTTGGAACGGCAACCGGCAGGAATCGCCAAGGGTCATGCGATTGCGGGAAATCGTATTGAGAGCGCTCGCTATGCGGCGCGTTTCGTCGAGGCTGGCGGGGGATCGATCGCAGCTGACGACCGACATTCCGGCCAATGCCGCAAGGAGGGAATTGGACCCGGCGCCGGAACCTACGTCGAGCAATCGGCAGTGTCCGGAGCGAATCATGCGCCGGAGAAACCGGCGAACGGGGCCCACACCCAATCTCGCGCCGATGTGCCAGAACGTGAGATAATATGGTGGAAATCGGTATACCTCGAACATGTGCCGTATGTTTTTCCGGTGGATTGTCTGATTTTGCCGCGCCGGGGCAAACGGCATTGTAGAGTATCTGCGCACACATTGCCCAATGGGATTGCATGAACACCAACAGTGTCCCCGAAAACGAGATTTTCATGGTTGAACCGCCAAGAATTGTTGTGATTGCGCGACACGAGCCGGCAGCGGCTTGGGCGCGTGATGTGCTCTGCGGGACGGGTCTCCTGGAATCTGCGGACGAGGCGTTCGCGTTGCGCCTGCGAGGCGGTGTCATCCTGGAGTTTGCGACGGACTCCGGCTATCCGGACACGTGTTCGAACAACACGGCGCTTGTACGAATCGTCGACCCGGGCGAGTCCAGCGGTGATGCCTGCCCGGACCCGCGCATATGCAACGTGCCGGCGGGGGACCCAACCGCGTTCGCGACGGCGGTGCAATTGTGTTCGGAACTCTTGGCCAGCCGCATGAGGCTCCGCGACGTGGAGTGCGCGCTCGCCTACCGGGTCCAGTTCGAAACCCTTCTCACGGAGCTATCGTCACGACTGGTCCATACCTCATCGATTGACTTGAGTGAGGTGATCGCAGAGGCCGTGACCATGATCGGGATCTTCACAAACGTCGACCGGTGCTACCTCTTCCAGTTCGATGAGGAGGGGTCTGTCGCAACGTTTACGCACGAATGGTGCGCAGCGGGGATTGAGTCCCACCTGACCTTGTTCTCCCGAGTGGACTTGGCGGCGTTTCCGTGGACACACGAAATGTACCGGCGCATGAAGTACATCTACATTCCCAGGATCGAAGATCTTCCCGATTCGGCCAAGGAAGAACGCACCATCTATCAGACTACGGGGATTCGATCTGTGTTGGCGGCGCCGCTGGCAGTGAATCGTCGTTTGCTAGGCATTCTGGGACTGGCTACGCAACGCGCCGAGCGCACCTGGATGGAAGAGGACATCCGAATGCTGGAAGCGCTTGCGCAACTCATAGCCAATGCGCTCGAGCGCAAACGAAACGATGCGGCATTGTCTCGAGTGGAAGGCCGGTTTCGCGAGTTTGCGGATTTGCTCCCCATTGCGATCGGGATTCACGCGGATTCGCGTTTCGTGTATGCGAACCAGGCGGCGGAGTCCATCTCAGGGTATACGCGGGAAGAGGTCTTGCTCCGTGACGTATTCTCCTTTCTTCATCCTGGCGACACGGATACCGTTCGCGAACATTTGGACGCATTGGCGCAGACGGGCGCAGAGAAGTCCCATGAGGTGCGCTTCTTTAACAAACACGGAGAGGAACGCTGGGCCGAGTTGCAGTCCCGCATGATTGAATTCGACGGGAAACCGTCGTATCTGCTCGCGGCGGTAGATACGACCGATCGCAAACGCACCGAAAGCGCACTGCGCGAGAGCGAGGAACGCTTGAGGAGCCTTCTCGAGAACATGCCGGTCATGATGGACGCCTTCGATGCGGAGGGTACCATCATCGTCTGGAATCGGGAATGCGAACGGGTAACCGGCTACCGTTCCGAAGAGATTGTCGGGAATCCACGCGCTATAGCAATGCTCTACCCCGATGCGGCCAATCGAGAGCGCATGTTCGAGGACTTTGAACGGCTTGGATCTGATTTTCGCGACTGGGAAATTCAACTCACGTGCAAAGACGGCACACTGCGTACCATATCGTGGGCAAGCATCTCGGGACAGTTTCCAATATCAGGCTGGGCCTATTGGGCGGTCGGCATGGACGTGACGGAACGTAAGCTTCTTGAGAAGCAGGTCCTGGAAATCAGCGCCCGCGAGCAGATCCGCATCGGCCAGGACCTGCACGACCGCTTGGGACAACTGCTGACCGGGCTGGGATTCAAAGCGCAATCATTGGCGGATCGGCTCGGCGAGCGCGGGTTGGGCGAGGCTGAAGCGGCCGAACGGTTGGTCGGGCTGGTTTCGGAATCCATTTCCTTGACCCGCAGTCTGTCCAAAGGACTTCAACCGGTGGAGGTCGGAGCCGACGGCCTAATGACCGCGCTGGAAGAGTTGGCGCTGCAAGCCAAGGACCTTTACGGCGTTCATGCCGAGTTCTTGTGTGAAGAGCCGGTCCTCGTCGAAGACAATTCCATGGCGACGCACCTGTACCGAATCGCCCAGGAAGCGGTCAATAATGCCGCGAAGCATGGCGCGCCGGGCCTGATCGAAATCCGGCTCACGTCGGACGATGGATCGTTATCCTTATCCGTGGAGGACGATGGGATTGGCCTGGACCCGGGCGAGCAGCCGAATGGCGGGCTGGGTATGAACATCATGGCCTATCGGGCGAGTGTGATTGACGGCAAGCTTGAATTGCGGCCCCGGCCCGGAGGCGGAACGAGGGTGTTGTGCAATGTGCGATTGACGCCTACTGGAACCGCGCCTTCCCAACCCCAACGTGGAGAATCCCGGTGAGCGGAACTACCGCATCCGTGCTAATCGTGGACGACCATCCGATTGTCCGTGAAGGATTGACGGAATTGATCAACCGTGAGCAAGGCCTCAGCGTCTGCGGGGTGGCGGAGTCGGCACGACAGGCACTCGAAAACGCTGCGCAGTTGAGCCCGGATATTTTCGTCATCGATCTTTCTCTGGAGGATCTGAATGGGCTGAACTTGATTAAGGATCTTCGCGCCCGTTCCGTGAATACCCCCATCCTGGTGTTGTCAATGCACGACGAGACGCTATATGCAGAGCGCGCGCTGCGGGCCGGGGCGCAGGGGTACATCATGAAGCGGGAGGCGCCAACGAAGGTCATTGACGCCATCCGGCTGGTTCTCCGAGGCGACGTGTACTTGAGTCCAGAGATGTCGTCCCGGCTGATGCAGCGTTTGGTCGGCAGCCGGAGCCGTGCGGAGGTGCCGTCAATTGCCCGGTTAAGCGATCGCGAACTGGAAGTCTATACGCTGGTTGGCCAAGGGTTGAAGACACGCGAAGTGGCGGCAAAATTGAACCTGAGCGTGAAGACGGTGGAGACCTACCGGGAACACATCAAGGAAAAACTCGGGCTCAAGAACGCCACGGAGCTGGTCCAGAGCGCCATTAAATGGGTTCACACTGAGCGCACTGGACCGTAATGCCTAAAGCCGAGTTTGCCAGCCATGGTCGAGGGGACCGTGACCTTGACCGAGCGGCAACGCATGCCGAATCGCGCCGGTGACGTAGTCTTTCGCGCGGGCCACAGCAGCAGCGGCATCAAGCCCCGAAGCCAGACTCGCGGCGATAGCAGCCGAGTAGGTGCAGCCCGTACCGTGCGTGTTCCTGGTGTCGATGCGCGGGGACGATAGTTCGGTCAGCGTGGTCCCGTCGAACAGAATGTCCAACGCATCATCCCCTGCGAGATGACCTCCCTTAACGAGCACGTATCGCGCCCCCATTTCGTGTAATCGCTTCGCCGCGTCGGCCATCTGCTCGCAGGTGCTCACAGGTACTCCGGTAAGCGCTTCGGCTTCGGGAAGGTTCGGAGTGACAATGTAGGCAAGGGGAAGGATCGATTCGACCACGGCGAGGCGGGCGTCCTCTCGCAGCAGAGGATCCCCGCTCTTGGACACCATGACGGGATCGACGACGAGGCGTTTTATGCCGTTGCGCCTGATGGCGTCGGCGACCGCGCGCACGATAGCGGCGCTGGACAACATGCCCGTCTTGGCCGCGTCCACGCCGATGTCTTGAGCGACGAGGTCGATTTGTTGTGCGACGAAGTCCGGTGGAAGGTCGTGGACGCCCGCAACCGTGCAGGTATTCTGAGCAGTAACAGACGTAATAGCCGACATGCCATAGACGCCGAACGCGGCGAATGTTTTCAGGTCGGCCTGAATACCCGCGCCTCCGCCGGAATCGCTCCCCGCGATAGTCAGCGCGCGCGGCAGGCAGGCCTCACGCATAAACGACGATCCCCGCGACGCAAGCCGTCATAAAACAGGCGAGGGTGCCGCCGATGAAAGACTTAACAGCCAGTTGTGAAATGTCCACGCGCCGTTCGGGCGCGAGGGCGTCGAGGGCTGCGATGGAGATCGCCATGCTGCCGGGGTTGGCGAAACCGCACAGGGCGTAAGTCGCGATGGTCTTGCCCCGCTCGCTCAAGGTGCCTGCGGCGATCATCTCCTTGAGATCGAGGTAGGCGAGAAACTCGTTGAGCACAGTCTTTTTCCCGAGCAGGGCAGAGACCTCAGGGATATCCTGCGGCGGAACGCCTAGGAGAAACGCAAAGGGACGAAAGGCGTAGGAAAGCAGATCGACAAACGAACGGCCCGTGACGGAGACGGTTGCGAGATCGAGCATGTAGATGAGCCCCACGAAGACAAGCACCATGGCCGCAACCTGTAGGGCCATGGTCAAGCCCTGGGAGGTTCCCTGGGTGGCGGCGTCGATGAGATTTCGCGAATCGACTTCCATGCGCACGGGCGCGTGCCCTACCGTTTTGGGTTCACCCGTTTCGGGGACGAGAACCTTGGAGATGAGAATCGCCGCAGGCGCGCTCATAAGCGAAGCAGTGAGCAAATGGCCGGGCTCCGCGCCGAAACTCGCGTAGGTGACCATGACACTGCCGGCAATGGTGGCCATGAAGGTGGTCATGATCGTGCAAAGTTCCGAACGGGTCATCTCTTTGAGATAGGTGCGAATCGCCGAGGCGGATTCGATCCCCAGGAAAATGAGCAACGCGGCCCCGAAGGTTTCGGCGCCGGACGTCTTCAACGTGCGCCGCATCATCCACGCGATCGCGGCTACGAGGGCAGGGATTACTCGAAGGTGGTAAAGGATCGCCGAGAGCGCGGAGACGAAGATGATGACGGGCAAAACGCGAAAGGCAAAGAAGGTGTTGTATTGTTCTGGATTTTCCGCAAGACTGCCGAAGACAAACGATGCGCCGGCGACCGCCGAATCGGTGAGAACACCTACGACGCGTTGCATGCCCGCAAAGATGACGGTACGGAGCGGCGTGGTGAGGATAAGTAGCGCCAACGCGAACTGTAGCGCAAGCCCCCACACGACCAAGCGCCAGGGGATTGCCTTCCGCCGCTCCGATAGAGCCCAGGCAATGCCGACCAGAATCAACAGGCCCAAGGCGCTCGTAAGCCGAGGCATCACGCGATCAACCCTCCGCTGCCCCCTTGCGCGCGCAAGCAAGCGCGCGTCGTTCGCACGGTTCAGACGCGCGCGCGAATGTTGTAAAACGTTTCCCGGGCCTCTTCGTCTTCAATAGCCCGCATTACGGCGGTGGCATCGTCGGCCTTCTTGAGACGTTCCCGCAGTTCCCGGTTGGCGAGCAAATGCGCGATTCCCGCCATCGTATGGGGATTGTCGTGGTACGTGCGCCGGGGAAGCAATAACAGGATGATCATGCGCGCGGCGATCCCGTCGAGGCTCTCGAACGGAATCCCCTCTTTGCAGATTCCGATCGCCGCAATCACGTCATCAACGCGATCCGTGTAGCCGTGGGGCACTGCGACGCCGTGCTCCATGCCGGTGCTGTGATGGGACTCGCGCTCGAGGATGACGTCCAGCGCGTGGTCGCGCAAGTTCAGGGGAATTTCGTGGGCGTCCACCAGGACATCCACCAGTTCCTCGATGACTTCTTCCTTGGTGTGGGCCTTGAGGCCGACGCGAACGACGTCACGGTGTAGGAGATCGCCAAGGCGCATTGCTAAACCTCTCCCGCCTCTTCCATGGCGGCCTGGTCGGCTTTCTTCTTCTTGATTCGCTTCAGTCGGAACGTGTCTTCCCGTTCCCGTTCGTCGAGCACACGCGCGATGGTCCGCATCTCTCCGCGCAACTTGGGAAGCAGATACTCGTTCAGCGCGTTGATGCGTCGGCTGACCTTGCGAACCTCCTCGCCTATGATTTGGAGGTTCTGCTCCTTCGGCGCGCACACGAGCATCTGGGCCACCATCGCTTCCGAGGCCTGGGACGCTTCTACGATCTGGGGCGCCACGTCAAGCAGGCCCACACCGCGATTGGCGGGATGCCGCACGATGTCGTTCTGCTCGATGTCGCCCAAAGACAGGCCCCAGACTTTATCTGTCTTGACCTGTATGTTGAGCGCTCGCTGTCCGGCCACTGCCGCCGAACGCACTTCCGGGGTGCCGCGCACGCCGCGGGCGATGGCCATGGCGACCAGCGCCTTTCGCCCCAACCGGTGCAACTCGTTGCGGAGCGCCCGAAGTTCCCGGGCCCGTTCAATCAGCTCCTTGAGAAGCGCTTCGCGCTTCCCCTCTAACAATTGTACACCATCCGAGGCGAACTTGATCTGGGCCTTGCGGGCCAGCAGATTCATCCGCGTTGGGGATACGTTGTCCATGCTCATGAAGCGATAACCACCTTCTTGTCAGGTCGAGCTACGCGCTGGTCGCGGGTTTCTCCGCTTCTGCCTCGTCGTAATCCTGGTAATACTGGTCAACTTGGGCCTTCGATACACGCGTAAGTTCATCGCGCGGGAGCAGCCCAAGGAGTTTCCAACCCAACGCCAAGGTGTCTTCGATCGTCCGGCGGGTTTCGCCCTGGCCGATCATCTGCTTTTCGAACTCGTTGCCGAACCGCAGATAGCGCTTGTCGATTTCACTGAGGGCATCCTCACCCACAATGGCCATAAGCTTGCGTACGTCGCGGCCTTGCGCGTAGGACGCGTACAACTGGTTGGCCAGGGCGCGGTGATCGGCGCGGGTGCGGCCTTCACCGATACCGTTGTTCATGAGGCGCGACAGGCACGGCAACAGGTCGACCGGCGGAAACACGCCTTGCCGGTGCAGGGAGCGCGACAACACGATCTGGCCTTCGGTGATATAGCCGGTCAAGTCCGGAATCGGGTGCGTCATGTCGTCGTCGGGCATGGTCAGCATAGGCACCTGCGTGACCGACCCCTTGCGGCCGCGGATACGGCCGGCGCGTTCGTAGATGGTCGACAAGTCGGTGTACATGTACCCGGGATAACCGCGGCGGCCGGGGATCTCTTCGCGGGCGCTCGAAATCTGGCGGAGGGCTTCGCAGTAGCTCGTCATGTCCGTGAGGATCACGAGCACCTGGTAATCATGTTCGAAGGCCAGGTACTCCGCCACGGTAAGGGCGCAGCGCGGTGCAAACAGACGCTCAATAGCCGGATCGCTCGCCTTGTTGATGAAAGTCACGACGCGGCTGCCTTGTCCGCCCTCTTCAAAGGAGCGCAGGAAGTAGGCGGCCTCGCGTTCGGTCAGCCCCATGGCCGCGAACACGACGACGAACTCTTCGCTTTCGCCCTTGGTCGACGACTGCTGCACGATCATATTGGCCACTTCGTTCGCGGGAAGACCCGAACCGAAGAAGATGGGGAGTTTCTGCCCGCGGACCAACGTGTTGAATCCGTCGATGGTGGACAGGCCGGTCTCAATAAAGTCGTTCGGTTTGTCGCGCGATACCGGGTTGATGGCCGAGCCGGCGATTTCGAGTTCCTTTTCCGGCACGATGGGCGGCAGGCCGTCGATAGGTTCGCCGGTGCCGTTGAAGCTGCGGCCGATCAGCTCTTTCGAGCACCCGACGCGGGCGGCGTCCTTCTTGAGCGAGACGGATATGCCTTTGATGTCAAGGCCCTGGGTCCCTTGAAGGACCTGGACCACCGCATGCTTCTTGCTCGCTTCGAGCACCTGGCCCTGGCGTACTTCCCCATTTTCCCCGACGAGATCGAGGATGGCGCCGGTGGCAAAGCGTCCGCCGTCGCCGAGGAAGACGAGGGGACCGGAGATGTAGTTCAGGTCCCAGTATTCCTTGTGCAGCAGGTCTGCCGAAGCGCCCTGGCTTGTCGTCGTGGTTTCCATGTGCCTTATCCTTTTCTCGATGTGAGATCGGCGAGCGCCGCTCGCATCTCTTCCATGACCTCTTTCTGGCGCGGGATGATGGACTCGTTGGATTCTTCGCGGAGCCGCGCGATGTTCTCGCGGGCGGGAAGTTCGAGAATCCGGTTCAGCGTGATGCCTTCATCCAGAACCTTGCGCGCCGATTCGTAGAACTCGACCAGAGCGTCCAGCAAGGCGCCGCCCTTTTCGAGTGAACAGTAGGCGTCGTTGTCCGAGAACGCGTTCTGCTGGAGGAACACTTCGCGAATCATGCGGGCGATTTCGAGAATCAAGCGCTCCTGATCCTGCAACGCGTCCGGACCAACCAACTGCACGACTTCCTGAAGTTCGCCGTCGCGCTGGAGCAGGGTCTCGATGGCCTGCCGGTTCTGACGCCACGTCTTGGGCGCGTTCTCTTCGAACCAGGGATCGAGTTCCGCGAAGTACAGCGAGTAGCTGCGGTTCCAGTTCACGGACGGATAGTGCCGGCGATAGGCCAACGAAGCGTCCAGCGACCAAAGGGCGCCCGCGACACGCTGTGACGTCTGGGTCACCGGTTCGGACATGTCACCGCCGGGAGGCGATACGGCGCCGACGATGGTCAGCGATCCGAAGCGCGGATTCTCGGTTTCGGCGTCACTGCCGCAGACCATGACACGGCCGCTGCGCTCGTAGAACTCGGAGATACGGGCGGCCAGGTAGGTCGGATAGCCTTCTTCGCCGGGCATCTCTTCGAGACGCGACGAGATTTCGCGCAAGGCCTCCGCCCAGCGGGACGTACTGTCGGCCATGATGGCCACATCGTAGCCCTGGTCGCGGTAGTACTCGGCCAGCGTAATGCCGGTGTATACGGACGCATCGCGCGCCGCCACGGGCATGTTGGAAGTGTTCACGACCAGCACGGTTCGGTTCATGAGCGAGTCGCCGGACTTGGGGTCCTTCAGGTGCGGGAACTCGTCCAGCACGTCGGCCATTTCGTTGCCGCGCTCACCGCAGCCCACGTAAATGATGATGTCGGCGTTGCAGTATTTCGAGAGCGTTTGCTCCACAACGGTCTTGCCCGTGCCGAAACCGCCGGGCACAATGGCTGAGCCGCCCAGGGCGATGGGGAACAAACAGTCCAGCACGCGCTGCCCCGTGAGGAAAGGCCGGTCCGTCCGCATCTTCTTGGCGATGGGGCGGGGCCGCTTCACGGGCCAGTAGTGCATCATTTTCAGTTCGGTACCGTCATCCAGCGTGGCGATGGTGTCTTCGACCGTATACTCACCGGTGGATACGATGGACTTGATCGCGCCCGATTTTCCGGGCGGAACCAGCACGCGGTGTTCGATGGTGCGGGTCTCCGGCACGGTCCCGAGGATGTCGCCGGTGGTGACTTTCGTGCCGACGGATACCTTCGGCGTGAAGGTCCACTTCTTGCCACGATCCAACGCCACGGCGGTCAGGCCGCGATCGATGAAGTCGCCGGACTGGTTCTGCAGCGTGATCAAGGGCCGCTGAATTCCGTCAAAGGTCGACCCGAGCAGGCCCGGCCCCAGTTCCACGGACAAGGGAAGGCCCGTGGGGATCACGGGTTCGTCGAGGAACATTCCGCCGGTGTCTTCGAATACCTGCGCGAAGATGGTGTCCTTGTCGATCCGGATCACCTCGCCCATGAGGTTCATCTTGCCGACGCGCACGATCTCGCCCATGGAGACGCCGAGCATGTTGTTCGCGGACACCATGGGACCGGAAATCCGCGTGATCGATCCGGTCTGTTGCTGTTCGGTAGAGGGCATGTTCGTCACTCCAATCTGATTTCGTAGCCTACGGCGGGTTTCAACACGGCCGACAGGTAGGCGTCAACATTTGACTCTTCTTCATCAAAAGCCGGGCAATAGACGATGAGGGGCAGCCCTTTGTGCCGCCGCAAGCGCTCCGTAAAAAACTCGGAGAACGCGGAACGGAACGCTTCCTGCACGATGACGACGCTGGTATCGCTTTCCAGCATCTCGTCGAGCCGGGCCTCGGCGGTCCGGGCGTCGTGCGTGTTCTCCACGGGGATGCCGGCGAGCATGAGTTTGAGCGCCGTATTGTCCCGGACCAGCGCGACGATCTTAGGCATACATCATCTCCTCGCGAACCCGGCCGCGCGGCAGGTTGTTCGCTTCGCCGCGGGCGATGAGCCGGAGGTTCACGGCCTCGTTGTACTTGAGCCACGCGAAATGCATCAGCGTCGCGATGCTCAGGAAATGAATCTGCGCTTCGCGGCGCAAGTGGCGAATCAGGATCAGATCGAACATCCGGTCCATGGGACTGAAGCGCGCGGACTGGACGAACATGAACAGCATCTCGCGGAGTTCCTTGTAGATGGTCGTGTTCAGGATCTCGATGGCGCCCGCGGCGTCTCGCGCCTCGGCGAGGGCTTGCACGGTGCGCGCCGGGAGGTTGCCCTTCGGCAGGAGGCGTTGCTCCAATTGCTCGGCCGACAAGCCATCCTTCAACTGGAACACCAAGCGGATGTTGATGCGATCGATCTCCATCCGCAATACGGTCCGCAGGATCTCCGTATCCTCATCGTCTGACTCGAGCGACTTCACGTTCTCAACGAAATAGGCTCTGTCCAACGCCTCTTCCAGCACGGAAACCGAGTTTTCGGCCTCGTACTCAGGAAAGGCGCGCAGCAAGGACCCGCACAGTTCGGGATTCCACGCGGCCAGCGCCGTCACCAGTTCGTGCATCGTGCCGCGCTCGGCAAAGGACCTTAACAACGGCACGGTAAGACTGGGCCCGGGCTGCAGCTCGGCGAGCGTCGTCTCGGTATCGATGTTGTGATGGCGATACCGCAACAACGACTTGACGGCGATGAGGTCCCACCGCAGGAGAAAGATGTCGATGAGATCCTGCATGGCCCCGCTGCTGAGGCTGCGCAACTTCTGGAACGTCTTCACCAGATTCCGCGAAACCGCTTCCTCGATGGCATCGACCCCGCTGAAGCGCGTCAACGCTTCGGCCAGATCTTCCTGGTACGGCGTCGCCATCATGGCGTCCACGAGCCGGTCGATGCCCTTGACGTCGATGAATTCCTCGAATTTGGTTTGTGTCACGAGGCGGCTGCGCATGCCGGCTACACGGGAATTGACATACGGAGCCATGGTTTCGAGCCGGTCCATTTATTCCGCTCCCTCCCCGAACAGCAGGCGCAGACAGATCTTGCGCGCTTCGTTTTCCAGTTTATGGAAACGGCTGGACAACGAGTTCGTGACACGAAAGGTCCGCTGTGCGTCCTGGATGGCGACACCATCATGCAACGCAGCGTGCGGCATGACCGGAACGCCGGCATGCCCGTTCGCGGAGAGCCATTGGCGGCAACGCTCCACGTGCGCAGGCGGCGCCAGAACCTCGGCCTTCTCCGGGGCGACGGTCATGAGTTCGCGCAACAGCGATTCCAGAATCGCCGGGAAGTCGGGGCCTTCGGCGATCCGATTCAGCTCGGCATCTACGCTGTGGAGGATTTCATCCGCCACGGCCTGTTGCATGCTGTGGGACTGCTGTTCCGCCAGGATGGCCGCCAGATCCCGGGCGCGCCGGGCGAGGCGGTCGACGTCGCGTTGCGCTCGCTCGATGCCTTCGTCATATCGCTTGCCCGCGCGTTCCCGCGCGTCGGAAATGATCGATTCGGCTTCGGTGCGGGCCGCGGCGAGGCGTGTTTCACACCCCTGCTCGACCTGGCGGGCCATGGTATCCAGTAAGACGTGTTGCATACGTGCCGGATGGCTTAGATGGCCAATACGAGCATGATGGCGATAACGAACCCGAACACGACGATGGTTTCCGGGATGGCGAACAGAATCAGGACGCTACCGAACAGTTCCGGCTTCTCCGTGATCGCGCCCGTACCGCCCGCACCTACAGCCGCCTGAGCCCGGCTGGTGGCAATTCCCGCACCAGCGATGGCAATCGCCGCGCCAAGACCTAGCCCGACGGCCCGAAGACCGCTACCGGTCGTCGCACTGGTCTGGGCAACCGATTCAGCCTCGCCTTCGGCCGTACCTTCCGCGGCGAACCCCAATGGCGCCAGCGTCAGCATACCGGCCAGCAGCAGCAGCGCGACTAGAACCGCCTTCTTGCTCGTTTCACTCAACGTCACCATAATGCCTCCTTCTTGAACGGTTTGTAACCCTTACCTTCGGGTTTATAGAACTTCGGCAGGAACTCGACATAGTTGAGTCGCAACGCATGAATCGTTGGGCTGAACATGCCAAGTCCGATGTTAAACGCATGCACGGCCAACGCCAGGGGCACTCCAATCAAGAGACCGAGCCCGCCAGCCATTTGGTTGGCCAAATCCGCCACCAGGACGCCCGCAAGCCCGAGCGCCATGAGACGGCAATAGGAGAGGACGTTGCCGATGAGCGAAACGACCTCGAGCGCCATGATGGGCGCCATCGCGCCGACAGCCCAGGTAAGCAGCCCAAACATGGCGATGAAACAAAGCACGCCGACAGCCTTCGCAAACATTGTGGTGAAAAGTCCAACTCCAACGAAGGCCATGACAAAGATCCCGGTGCCTGCCAGTCCCAGCAGCAACGCGAGTTTTTCCGCCGCGTGCTTGGGGTGATGGTGGTGCAGGTCCGCTCGGATACCGAGTATCAGGGCCAGCGGGATATGCAACACCCCGAACAGGATGGCGTATTTCATGAGGGCGATAGGTTCGTGGCCCCGGTGAAACCAAATGACGGGCATGCCCATCTTGGCCCCGAAATCGCCAAACAATTCGCCGTAGAGCAATCCGAAAAAGATGGTCGATCCGCCCATCCAATAAGCGACGGTGCCCACCGCATTCACCGCGGCGATATGACCGAGCTTCTTCTTGAGAAAGAACCCGAAGGCGATAACCGCAAGGCCGTATGCTACGTCGCCCAAGATAAAACCGTAGAAGAGCACAAAGGAAACGGCGACAAGGGCCGTGGGATCCATGGTGCCGTACGCCGGCGGCTTGAACAGGGAGAGCAAGACCTCGAATGGCTGTAGCCACGCCGGGTTGCGCAGTTGAACGGGGACTTCGTGAATGTCCACCTCGCTCAAGGGCAACTTGCTCACCAGGGTTTGGCCTGGAAACGCCTCTTCGAGGCACTTGATGAACGTGTCCGACTGGTCGCTGGGAGACCAGCCGTGAATCACTCCAATCATCTCGCTCTGGGCAAAGCGGTTCATAGCGGTGATCTGTGCCATGCGATCGGCGAACTTGGCCTCGACCGCCATTAACTTCGGACCAACCTGCGCGGAATACGCTTCGGTTTCTTCTTTGATGCGCACCGCGTCGGCCCGGTTGCGTTCGATCGCGGCGTCCACTTTCTGAATGACCTCTCCCAGACCGCCTCCCGCGAGGTCGTTCGTGGGCGGGTCCATCGGCGAAATCTGCTCATCCTTCAAAATGCGCGATACCGTATCGTTGTGGGACGGGGAATAAGTAATGACCCCGACAATTACGTTACGCGAGATCTTTTCGTGGACCAGTCTTGATTCCGGCCCGATTTGTTCGCGCAGCTTTTCGCCCAAGCGCTCGATGACGCGGGCGCCGTCGCCCCGTAGAATGAAGGCGCGTGCGTCATGACCCAGCACCACGTCCTTGCCTTGAAGCAGCGGACGCAGGGCTACCAGTGACTTCTTGAAGCTCGTGAGAATCTCGACATTGTCCTGGACGTTGATCCGGCGACGGGTAAAGGAACGCAACATGCGAATCCACGAGAAGGCCAAGTCGGCCAACTGCTCTTCCGTTCTGCCGTTCAGTTCCCGCGCCGCCGCGTTCTTGGCGCCCTGGGAGGGCTTCACGGCGAGCAGTGGAACGACTTCGGAGAGACTGCGATAAAGATTCTCGAGCGAT
>CAZWDH010000073.1:0-24825 GCA_964632865.1 uncultured Nitrospiraceae bacterium
CGACACTTGCGTGCCGTAGAGATTCAGGTACTCGAGATTCGTCAGCGGCTTCAAATTGGCGAGCCCCGCGTCGCCGACGCTGGTCTTTTCCAAGTGAAGGCGCGTCAGGTTGGGCAACTGGGCGACTTGGGCGAGACCCGCATCCGTAACGGCGGTACCTGCGAGATTGAGCCAGGTGATCTGCTGCGCGAGCGGCTGCAATTGGGCGAGCGTCTCGTCGGTTGCTTTGTCGCCGAGGTATTGCAGGTTGACCGATACCAACGGTGATTTCATATCCAGCGGCATGGCCACCGCGCCGAGATTGCGCAACGCGTTTAGCGCATCCTCCGATGGAGCGGGCACGCCTTCGGCGAGCTTGTCGAGCAGGCTCGGACCCGCATCGGCCTTAGTCGGGGCCGCCTCCTTGGCCGCCTCGGCTGCGGGGGCGTCCGCTGGCGCGGGCGCCGGGGCGGGAGCACCATCCGCCGCAAGCACAACCGCGCCCTGGAGAATCCAGCGGCGAATCAGATCGGCCTGTTCCGGCGTCAGCGGGTCGCCCTTCGCCGGCATGATGTCGGGATCGTCGGGCGGCAGGATGACCAGCGAATACAAAGTGCTCTCTTCGGGTTTTCCAGCCACCACGACCGGACCATACTCGCTTCCCGCGAGAATGGCTTCGTGGGTGTCAACCCGCAATTCGGCCTTCTGCCGTTCCGGCCCGTGGCACTCGTAGCACGAGGCTTCGAGTATGGGCTTGATGTCGCGGTCGAACACAATGGGCTCGCCCGCGTCGGCGGCCGGCGCGGCCTCTTCCGCGTGGCCGGAAATCGCAACCGCCAGCGCGATTGCGAATGCTCCGATAGAACGAACGAAGATTGGGCTTCGCCACAGGCGCAACCCGGGTTTCTTCCATAGACAGGGATATTGCGTTTGCATGCCAGGCTCCTCAGTCAAGACCGATGATTCTTAACAGTTCATTCTAAGGGAACATGCCCGTCGCTGGCAAATGCGCGGGATTCGCAGTTTGCGCAGATGTGCCGTGTGTAACGCTACATCGTGAGTTGGTGCCCGATCACGCCGAAGACAAACCCGGCGACCGCGCCGAGTGGAGGACCCCAGAATTTTTCGAGCCGGACTTGGGGTGCGATGTCCTGAAACGTGAGGTAGAGAATGCCGCCCGCGGCGAAGAGCATAACGCAGCTCACGGCGGTTGGGTACGAGGCCAACCACCACAAACCGATGAGACCGGCAACGGGACCCAGCAGGACGAGAATCGTCAACGCGCTGAGTACGGTTCCCGGCTTGGATCGGCCGGAGCCGACGAGTTCACGATAGGCATTGAAGCCCTCGGGTAGGTTTTGTGCGGCGATCAAGAAGGCCAGCAGAAACCCGACCCCACTCCCTTGGGCGAAGGTGGCTCCCAGGGCGAGGGCTTCCGGGACGAAATCCGCGAGCATGGCCGCAAGTTGGGCAGCCGAAGTTTGGGTCTTACTGAGCGCCCAGTCGAGCAGACAAAAGGCCGCGCCGCCGAGGAGAAATGCGGACGTCGAGACCGGGATGGAAACATCCTTAATTCCCTCGGGCACGAGCACGAGCGCCACCGCCGAGAGTAGAATGCCTCCGCCGAAGGCAATCACGGAATGGCGAAACTCCTGTTCCAGCCAATCGGGACGCAACCGCTCGATGCGTGCGATGGCGCCGCCCACCGGCATGGCGCCTCCCGCGAGCGTGGTCAACAGGATGACTTGAAGATACTCCGGCATGATGCTCCGAATCCGTTCTCAGCCAAGAGACATCAGATTCACTTTGGCACGCTACAGTGAAACAGAACAAGAAAACAAACGCTACAGGCTCAACTGCGCCCGAAACTCCTGCGCCGCCTTTTCGCCGCGGTTCGACTGGACGGCAGCGGCGAGTTCATCGAGGTACCAGGACGGATACTCGGAGCGAGACAAGGGTACACGGCGGAGTTGAAGTGCGGCTTCGTTCCACCCGGCGGCGAGCAGAGCGGCGGCGAAGGCTTCTTCGCCTCGGATGAGCCGTTCGATTTCCAGATCGGGTTGCGCACGTTCCCCGGCGGCCCAGGCGTGGAGGTGTTCAAAGAGACGGTGCTGCGTCGGGGATGGCCGCTCCGGACGCCCAACCTTGGGATCGAGGAAGCCCAACCGACGATAGGTGACGATATGGAAGAGCGCGATCTCGAGGTCAGGATGCCACGACTTCCTGCCGAAGCGGTTCAGGTTGAGCAAGCGAAGCGCCTCGTCCTCCCGCTTGACGCGCAAGGCTTCGAGCAACCTTAGCCAGAAGACTTCCTGGCGCGCATCCAATGCGGGATTGACCTCAACCAGAGGCGCAAACGGCGCGGCATCCCAGAAACGCCCCTCCGGCAAGTTCCGAATCAGCTCGACTATTGGCATGAGGGCGCCGGGCGGTTGCTTATTGGGCCACTCCAAGGGGATGGGGATCGCGACCTTTCGCCAGAAGGCGATTTTCAGCCAGAGGTAGTCCATGCTGGGCGGCGCCATTCCTTCGCACCACACGCGCAAGGCCGGGAGGATCTCGCCCTGCCGGATATGAAACTCGGCCAGATGATCGCAATAAAAGGGATCGCGCGGCGCCAGCTCACGTGCCGTGTGATATGCGGCGAGGGCTTCCGTCGTCTTCCCTTCTTGTTCCAGGATCTTCCCCAGGAAGCGTTGGACCCCCGGGTGGTCAGGTGCGAGCTTTCGGGCGCGTCCCAAGAATTCCGAGGTGCGGTCTGGCGACGCACTGTGAAGATGATACGCCAGCCGCGCCATGGCCGCCGGATTCCGCGCGATATCGGCGGACTCCAGAAGCGAGCGGGCGGCTTCCGTTTGATCCTTTGCCGCCAGTTCGTCTGAATCCACGACGAGCCAGTCGACGGACGCGGATTCGCGCTGCCGCCATGCGTCGCGCAAACCGTGCAAGGCATCCCAGTGCTCCGTTTCGACATAGGCACGCGCGACCTTCAGCGACAGGGGCTCGTCGTCGCGGATGGCATCCGGCCGTTCGGTGTCGAGAGCCACCAGATCGCCGATGGCCTCCATTCTGTCCAGCGCACGGGCTTCGAGCTTGCGCCAGCGCAGTTCGCGCTTCGTGTCTCGCGCGATATGGGCGCGGATCAGCGACAGGGCCTGCTCGGGTTCTGCGCGATCGATGAGTTGCGTCGCGCGGTTCTCGAGCTTGCGTTCCCGCGCGATTCGCGCGCACCGGCGCAGGTAGAGCGTTAGCGCCGGAGCACCGACGAGGACCGTGAGTGTTCCGCCGAGCAGCGCGAGTTGTTTGATCCTTCTCCACGGATCGATTTTGCCGGCCAGAGCATCGATATTGCTATGCGAGAGCTCGACCAGGAAGACGCAATCGCTGAAATCCCGGTCGCCGCCGCCAAAGAGGTCCTCGAAACTCAGCATGAGGTAGGGCGAGTTCTCGATGGCGAAGGCGGTCATGTGTTCAACGCCGTCCGCGTTCACGGCCGGGTCCACCGTGAATACTTCCTCCTTGCTGTTGATGAGGAAGAAATTCAGCCGCGTGCCCGCGTCGAGCTTGCCGAGGTCCACGAAGTCGCCCGGCAAGAGGGGCGCATCCTGGGTCCGCTCCCCGACTTCTTCCAGGTTTAGCGCTATGGCTTCCCTGTCCACAAGTCCTGCGCATTGGTAAAGGTCTTTGGAGCACGTCGCGTTTGGGAAAACGATCCCGGGGTTGCCACTGTCCGGCCCTACGCCGTCGAGGTTGATGCCCAACGTGTTGCTGTAACCGGACGCCTCTCCGATGAAGTAGACGCGGACTGTGCCTCGTTCCGCGAGCAGCAATTGGGCGGGATCGAGTTTGATGCGGCTGAAGTTCTGCGCAATTGCGCCGGAGTTCAGTTGTTCGCTGGCAAACACGATGAGGCCGGGCAGGTAGTCATACTGAAATCGGGACGAGGCCCAATCCGAAGCGCCTGCCTGCACGGGCGCGACAATCTCTAGTCCCATGCGCCGAAGCGGCGACTGCACGGGTGAATCGGTGGAACCGCACCCGGCAAGCAAGGCCGCGAACGCGAGTAGGGCACCGCCGAGCGGAGCACGTTTCACGGCGAAACCGGCCCTTCGTGCCGCTGCTTCCAGGCGGGGTAATCCCGTTCGAGGAGTTGTGTCGCCCACGCGCCGTACCATGCGTAGCCCGCGCGCCGTTCGAGTTGGACTTCGGCAAGGGAGTTGACCTTGATGCCGTCGCGGTTGCAGAAGAAGGGCTTGCCGGTTTCCAGGTCGTAGTACCGCGCCCAGAGTGCGGGCGCGTCAGGGTCCTCGACGATGCGCACATCTTCGGTCGCCGTGTATGACTTGAAGCGCTCCGGCGGGATTTCAAACCGTTCGAGCCGGATGCCTTCAATTTTTGCCGCGTCCAGCCAGGCAACGGCCGCGTCGATGGCTTCGACAATCGACGGGGACGGCTCCGGTAAACTCATGAGGAAGTACACGACGGAGACCGTTTCCGAGCCGCCGATGGAGGGCAGTTCATAGGTGCGCGCCTTGATGGGCGCGAGCGTTTCGTGATCGTGTTGCTGGCACCAACCGGTCTTGCGTCCGTCGACCTCGATCTGACAGGCGAGCGTGACGGCGATTGCGCGGTCAAGCGCGTCGGACAACCTGGTCCGCCGATCTTCATCCAACCAGGCAAACCCGGGTGCGCCGTTCCGGATGTCGCGCAGCAACTCCATGACACCGGTCATCACATCGTCGTTGTAGGTGATGGCGTCCACGTCCCAACCGCGCCATCCGCCCGAGGGACGCTGCTCGGCAAGGATGTAGTCCAGACCGCGCGCCGCGGCGTCGCGAAATCGTTCTTCTCCGGTTACCGAATAGACTCTCGCAAGGTATTCGATCTGAGGGTAGGTATTGCGGTTGTCGAAGGAACTGCGTTCGTAATTGGCGCCGCCGATGGCCCGCACTTCGGCGACGTCGATGATCGCGAGCCAGTCGATATCCTTCGGCCAGCCGCCGTCCGCATGCTGGTGGGCGAGCAGGTTGTCCGCGATCTCCACGATCTGAGACGGTTCGTAACGCGCGTCGTTCCGGTCGCGACCGTGTGCGCGTTGCCAATGACTGATGCCGTCGCGAAACCCGGAAAGGTCGATTGGCTCGTAGCCCTGCGCCGCCGCGAAAACGCAGAAGGACCCCAATGCCCATATAACCAACGATCGGCGCATCTTGCCTCCTGTACCGCGTTTCACGTTGCCGCAGCCTTACGAGGCATCGTGTTTCAGCCGGGGCAGCTTTTTCAAATGGACTGGCACCGCCGGGTATCTCCCTTCCATCCCTCCGGGCTCTCCAAGTAAGATGGAACCCGTACGTGGCGTCGCGGTGGCAAATCGTTGGGGACATCGCGCGTATCGTTTGGGGGAACGAATCATGACAATCACAATCACTGAAGCCGGACGGATACCCACCTTGCACGTGGTCGCGGATTCCATACCACGGGCCCATTACCGCGCGATGAAGGCGGTTTGGGAACAGGGGCTGGCCATCCGCACCGAGTATGACCGGAAGAACGCCAAGGGCGACTACATCGATCCGCCGAGCCGGGACGCGCGGGTGCTCATCGAGATCACGGACCCGTACGCGCAGCCGCGGTTTCCGCCCATGTCGTTCTGTGAGATTGGGACGTATATCGCCGAGATCATGGGGATCAAGGACCACATGGTCGTGCCCATCGAAACGTTGAAGGAGGCGGTCGCCGGAGAGTTGTCCGCGAAGGAATGGCCGTACACCTACCATCAGCGGCTTGTGAGTCATCCCGGCCTGGACGGGTCCGTCGTGGACCAGTTGCGCCTGGCCGTCGAGCGCGTCGCCCGCACGCCGCATACGCGACGGGCAGTCGCCACCACATCGGTCCCCAACCTGGACCCGTTTCTGAAAGAAGATGTACCCTGTCTCCGGGAAGTGCAGCTGCGGTGTCCGGAAGACGCCGACGGCACCCTGGTGCTGAATATGAATACCATGTGGCGGTCGCGGGACCTGTACAAGGCGTGGCCGGACAATCTCATCGGCATCACGTTCCTCCAAGGTGTGTTGGCAAAACAGATCTCCGAAGTCGCCGAACGGCCGGTGAGCGTTGGCAGCTACGCCGACTACAGCGCGTCCCTTCACATCTACGGACAGGACTTCGGCGCGGTCGGGGGTGACACGGAGCGCGGACTGCAAAGTTTTTTCGATACCTTCGACGAGGAAACCTACGTGGCGCGGTCGCTCACGAGCGAGCAGGCTCGGGACATGCTGGTAATCCCGCAACTCCAGGATTTCATCGCGGAGCGCAGCGCCGAGCAATGGCGCTTGCCGCCGGATGCGATCGCGCTGGGAAGACGCCTGATTGAGGACATGGAATCGGGCGCGGTTTTGCCATAGGCGACTGAAAACAACAAACAGGAATGGGCAACGTGATACCAAAACTTCCGATGCTGATCACGATTCTCTCCGCTGTCGCGGCGTTTGGATACGCGCAGGATACGGAAAGCTGGACAAATCCCCTCGTGTACAAGGGCAAGTTGGACTCGCCGCTGGTGGAAGTGACGCCCTTTGTCTTCAACGACCGGCTCTACCGGCTGGAGAACTGGCAGAAACAGTGGGAGTTTCCCGGTAGTGATGATGGAAGCCTGTTCACGCAGGACGAAGTGCGGATTCGCGATCTCGAGGATGATCGCGTCGTTTCGATACCACTGACGGGTCACGGGCTGGGCATGGCCTTTGTGCATGACGGCACCGTCTACGTCTTCGCGGGAAACTGGGGGACGGAAAAGAAGTGGAACATTGACGAGATCACCATGGTATCCAGCCGCGACCTGGAGAGTTGGTCGGATCCGGTGGTGGTTCTCCGGGCGGAACCGGATGAGCAGTTTTTCAACGTATCCGTGTGCCGCGCACAGGATGACTTTGTGCTCCTGGTGGAATCGAACGACCCCGACTGGCCCGCGTTCACGTTCAAATACTTCCGGTCGGACGATCTCATTCATTGGAACGCGGTGGCCGACGCGCGGTACGGGCGAGAGAAGTACGTGGGCGGACCTGCGTTGTATTTCGAGGGCGGCCGATTTTACACGCTGTACCTTCAGTCTCTTGGCTCGGGCCGTTACGAAACCCGCGTGACCCGCTCGACGGATCTGGTCCACTGGCAGGACGCGCCCGACGATCGTCCCTTCGTGACGTTCAACCCGGAGAACGGTGTCCACCCCCTGCGTCCGGCAGAGGTACGAGAGACCAATGCGTCCGATGCGGAATTGTGCGCGTGGCAAGGCAAGACCATCGTCTACTACACGGGCGGCGACCAACACCTCGCCGGGGATCTGCAAGGGGCGGAGTTCGCGGGCAGCCCTCGCGAATTGCTCGAACGCTTCTACGCGGAACGCGACGTCGTCACGCCATCCCCCGTGCAACAGCGGTACCAGGAGAATCAGCTCGGCTGCTTCATCCATTTCGGGCTCGCTACGTATACCGGCGGCAACGACTACCTCACCGACTCGGAACCCGCTCTCTTCAACCCGGCCTCACTCGACGCGGAACAGTGGATGCGAGCAGCAAAGTCCATCGGGGCCAAGCACATCGTGTTGACGGCGAAGCACCACAGCGGGTTCTGCCTCTGGCCCACGGAGACCACGGACTACTCGGTGCGGAGCGCCCCCTGGAAGAACGGAGATGGCGACGTCGTCGCCGAATTCGTTGCGGCGGCGCGAAAGTATGGGATCGCGCCGGGGCTCTATATCAGTTCCGGCGATACCCATGAGGACTGCAAAGCAACACCGGAGCCGCGGGGCGTGCGAAAAATCGTCGGTGACGTGGACCGGTACTTCCCGATCTTCCTGGAGCAACTCACCGAACTCCTCACGAACTATGGCGAACTGGAGGTGGTCTGGTTCGACGGGGCCTACAATCCCTTTGACCCTGACGTACTGGATGCGAACGGTGTTCCCGTCGGCGGACGCTATGCCGACGTCATCACGGAGACGGTACAGCGGCTGCAACCCCATGCCGCGATTATGGGGGCGGCCGCACCGGATATTCGGTGGGCGGGAAGCGAGCAAGGGCTGTCGCCGTATCCCTTGTGGAATGTGGTTCAGCCGGGGGAAGGAGCGGCGAACTGGTTACCGGCCGACGCCTCCGGCTGGTTCATCCCTGAAGCGAACGTGCACACGCGCAGGCACTGGTTCTGGTCGCCGGATTCCGATGATTCGCTCAAGACGCCGGAGCAGATGATGGAGATCTATTATTCCTCCATCGGGCAAGGGGCGAATCTTTTGGTTAACCTCACGCCGGACACTACGGGGCTGATCCCGGAGCGTGAAGTGACCATGTTGGAAGCTTCCGGCAGGAATATCGCCGCGCAATTCGCTACCCCCGTTCAGGAGATTGCCGACGATGGCAACTGGGAGGAAGGGCATACGCTGCGAATCGTATTCGACGGGCCTACCCGAGTGAACCATGTGGCGATCGAAGAAGATCTTCGTTTCGGCCAGCGCATTCGCGCCTATCGTGTCGAAGCGCTTGTCGACGGCAACTGGCAAACCGTGGCCGAGGGCGAATCGATCGGACGCAAGCGGATTGAGCGGTTTGACGCAATCGAGACTACAGCAATCCGGTTGCGCGTCACCGATTACGAACCGATGCCGCACATTCGCAGGTTTGCGGCTTACGCTGTGGAACGTTAACAGGCTGCGTGCGGCAACGCGAAACGGCGCTCATGCTTTTGCCAGCCTCAATGCCAGTCCGATATAAATTGCCGCGACCGCCCACTTCATGTACCGGCTGGCCCTGCCCAAGGGACCTTGGCGGAGCCAGAGGCTCACTTGACCCGCGAAGAGCCCGATCGAGCCGAACACGACGACGACTTGCGCGGTGAAGACAACGCCTAGCAGGACCATCTGCATCCATACTACTCCGCGTTCGGGTGCGGCGAACTGGGGCAGGAATGCGAGAAAAAACAAGGCGACTTTCGGGTTCAGGAGATTCATCAGAACTCCGCGAAAATACAAGGCGCGACCTTCCTTCTCAATTGGCTCTTGGACAGTCGCGATCGCTGCGTTGGTCTGTGTGGCGCGAATGGTCTTCCACGCGAGGTAGAGAAGATAAATCACGCCGGCGATCTTCAAAGTCTGGAATGCGAGTGCGGACGTCCGAAAAATCACCGATACGCCGAGGGCCGCGCCTAGGGTGTGGACAAGACATCCGCTCGCCAGACCCATCGCCGTGGCAAACCCGGCGCGCCGACCTTTGGTGACGCCCTGGGCAACCAAAAAGATGATATCGGGACCGGGCGCCAGGGTCAGGACGACGGAGGCGCTTACGAATAGCAATAGCGTGGAAATGTCGATCATGAGATTCTCTCGTCGTCCGAAGAATCATCGCTCGGTATGTTCGTGGTCCCGCCCGCGAGACGCTCTTCTTCGCGACCGGACGCAAGGAGCCACGCGTTTCGCCACCGGCGGGCGTCGTCGTCAAACCGACGGACGACGACGTTCCTTAGCTCCCCCTCGTCCTTGAGGTGAAATACGGCCACAGCGTGCGGTACGCCCCGGAGAAATCGCAGCGCGATCTCGACATCTTCAATATGGTCGAACGGTATTACCCGCAGATAGAAACAAGGAGGACTCGTTGAACTGGAGACAGTAAGTGCCGCTGAGGATAGACGTACCCGCAGATTGCCGAAAACCAATGTGCCAAACTGCAAATCGCTCGCATAACGCTCGCGGCCTATGTTGAACGCGCCTTCCACTGCATCGTGCAATTCAAACAGTATCGGCGATCCGCGATGCGCATTCGCCACTATCGCGCGTGGAGGATTCCATCGGCCTCGGTTGCCAAGTAGATTCATGAGGAGCGTCGCTCTCAGCAGGGCGGAAACGACACCAAAGCCAAGCGCAATAACGAGTAGCGTGTTCTGGTGCGGTCGGAGATCAAACCTGCCGAGATCGAAGCCGTAGGACGACGCCAACCACCCGCCGGCGGCCAGAAGCAAGATGAAAACGAGGAGCCCAAGCTCTTCGATGAGCGTCAGGGATACCGCCAGTGTGCTCGGCCAGCGTGGCTCTGTCAAAGAACTGCTTTCCCGTGACTTTTTACTTTCACTCGATGAAGCCATGGTACCGGCCCATGTAGTAGGGCAAGAGGTAGAAGGTCCCCTCGTGTTCGGACCAGCCGTCGTCTTCTTTGGCGTCGAGCTTAAACCCGTCGCGGTCCTGGCGGACGTGGCTGCGCTCCTCGATAGGCAGCGCCTTGCGGTCAACCTTTGACCAGCCCACGTCCGGTTCCTGGGTCGGCGTGGGATCGAGTTCCACGTCGAGGCGATGGCTGTTCTTCATTTCCCAGCCGATGAGTTCCAACGGCATCTGGCGGAGCGTGTCGAGGCTGTCTTCGACCGCGCAATCGAAGGTGGCAAACCGCTTGGCGTATTGCGCGGCGTAGGGACCGGAGTCGGGAAATGCGCCGTCAAAGTAGTTCTGCTCGACCAGCGATGCGAAGCGTTGCGCGCCTGCGCCGTAGGCGAAGTTCCAGAATGGGTTCTTCTGACGGCTGATGAACTGCCAGAAGTCTTCGAGGCTTTGCCGGTACAGTAAGAGCAATTCGGGGTCGTTCTCGTACTGCATGAGCGGGTAGAAGCAAAGCAACCCGAGGTTGTTGTCCCAGGGCACGACGTTCGCCGGCGGGAAGGTGGGACGCGGAATCATCATGTTGATGTGATAGCTGTACTCGTCGCGGAGCATCTTGGCCGTTTCCGCATACTTGACGTCGCCGGTCACATGCTCGGCCACTGATAACATGCCGAGCATCATCATGGAGTTGAGCCCGCGCTGGGGCCAGCCATTCTCGCTGTCCAAGTAATCCGGGCCGAAGCGTCCCCAGCGGGTGGGCGTGCCGTCGTGGTCCACCAGATTGAAATCGTTGCGGATGAGATGGTCCGTGATGTCGCGAACGACCTCTCGGACAGGCGCCTTTTCTTCTTCGGTTTCCGCCACGAGATCGTAATAGACGCCATAGAAGAAGTAGTGGCCGGACAATTCATCGGAGCTCGTATCGCATTTCCACATGTACTTGCCGTCTTCGCTCGTCACGAAGCGCGGCGTGATCAGTTTCCAGAAAGGATCGGATTCGCGTCTTCTGCGGTTGAACTCATCGTTGAGCATCTCATTCACCGGTTCCGGCCAGTCGATGGGAATGAGCACGCGTGCGGGAAATCCCTTCATGGAATCCGGCACGATATCCACGAGCCATTTGCACGCGTCGAAACTGCGTTTCGCCAACGCCTTGGCCTCGGGGTCTTTCGTAATCGCGTAACGATACGCCATGGCCGCACCGTACCACGACGTGTAGAGCCCGTCGTTGTCTGTGATGCTGGGCACCGCGCTGGTCACGTCGCCCCGGCGTTCGAGAGTCCAGTTCGTGATGTAACCGTCGCGGTTGTGACGCGTCTCGACCTGGTTTGTGAAGTAGGCCGCTTTCGATTCCAGCGTCATCGAACCACGATGAATACAACTGATCCCGCCGCGCGTCGCAATCCAGGCCGTGCCGTCCGCTTCCACGGCGATGTCGTTCACATAGTCGTCCGGCAACCACCGAAGACTCGCGCGGTAGGACCAGTGATCGCCATCAAACCGAATCGCGCCGCGTTCGGTCCCGAACCAGACGGCGCCGTTCTCGCCAGCCGTCGCGCAGGTGAAGTGGTCGTAGGGCAGCCCCTCGTCGCCGGTGTACAGACTCCAAGTATCGCTATCCAGCACGCCGACGCCGAGGTCTGAGCCGAACCAGAGCCGGCCCTTGGAATCGAACACAACGGCGCTGACGTTGCGTGGATTCCAGGAGTACTTCGCATCGGCGGGAGCGAGGGATACAAACTCGCCCTTCTCGCCTTCGCGGAGGAAGAGCCCGTCGACGGTTCCGACGGCGATGGATCGATTCGGCCCTGCTGCGACGGAGAGGATCAAATCGCCGGAGTGGAATGCTACGCGCCGTTTGTTCGAGGTGTCTTCCCAGACCTTGGAGCCGGTAGCCAGGACGGACATGCCGTCCGGCCAGCGGGAGCCGTCGATGATACGGTCTTCTTCCTGCGCATCCCCCGCGTCTCCGCGGTAGGCCTTGCCTGAGGTGCTGGCCACGAAACTGTGCTGGGCCGAATTGGACACGTGCTCAAAGAACGGCCGCACCCAGTACCACGTCTCGCCGTCGAATTCGAGTAGCTCGATATTCTGAAGTGTCGAGATGGCGCCGGCGACCACGCGACCGTCGTCCGTGAGCGCAATGCTCGTGACGTTGGCCAGCTTTGAGCCGTCCGGCATCGTGTCACCGGGGAGTCCCGAGCCGAAGGCATAGCTCGTGCGCGCCTCCTGTGGGAATGGCTCATTGATGACGGTCTGGGCATGGGCGCCAAGCCCGAAGGTGAATACGGCGAGATAACACAAGGGTTTCATGTCAATTCCTCGGTACAAGACGTTCTGCGAGTATGCAGGCTCCGGGGCGGACCCGCAACAGCAACTATAGAGCCTTTGGTTGTGAATTTCGAGGGGAATCCCGGATCCCATCGGGTTAGTGTAGAATAGCGGCAAGTGGAGGAATATTGAAATGCCCCCCAATCGAAGCGAGATCATGGAGTATCTTCGAGAATCGAAAACCCGATTCAGAAAAGAGTATGGCGTCCTTCGCATTGGCCTATTCGGATCTACCTCTAGAAACGAACAGACCCCGACCAGCGATACCGATATCCTTGTTTCCATGGATTCACCAACGTTTGATCGCTACATGGATCTCAAATTCGAGTTGGAGGACCGTTTCGGCACGACTGTGGATCTTGTGCTGGTGGATAATGTGAAGGACCGGCTTCGCAAGAAGGTCGAGCAGGACGCCCTGTATGCCTAGAGATTGGCAACTGCAACTGGACGACATCGAAGAAGCGATTGGCCGTATCAAGCGATATACAGAGAACATTGATTTCGACGGTTTTGAGGAAGACGAGCGAACTCAAGATGCGGTGATTCGAAATCTCGAGATTATTGGTGAAGCTGCTAGATCACTTCCCGGGGATATCCAAGACCGGTGCCCTGAAATCGAGTGGAGAAAGATCGTCGCCCTTCGAAACATTCTCATTCATGCCTACTTCGGTGTTAATCTTTCCATCATTTGGGACGTCGTCACAACCAAACTCGATTCGCTTTTGACCGCGGTACAGAATCTACGCCAAGCCTGAGTGTGGACTCTTGGCAACGCCTAATTCCGGAAAAACTGCGGGGTATAGGGTTCGTCGACGCTGAACTGGACGCTGTCGGTTTCGCCGTTGGGGGTCATGCAGGTGAGTTTGTGGGCGCCGGTGCTGAGGTCGAGGAAGAGATCCTTGCCGGGCCCGGATGCGCCGAGATATTTCTCGTCGATATACCAGTGGAGCGACGTCGAGGTGTCGATGGAGGCGCGGAGTTTGATGCGATCCGCGTTGGCTTCGCGCGTCAATACGAATTCCGCCTGGTGAGACGGCGCGAGGATACGCAGCCCTTTGGACTGGCCGCCGTCGCCTTCGCGCGGCGAGATGGGCGAATCGACCTTGGCGAGGTTCCATCCTTTCGCACTGGCGGGCCAGCGCTCGATGATGCGCTCATTATCCGAAGGATAATGCACATCGCACTGGCGGTTCAGATAAAGCCCGGTGGGCAGGACCGCAGTTGCAGTGCGTTCGCACCAGCGTGACGCGGGCAGTCCGCTCGCGGCGCACACCTTGGTTTCGCGCAAGTTGTCCTCCACATCCGGCCAAGTCGATCCGGAACCGGGTTTCAGCGCGCGAAAGATCTTTCCCGCCAACGGCAGTGCCGCGCGGGAACCGATCAAGCGGCTGGACGCGCGGCCATCGTTGTTGCCCAGCCACACGGCGACTACATATTGGCTGTTGAAGATAAGGGTCCACGCGTCGTGGAGACCTGTGGAGGTGCCCGTTTTCCAACACACGCGGGGCGTGTATCCGGCGGCTTGCACGATGTCGCGATGAAATTCTCCGGGCAGGGGTTGCTCCATCATTTCGTAGAGCGCAAGACAGGTGCTGCGCGATAGTAGTTCCTTTCCTTCGGAGGAGGGTTCGTCTCCGATTTCGCGCAAGGGACGCCACCGGCCCAGATTGGCGATCATGCAGTAGGCCGCGGCAAGTTCGTCGAGGCGGACCTCGCAGTTGCCCAGCGTCAATCCCAGGCCGTAGTACTCCGCCGAACGCGTGAAGGTCGTCAGCCCCGCGTCCTTGAGGAAGCGGTACATGGGATCCGGGCCCATCCGGTTCAGCACCATCACGGCGGGGACGTTCAGGGACCGTTGCAGCGCGTAGGATGCGGAAACCAGCCCGCGATACTTTCCGTCGTAGTTCTCGGGATTGTAGAGGCCGTAGTCGAGGGAATCGTCCAAGAGCATCTCCGAGGGATAGAGTTGGTTCTCTTCAATCGCCAGGGCGTAGGTAAACGGCTTCAACGCGGAACCCGGCGACCGCGCGGCGCGCGTCGCGTCCACCTGACCGCCGCCCGGCGTGTGGAAGAAGTCCGCGGATCCGATCCGCGCCAGCACCGAGGCGGTGGGCACATCGATTACCAAAGCCGCCGCGTTCGTGATGTCGTTATCGAAAGTCTTCAGCCAGTCCGCGATGGCGCGTTCGGTCATCTCCTGCACGCGCAGATCGAGGGTCGTCGTCACGCGGCGCTCGGTAAGCACCCGCTCCCGATGCCACATGGCGAGATGGGGCGCCGCCTGCGAATACTCGTTCCATTGCGCGCCGATCGATTGTTTGGAGACGCGTTCACAAGTGGCGGCATCGATGAACCCTTCGTCACGCATCCGCTGCAGCACGTAGTTGCGCCGCGCGAGCGCGCGCTCCGGATGCTCGATGGGCATGAGTCCCGACGGGGACTTCGGCAGTCCGGCCAGCAATGCCGCTTCGGAAAGGGTCAGCTCTTTGGCCGTTTTGCCGAAGTAGCGACGCGCTGCCGCTTCGCATCCCACGAGGTTTAGCCCATACGGCGCAGTATTCAGATAGGCGCACAGGATCTCGTCTTTCGAAACCTGCCGCTCCAGCCGAAGGGCCTGCATGGCCTGCCAGGCCTTGCCGGGGAGCGAACGCGACCGTTGACCGTTCAGCTTGACGACCTGCATGGTCAGTGTCGATGCGCCTGACTCGATCCCGAATCCGGTCACGTTCTGCACGACGGCGCGGCCCACGGCGATGGGATCGACGCCGTGGTGCGAGCGGAACCGCTGGTCCTCTGTGGCGATGGTTGATTGCACGAGGTACGGACTGATCGCGTCCAGGTCGCGCGGGAATTGCCACTGCTCTTTCTCGTTGAGGAAGGCGTACATGAGGCGGCCGTTCCGGTCGAAGAGTTCGCCGGACGGCTGGAGCGTCAGGTACGGCGCGGGATCTAGAGGCGCGAATACAATCGCCAGGAATGCGGTCAGCGCAACGATCGCGCAGGCGAGCATGGCCCATCGTGCGCGACGAAGCAATCGGCTATGGCGTAGTCGAATCAGCATGACACGGACCTACACGGACACACACGGACTATGCGAAACAGGCATCATCAGCGCTTTACCACCTCGACGGTGCCGGACTCGCCGCGGCCGTGGACGGAGGCGTCGTACATGCATTCGGCTTCCACGGCAGGATACTGATAGGTACCCGGCGTGACGGCGCGCGCGATGTAGTAGAACTTGTGCGTGCCGCGATCGAGTTCATCGAAGGCAATCACCAACCGATCGTCGCGAATTTCGAGATGCGAAGGCGTCGCGGCGCCATCGAACGGCCCGGTCGGGATCGCGTCAGACTCCAGGCGCGGGTTTTCGATTTCGAATCCCGCGGGAATCAGATCCGCAAGTACAAGATTCTCCACGTCCTCTTCGCACTTCAGTTCGATGCCAATCACGTAACTGTCGGATTGACGGTAGGCACTATCGCCAAAGGGCTCGCCCGTGCTCGTGAATACGGACCGCGCCACGGAGATCTTCTCGGCGATCGGGGAAAGATCCGGGTTCTCCGGAATCCCACCCGTGGTGCCGTTGACGAAGATCGTGCTACCGCCCGTGTTCTTGATCGTGAAGGTGCCGCCCGCGCCATCGTGTGTGCGGTGGTACACCTCGTCCCCCGTAAGCTGGCCTTCTGCCGAACCGGTGATGGTCGCGGCGGCCTTGTCGGCGTTCTTCGCCAGGTCGGCGAGGTACCCGCTCAACGCCGTCACGATAAAGGCGGTCTCCTGCGTATTGCCATAGCGATGGTCCCGCAAGAAGGCGAAAAGCGTCTCGGCTTTCTCGATGCGCTCTTTCTCGGTCCCTTCGATCTGTTGCAGGGCGAACAGTTCGACGGCGGTGTTGCGGATATCCGAATTCAGCGTGCCGCCCTGTTCGGTCACGGCGTACGGTTCGCTCGGCGTGTTGGACAGATACAGCTTCACGCGATCCGTGTCCTGCGTGTTTCGCGCCAGCGCCGCCGCCAACAGCAAGCGCGACGCGCGCGGCAAGGTCACGTCATCAAAACGTCCGATCTGTTTGATGGCCTCCAGGTCGCCACCCATCGACAGCACATAGATGGCGTAGGCGCGCTCGTATAGGGACGACTGGGACGAACCCGACCAGTCCTCCGAAATGCGGCGCACGTACTTCTCCAGTTCTGCCAGGTTCTTCTCGGGCAGTTTGTACTCGCGCCCGTTCGTGACCAGCGTCAGGAAGTGCAGGGCATAGATGGAGCCGTAGCGGTAAGGCGATTCCGCACCCGGCCAGAATCCCAAACCGCCCGATTCGGTCTGCATGGCGAAGAGTCGGTCGATGCCGGACTGAATATACATGTCGAGCGTCTGCTCCTTGTGGAGCGCCATGTCCATGAGCCCGGCGTTTTGCTTCAGCAGGTACATGGGCATCAGGCGGGAAGTCGTTTGTTCGACGCATCCATAGGGATAACCGACGACGAACTTCAAGGCTTCCTGCAAGCGGAACTGCGGATTGGCGCTTACCGTGACATCCACCATCGCGCGCGCGTCGTCGAGGAACGTGGTGTTCGCGATCGTCACGCTCTCACCGGGCTTCAGCGCGTGCAATTCGTGATGGGTTTGATAGACCGCGGGCGTGCGCACTGGTACGGGCGCGTGTTCCTCGACTTTCTCCAGTTCAGCGCCGTTGGCGTCTTTAAACACCACGGACCAATTGATGGCGCCCTGCCCGATCGCTTCGGCGGCGGCGAAGTCCGCCAGCAGCGTCGCTTCGCCGTGTGCGGGCACTTCCACTTCCCGCGAACCGGTCACGTCGACGAGGGTCCCTTCGCTGGACCACATAAGCGCGGCGGTGCAGGGGTCGTCCGTGTTGTTGAAGAGCACGGCGCGGCACGCGGATCGGTCGCCCGGCAGCAGGAAGCGCGGCATGCTTGTGCGCAGGGTGTAGGGACGCCGCACGTAGACGTAGCTGGTCTCCGCGCCTGCGGCGTTCTCCGATGCTGCGACCGCAACCAACCGCAACTGTCCCGAAAACTCAGGCACGTCCATGGTCACCGTGGCGAGGCCATCTTCACCCGTGCGTACCACGCCCGACCACAGGGCCACGGGCTTGATCCAGTTCTCATCGACTGCCGCGGCGCGTTTGCCGAGCAAGGCTTCCAGGTCGCCGCCGATGGGGGTCTTCTCGAAGTCGTAGGCGACCTTGTCGTAGTAGTGGGCGCGGCGGTAATCCGCCCGGCGCGGACGCGACAAGTACTCCACCGGCGCGGGACTCTTGTAGCCCGTGATCGAGTGAATGCCTTCATCGACCGCCGCGAGCGTCACTTCGACGGAAGCCGGATTGCCGTCGCCATCCGTGGTTTTGACAGTGAACTGCGCCTGCTGCGCGGGACGGATCTCCTCCGGCAGATCGGGATACGTAATCGCGATGCTGCGGCGCGGATCTTCCACCTCGATGGACTGCATGGCGAAACTCGAGAAGGGATAGACCTGGTCTCGGCCTTCTTTGATGGCATGGACCACTGTCGCTTCGATCCACACGTTCGGGTACTGATCGCGCGTGAGCATGAAGCTGGCGGTACCGGCGCCGTCTTTAATCTCCACGGTTTCGATGCACTGGATCTCTTCGCCCTGGATGACCACAAAGCCGGTACCGTCGAACGGCGCTTCAATGCGCACGGTGGCTTCCTCGCCGACGGTGTAGGACTTCTTGTCCATGGTCAGCTTGATCAGACTGGGCCGCGCGGAGTCGACGAGGTTTACCTGGCCGCCATAGGAGTAGAAGGAGAGCGTGCTGTATTGCGGTGTCGCGTCGGAATGGACGCGCACGCGGTAATAGCCGTAGCTGCCGAAGTTGAAGGTCGTCGATCCGGTGCCGTCGGTCAGCGAAACCTCGCGCGTTTCGATCGGCTCAAAAGACTCCGACCAGTTGGGCTGGTGGTAGTCATAGTAACGGCGGACGTAGTAGTTCCAGACCTGTTTCTCCAGTGTGACCTTCACGGTATCCAGCGCGGCCGGCTCGCCGCCGGGCGCAATAGCCGCGACGGTTACTTCCACACCGCGCCCGCCTTCTGGCGTGTTGCCGCGAATGCCCAGGCAGGTCTCCGAGGGAAACAAGGTGACTTCCTTTGTGCCCGCAACGGCGCGGCCGCCCAACTCAAACACGCGGCCGACGACGAGCGCGTTCAAGGGAAACGAGACGTTCGGCGGCGCTTCGTAGGTGAAGGGGAAGGTCACGTCGCCCGAGGCATCGGTGGTGCCTTCGCCCGTCGAAACGATGTCCGTCGCGAATTCCGAATCGTTTCCGAACGTAAATCCTTTCCACTGCTCCGGACGGAAGGTGGCCGGACGCAGCACGATCTTCGCTTCGCTCTTGCGGTCCGCGGCGGGCGCGCCGAAGAAGCGCTGCGCGTTCACCTTGATCGTGTACTCCTGCCCCGCGAGCCACTGTTCTTCGGCCAGGGTGACTTCCGCTTTGATGCGATTGGGCACGAACTCTTCCACGCTGAAGGAGTACGTGCCGAGCGCGTCGTTCGTATCGGGCACTTTCAGGGTCGCGAGGTATTTCCCGGTGGGATAGGACTTCTGCGTCTCGATATCTATGCCGCCTGTGCCGAGTTCGGACAAGGTCGACGGCTGATTCAACAGCTCCTGGCCGTTTGGTTTGGTGACCGTCAACATGAGCGGCACGTTAGGCAACGCGTCGCCGTAGTTGGTCCTCACGATCCAGCGCAGGTGTACGGTCTCGCCGGGGCGGTAGAGTTCGCGATCCGCGTAGAGAAACGCGTCGTACCCGTCCCGATCGAAGGGTGGCATTTCGACCGCCTGCTCGGTGATGTCGTCGTTGCGCGGTTGCAACTCGAGGAAGGTGTAGTCGTCGCCTTTTTCGACAACCACCACCGTGGGCCGGCCCAAGGCGGTGTCGAAGGGTTCCAGTTGCGCCATGCCCTGCGCGTCAGTATTGGTCGTTCCCATGATCTGGTTTTTGTGGGAGTAAACCGTCACCTTCGCGAGGTCCAGCGGTTGCAGGGAGTAGAGGTCGTGCGCGAAGACCACCAACTCGTCGTCCAGCCAGTGGGACAACACGCCGATGTTCGTGAAGAGGATCAGTTTTCGGGCGGACTGGGCGCGACGGTCGTAGTCATAGGACTCATATTCATCGGCCTCCTCGTCCTGTTCCGGGTTCAATGGCGAGATATCTTCGACTTCAAGCGCGAAGACGCCCTGCTTTCCGGCGGGAATGAGGGAGTCCAGCGCCAACGGCGTGGGCGTCAGCCGGTTCGGCGAAAACGCCACGTCCATCTCGTTCTTCGTCAGGAACTCGCTCCAGGATTCCATGAACCGGTACCAGGGATTGCCTTCGTTCATGTCACTGATGGCGACGGCGATGTTCGACGGGAACATGCGATGGAGGCTGACGCGCACCTCGCGCACGCCCCGCGCGTCGATGGGCAGGTTCAGTCCGCTGCGGCGCGGGAAGTAGTACTTCTCTTCCTGTCCAAACCCGAGGAACGGCGGTACCTTGTCCGTTGTAAACATGCGCGAAACGTCTTGATCGAGTTTGAAACCATCCCCGTAGGGCATCCCGGCAGCGAGGGTGAATTCGTAAGTAGTCTCTGATTCCCATTGCCCGTAGACGCGCACGCGCCGGTCGTTCCATGCGGGTTCGATGCGCAAATCGGGGACCTCGCGTGAAATGCGCAGGAATTCCTTCAGATCTTTCGGCTCGACCTTCTGGTTAAAGCCGAGGTTTAATACCAGGCCTTCGCGGCCGTCCCGGTTCCACCATTGGTCCTCGAACAGGAGAGGCTTCCGTTCTTGCAGGGAGCGGGCAACGAGTTTGCGTCTGACGGGTTGCGTGAGTGTCGATCGTTCGGCGCCCTGCAATCCCGCTTCGAAGTGGAACATCAGCGAAGTTGACGCCGGTTTCGAGAGCCGGACGATCGCTATCTGGGTCGTCCCCTGCGTATCAGGCACAACTTCAAAAGGAACCGCATTGCCGGTGTCGGCCTCCGTGACCTTCAGGTGCTCTTCCAGATCTGAGGCGTGAACTGCCTTTCCAAATTCGATGGCGACTCGCTGTTCGCTGTCTTCGATCGCCTGCCATTCCACATACCTGACGGCCAGTTCTAATTCCGTCGGATAGGTGAAATCCTGGGATTCGTCCAGGGTGAGCGTCCCGGTTTCGTCGGAAAGGCCCGAACTGATCCGGATGCCGACCGGCCAGTTTTCGTTTCCCTCGATCACCAACCGCTGAATCGTGTTCGAGGTACCCTCTTCGATGGTGAACGGTACGGTATCCCCTCCCGCGGTCTGGACACTCGTGTGTTCCCGCAAGGCCTCAACCGTCACTGGTAGGGGGAACAACACGCCCAACACCTCGCGATCCGTAGTGGATTCGATGGACCATACCCGCTGCGCCTCGAATTCGAAGGGCGCAAACACATGGCGACGGTCGTCCGCAGCGAGCGTCTCGCCGTCCCTGGATTGAATAAAGCCCCCAAAATCGACGGTAACGATCTGGTCGGATGGAATATCGCCAGGGTATATGTCCACATAGGTGTCGCCCAGGTTGTAAATTCCACGAAACGGTGGCGTCATGGCAAACGGCGCGGCATTACCCCCCACCTCATTGAGACCCGCGGTCTTGATCGGTTCACTGAAGAACACCACGATGCGGTTATCCAGGATTTCGTTGTCTACGGGGACCGTTCCGACGACGCGGAAGGGCTCACCGCTGTCGGGCGGCGTGGTAGCGCCACTAACCGCCTCGTTGGTCGTTGCCGGATCGGAAGGATCGGACTGATCGGTCGGATCAGTCGGTGCGGCTTGCTCCTCGGGTGCGGCGGCCGCCTGATCCGCCTCCGCAGCGGGGACGGGCGCTGGGTCGGGCCATA
Organism: uncultured Nitrospiraceae bacterium; assembly: GCA_964632865.1. Lineage (GTDB taxonomy): Bacteria > Hydrogenedentota > Hydrogenedentia > Hydrogenedentales > SLHB01 > JAHDWY01. The sequence goes on from CAZWDH010000073.1 coordinate 21,352, forward strand.
GGAAAATCGCAAGGCTCAGTCCTGCGGCGAAGAGTATCGCGACGAGCAGAGGAGCGTTCTTGGGGTGGTGGAAGCCGGGGGAATTCTTGGTGGCCATACGTGTGAATCCTACCTGGGTTGTAGTGACGGTGCGGACCGGAGTCCGACACCTACGGCGGACGGCCGGCAGCAGCACGTTATCTATTGTATCAAGAGTCCCCGCCACCGTCCTAAACGCAGATCCGCCCGGAGCGAAGTACAATTGGCCGGGGCTTTCGTAACGTTACCCGTATAAGATAGATGCCGTAGCGCCGACAAAAGGTTCCGGCTTTCGCCAATTTGGAATTCCGGTCCGGCTTGGGCACACTATGAGCGAGTTTCCTGGCGCCTCAATGCAGACCACGCGCACCGCGGGGTCGTGACAAGGAGTTCAGCATGTATTGTCCGAAGTGCCTGGCCGAATACCGGGAAGGGTTCACGAAGTGCGCCGACTGCGACGTGGAACTGCTGGAAGGCAAGCCGCCCGAAAACGAGCCGGCGTATATCGATCTGGTCACCGTATTTGAAACGCCCGATCCCGCCGCGTTCGCCGTCGCGGAATCGCTGCTCCAGGCCGCCGGGGTCGACTACGTGGTGCAGAACGAGGGTACGGAGAACATCTTCCCGCAACTGGGCGCCATGCAGATTCAGGTGCATTCGGAGATAGCCCAGAAGGCCCACGATATCCTGAAGGACGTCGACAAGGAACCGCCCCACGACGAATAGCCGAAAGATGTGGCTTCGCCATGAGGTGCCTTGGCCTTCCAGGCCAAGATTCGAGGTGCCACGGCCTTCCAGGCCGTGAGTCTTGAACAAGAGCAGTGAAATCCGCCCCCGCAGACACACGGCCTGGAAGGCCGTGACACCTCAAGTCATGGGCTGGAAGCCCTTGGCACCTCGAATCGCGGGCTGGAAGCCCGTGGCACCTCGGATGGCATCTCTACGCTTCGATGGTGCGCTCCGTGGTCAGGTTCAACCAGTTAACGCCCATTTTGCGCAAGGCATAGCCCGTTTCTTTCAGGTGGTCGCCGTAGGACATCATCCAGTGGAAGCCGCGCATCTCTTGGGCGAGTAAGCGCCAGTCGCCTTCGATCGACACATCCACCTGGGAGCGGCAGATGTCCAGTTCGGGGTTGTCGAGGATCTTGCCCTTGAACCCAATCCAGCGCTGGTTCCCGAAGTCGGGGTCGAGGACCGTTACTTCGTGTCCTACGTCCATTTTGACCATGGGCGCGGCGCCGTAGTCAGACTCGAAGTGAGTCATGATCTTCGCCGGTTCCAGTTTCTTGCCGTCCATGCGCCGCGGCGCGGTGCAGTGAGCCAGCGTGATCTGTCCGTCGTGCGGATAGGTCGGGTCGTTGAGGAAGACCGGCGTACCCGCGATGTTCTTGAGCAGAATGCCCGAGGGAATCACGACAAAATCCGATTCGCAGAAGGCCATCGCGCCCGAGTCGTTGATGAAGGTCAGGCACATGCAGGCCGTTGTTTGCGACATGGGCATAATGGTCGTCATGCACTCGTTGATGGTCATGGCCGGCGCGTCGTGCTCTTCCATCAGGTCTTCGAACACTTCCGTGAGCAAGTACGCGCGCGACACGAACTCCGTCGCCGTGTGCAAGGAGATCCCCGACTGTTTCAGGTACTGGGCCGCGGCCGCTTCGCACCGCGCAACCCGTTCCGGTTCCTTGTTCGCGGACTCGATGCGCTTGCCCAAGTCATCGTAGGGCACGGTCCGCATGTCGAGTTTCCAGATGTTGGCCGCGATCTCCGGCGCTTTCTGTCCGCCATGACCCCAGCCGCTCGGAGCGCCAATGCAAACGATGCGGCTGCCGACGGTGTTTTGCAGCGCCGAGAGCGAACGCAACTTCCAAAGGACGTCGTCGTAGTTGTCGACGACGACGTCTTCCGGCGCAAGCCCGGGTTGGCCGTATTCATCCACCGCCTTGCGGAGCAGGCGCGGATGGGCGATTTCGTACCAGAGGTAGACCGGGCCGGTGCGGTGCCGGCAGAAGACCATGTTGTACCGTTCCGGCTTGATGAGCGGCTCGATTTCGCCGGACGCGCCGTAGACGAGCATGAGGTCGGCGTCGCCGTCGCGCAGGGGCGCCGCTTCCTGGGCGTTGCGAACCCGCGCGCAGGGCCGGATCTCCAGCGGGAACTCGGCCTTGCTCTTCAGTTCGGCCAGTTCGGTGTCGATGCGCTGCATTTCCCGGGACGCATCGGCTTCGGTGTGAATGCCGCCCCAGGGCCGCCAACTTGTCTGCTCCCGGCGCTCGTAGATGTGGTAGGTCAACGCGGGTTGCACGACCAGCGGGACCTGTTTCTTACCCAAGTTCGGCCGCATGAGTGCCTTCGGCGCCGCGGACGCGAATGGCGCGACCAAGGTCGATGCCGCTGTCATTCCCCCAACGGCCGCGAGAAAAGACCGCCGCCCCATGGCGTGGCCCGCACACCCGCAGCATCCTTCGTGTGTGTGCATGATATTACCCCCCATTCCGGCGAGGCCCCCGCCCCGCCAACCGGCCTCCGCGTTGCGCGCGGCCGGATCGGTTACTGCCTGGGGACTAGTATACACCCATTCGATTGCGGATTGGCGATTGCGGATTGGAAGAAAGGCGGGAGGCGGGAGGCGGGAGGCTGGAGGGTTTTAGAAACCGCCTACTCGAGCCGCCGATTGCCGAGTGGCGCATTCTCGTCCGTGCGGGTCCCCGCAGGTCCGTGCGGTCCGTGCGGTCCGTGCCGGTCCGTGCCGGGCCGAAGGCTAGCCCCCGCCGTGCCCGTCGTTCGGCCCTCGCCCATCACTCTGGGGATGCCCTGACCTTTCGGCCAGATATGCGGAACCGTGCACCCACCACCAGCGGATGGTATCCACGGCGAATAGGATGCCAAGTACGCCGCCGGTGAACATGGTATGGGCCAAACTCCCCACCACGATCGCGGGAGGGAATCCTGCCAACCATTGGCCGCAGTGTGGATCGGCTGCGCTCACAGGCGGGTTGGCCAGCAGATGGAGAAGCGCAAACAAAGATACGGCGAAGAAGGTCAGTCCCGAGGTGAGGCAAACGCCGAACCCGCCCAGCTTGACCAGTGCGCGAGCGCCAAACGCGACCGCCTGCGGCAGTATGAGGAAAAGCAGGAGCAGTGAGATTTGATGCAAGGTCATTTCTGGTATTCCGATTGAGGAGTTCACCTCTGAGACACCGTGGGGACCGGGCGGTTCGTCGTCAATCGACTATGGGACCGTCAAGGCGCAACAAAAGAACTTACATTATCCAGAATCACTGGCATCGAGCGTTGCCTGCACTGACGCGCGTGCTTCCTCGCCGTGTGAATTTTCGAAGACGGCGCGCACGCTGGGTGTGGTCAGCTTCCAGATGAACCACCCCAATAGCGCTATTTTGGCGGCGAAGCCCAGCATGCCGATGGCGAAGGCGGGAACGGGAATCAGTACTTTGA
>CAZWDH010000074.1:0-24638 GCA_964632865.1 uncultured Nitrospiraceae bacterium
GCGTCGGTGAAAAGCCGGAGGGGTATGAAACGGGAAGCGACCGGGTCATGTCCCGGCTCGACGGGGTCGGGAAGACCGAGATGAAGCGCATGAACGTGGAAGGCCGCCATGGCGAGATTAAATTCCAGGAGGAAGGGAATCTCGGCGGCAAGTATTACAAGGAAGTCAAAGTGTACGAAGCGTACCGGCCCATGGACGCGCGCGCAGTGTCACGCACGTCCCACGGCGAACGCGGGTATGTGGGCTACGTACAGTACGACTTCCAGGTCTATCAGAGTCCCCGCGTTGCGACGCGGGTTGAGGCGGAAGCTTCGTCCGCCACCATTCGCACAGACGTCGCGGGCCGCGAGACGTACCGGTACAATTTTGGTCCGTCCGGCGCGTGGGACGGAGGTCCGGGGGAAGAGACGCGAGACTGACCGGGCGCGGCGTTGCGCCACGGAAGCCTGAGCAGTAACGCGTCGAATCAGGGGGTCATCAGTATGAAGTACGCAACACCGTCACGCTACCTGTCTGTCTTGTTGGCATTGCTTTGCGTTGGGAGCGCCTTCGCTGGTCCTCTTGCCGACTACGTCAATCTGCCGGACCCGTCATACCGCTACAGCCACGTAAAGACCATTCCGGGGCAGGGCGTCACGACGCATGTCCTCGACATGACCTCGCAAACCTGGAAGGAAGGCGAGGTAGCCCCCTCCAAGTGGGAGCACTGGGTATCCATCATCGTCCCGGACGAGGTGAAACACGATACGGCGTTGCTGCTCGTCACGGGCGGCAACAACAAGCACGACAAGATTCCCGAAGACGTGCCGCTTCCGATTCAATTGATCGCCATGCAGACCAAGTCCGTCGTCGCCATCTTGCAGGGCGTACCCTGCGAACCCGTGTCGTTCCGCGATGAAGATCGCACGCGCACGGAAGACGAGATTATCGCGTACACCTACAACAAGTATCTCGAAACCGGCGATCCCACCTGGCCGCTGCTGTGTCCCATGGTCAAGAGCGCGGTTCGCGCAATGGACAGCGTGCAGGACTATTGCGGCAAAAAAGCGGAAAAGAAGACGTCCATTAAGAATTTCGTGATTACCGGCGCGTCCAAACGGGGCTGGACGACCTGGTTGACCGGCGCGGTGGACGACCGGGTGCGCGCGATCGCGCCGATCGTGATCGACATGCTGAACCTCGATGAACAGATGCCGCGCCAGCTTTCCTATTACGGCGTCTACAGCGAAGCCATCCAGGACTATACGGACTTCGACATCCAGGGCCGGATCAATACTCGCGAGGGTCAGGATCTGCTGAAGATCGTCGATCCCTATGAGTATCGCGAAACGCTCACGCTTCCCAAACTGGTCCTGCTGGCGTCGGGCGATCAGTATTGGACTATCGATGCGGCCGAGCTGTACTTCCCCGGCCTGGTGGGCGAGAAGCACATCCGTTACGAAGCCAACGCTGACCACGGCGTCGATCGCAGCCAGTCCACGATCCAGGCCCTGGCCGCCTTCTACGACAACATTCTGAATAGTCGCAAGACCCCCACGTTCACTTGGGAAATGGATTCCGACGGCAGTTTCGTAGTCTTCCCTGATGAACCCCCGATTCGCGCGCGGTTGTGCACCGCCCACGCGCCGAACAAGGACTTCCGCCTCCAAACCATCGGCTCCGGGTGGAGTAGTTCCGATCTCACCGCAGGTCCCGACGGCAACTTTTCGGGCAAGGTTGAAGTACCGGCCGAGGGGTATGTGGCCTATTACGTGGAACTCGAATACCCCAGCGAACTCGGCTACAACTACACGCTCACGACGGTCGCAACAATACCGGGGCAAGGTGGCGGCAGCACCGGCATTCTTATTCTGGTGCTGACGGCGGTTGTGCTCGCGGTGGCCGTCTTCGTGATCGTGAAGGTTGTACGCAGTTAGTCCGGATTGGTTCGAGTATTACGGTGAGGGTTGGTTTGTCTCCATGTCCTCGGGGGCGCGGAAGATCTCTCGCGCCGTCTCCGTCGCGGGGAATCCCCGTTCCGGTTCCACGTACGAGACATGCCCGTCCATGTACCCCACGTTGATGCCGTCCCGGACCTCCACTGGCGTTTCGAAAAGGATGGGGATCTCCGATTGGGCGCTGGCCGATCCGGCGGGATTGTTGATGTCCGTGATGAAGAATCGCTCGATACCTTCTCGCGGCCGGTACAACACACCGGCATCGGTTTCGATGGAATCGCCGAGGTCCGCGCGCGCCAACTTCTCCAGAGTCGAATTCAGCGCTGCCGCTTCCTCGTCATTCTTGACGACCCAGCCGGGGTACGCGTAGCTCATCGCCGCGATCCGCGTCACCTCGCGCCAGTCGACCGGATCCTCCGCAACCAGTTCGTTGAGCCGTTCCTCGAGTTCCCGCGCGTCCGGGCGGCTTGGGTTCACGAGGACCGAGAGATCCGAGAGGTACTTGGGGTACACGCGCTCGATGTCGAACATCCAAAGCCCCTCGTATGGCGTAAGCGGGGGAAAGGCCTCGCCGGGACTTTCATTCGCATACATCTTCATGACGAGACCCAATTGCTTGAGGTTGTTCTGGCTGGATGCCCGGCGCGCCGCCTCGCGGGACCGGGACAGTGCCGGCATCAGGATCGCCGCGACGATCCCCGCCATCGCGAGGAATACAGACGCTTGCACCCAGACGGCACGCCACCCCCGGCGCTGCGACTGTTCGATGTCCCGCTCTTCCCGGACCGCGGCGAGCGTGCGCGTCGCCAAGCCTTGTGGCGGTTCAGGCTCCGGCAACGCGTCCAGAAGCGCTAACGCCTCCTGCTCGCGGTCCAGATCTTCCTGCCAGGCGGGATCGGCCGCAAGCATGGCTTTCACGTGGGCATGTTGCGCCTCGGACAAGGTACCGAGTAAATACCCGCGCAGCAGCTCGATCCGTTCGCTATGGGATTCTCGTTTCGTCATTCCACAAAGTCTCGCAATTCATCCATGAGCAGGCGGACTGCCTTGTTCATGCGCGATTTCACCGTGCCCACGGGAATGCCGAGGCTCTCGCCAATCGCGTCATACGGCATACCCTCGTACCGGGCCATCAAAAACACCGCGCGATGCCGCATGGGGAGATGCGCAATCGCCGCTTCGAGCCGTTCGCGCAACTCGGATTCACGCGCGCTTGCGTCCGCGCTCGCGGTTTTGTCAACTAGCCGATCCGCCATTGACGGACCATCACCTTCCGGGTCCGGGGAGCGATCCAGCGAGACGGCCAACCGGCGCCGCAGGTAGCGAAGCCGGTCGCAGCTACAGTTCGTAGCGATGCGGTACAACCACGGCCGCAACGGGGAAGAGGGATCGTAGCGGTTCCGGGAGCGGTACAACCGCAGCATCGTTTCCTGAAACACGTCCTCCGCCTCCGCGGCGTTGCCGGTCATCCGCCGGAGATAATTGAACAGCGGCGCTTCGTACCGGCGAACGAGCCGGCCAAAGGCCTCCATGTCGCCATCGCGCGCGGCGGCCATGAGGGCTTCATCCGAGTCCCCATGCGGGCGCTCTTCTATTGGATACGCGCTATCCATCGTTCCGGTTCATTTGACCTCACGCACATGCTCGTTGGGGAGAACCGCCAAGGTCACCGTAGCCCGCGCGATGAGTTTCTCCTTATCCCCAGTGCTAGCAAACACATCCGACTGAACGACGATGAGTCGTCGCCCGTTCCGGACGACGTCAGCGCGGCAGCGCAGTGCGTCGCCGGATCCCGGCCGGAGCAGGCTGATCGAATAGCCTACACTCAATACAATCTCATCTGCTGCAATCAAGGTCGTCCCGGCCGACCCCGCGGTATGGTCCGCGAGGGTAGCCACCGCGCCTCCGTGGACGACGTCGTTCTGCTGCAAATGGTGGTCGCGCAAGGGCATGGTGGCTTCGCACCATCCCGGACCCGCGCCGTGATACGCGATACCCAAGTGGTGAACGAACTTCGCCTTCTGAAACGTGCTTTCAACGCGCTCCATGTAGTCCGGGTCGCGTGGTTTCAAATCCTCACTCATACGAAATCCTTCCTTCCGCAACTGTCAAACCTTGCGTACAATAGCGCGGTTTGGGCCTCGGTTTCACGTTTTGAGCTATAGCATTGACGTATCACGGGAATACCCCGTAGCATAGAGTGGTGAACTTCCGTACACGATATTTCCGCGTTTGTACGCGCGATTCGTTCATCGGGCATGCGCGCCGGTGCATGGCTGCGATTGCTCTGGCCGTGTGTCTGGCCGGCTGCCCCCCGGGTGAGAAGGCATCGTCACTTGTCGGCGTTTCCCCGTGGAGCATTGACCTCGCAAATAAGTCGGTAGAAGGCGTTGTCACGATCTCCGCGGCGTCCCCGGATGGCGCAGGGAAACGATTCACGGTTGATACCAGCGATCCGTGGCTAACCGCCGCTCCTGAGACGGGAGTCGTTCCCGCAGAAGGGGCGCACACGTCCATTGCGCTCCGCGCGACTCGCGCCCTCATGAAGCCTGGCGCGAACCAGGGAACTGTCGCGGTCGCGGTGGACGGAGTCGAACGGCACGTCATAACGGTTCGGGCCGAAGCGACGCTCGTGGCGGACTTCACCGCGTCGCAAACGGTCGTCACTGCCAACGACCCAATTTCCTTCGGCGACGCGTCGACTGTCCTGACCGGCGCGGCACCTATTTCACACTGGCACTGGGATTTCGGAGACGGAACTACCAGCGACGAGCAGAATCCCGTACACGCATACACCGATCGCGGGCGCTATATTGTGCAGCTTGAGGTGCGATCGTCGGACCACACCGATCTGCGGCGGCGTCAGGGATACATCCACGTAAGCGAACCCCAGGGCCCCATGGCGGATTTCGTCGCAGCAACGACCCGGCCGGTCGCCGGAGTCCCAGTCCAATTCACGTCTACCGCGCTTCCCGGCACGGCACCCATTACATCGTGGTTGTGGGATTTCGGCGACGGCAGCCAGAGCGCGTTACCAAATCCCGTTCACGTGTACGCGGCGGCATCGGTCTACGATGTCTATCTCACGGTGACGACCCGATTGAGTTCCGACACGGAAATCAAACTCGGGTATATCGACGTGCGGGAGGCGCCGCCAGTCGCCGAGTTTGCAACGCGCCATCGCACGCCCTTTGTCGGGGAGCCGTTGGAGTTCACGGATCTCTCGTCAAGTCCCGGCGGTCCGATCCTACGCTGGCTGTGGGACTTTGGCGACGGCACCCAAAGCAGGGTATCGAATCCCACCCACATCTACACGGCTGTGGAAGTCTACTCCGTGAGCCTCACGGTGGAAACGCCGGGAGGGAGCGACTCGGAGCGCAAGCGCGAATACGTTGTGGTGCAACCTCGTCCCCGCGAGGTTCCCTTCCGAGTAATCATTCCTTAGTTTATAATCTACCCGAGCGCGATGCGTTGGAGTTCCCCGGCGTATCCGAGCATCTGCCGTGCCCGGGCCGATGCGGTGTGATGCCGCAGAAAGATATCATATCCCCGGCGCGCGATGGCGGCGGCCTCTTCCGGGCGTGCGAGATAGTAGTCGAGTTTCTCCTCCATGTCCCGCAAGTCATCAAAAAACACCGCCGACTCGCCGTCCACGAAATTGTGCGGGATGCAGATGGGCAGGCGCTCCGACAGGATCATGCATCCGTGCGCAGCCAATTCCCAGTAGCGCACGGTGTCGAAACCAAACCCGAATAGATTGAGACCGATTCGGCTCGCCTGAAGCGCCTCGGTGTATTCATGCTGGCTGTACATGCGATCCAGCGCCATTCCCAATCGCCGCTCCAGACGCTCCACGTACAGTCGCCGCATGCCGAACTGGCGATGGCCCGCCCAAAACAGCGGGATGTTGCGATCTTCCCGCATGACCTCGGGCACCTTGCGATCCGCATACGCGAAGGGTAATGGCCGCGCCAGTTCCCCGTAGTCCCAACAAGCCAGCATCTCGCGCTTGAAGTACCCGCAAACCGAATCGCATCCCATGAAATCCAGGGTCTCGGAAAAACTGTTGAGCGGATCATCTTGCTCATCAACGATGCAAACCGGCAAATTTCCCGCCGCAGCGAGAATCGATCGAATCGACTCGTGACCCACGTGTTGTTCGACGTCCCCCATCAGTATCAAGTCGAATTCCCCACGCCCGAGGGCGGCAGTAATCGCCGCCAGCGACCACGGCTCGCCGCGCCGGTCAAACATGCAGGGGTAATTCGCGAGTTCCCGTGGCACATGTCCGTGCAGGGTATCCTTCCAGGGAAAGTCAATCACGTTCTCGTCCCCCAGCACGCAGCAAAGTCCTTCGTACAGGACGTCCAATCCGTAGTGGGGGCGGGCGGGAAGAACGAACAGCACGCGAGGCAGGGGATCCGGCGGTCGCCACGCCGGCGGCGACTCCACGGCGCACTGCGGTCGGGGACATTCGCCCAAGTTCTCGAGCCGGCGATCAATCTCCGCCAGCACCGTAATGTGTCGGGCCGTGCGCAACAGCCGCGCAGCCATATCGGCATCGCCCAGCCTGCGCCAGAACTCCGCCTGGCACAGGTAGGGCAGGGGAGCCTCCGGGGTGTTCCACGTGGCCTCGTAGAACATGGATTGGGCGTTGAAAAAACGGCCCAACCTTCCCGCGGGATCGGCCAGTTTATCCCACGCGAGCAGGCACATGAGGCGCTCTCCGTAGTACGCGCCGCGAAGTTCCGGTTCCTGCACAAGCCAATCCGGCACCAGATCGAGCACCTCATACGCCCACCCGGGATGACCCTCTTTGAAAAGCCGCCGCGCATGCAGGAGTGGATTGTACGCTGGCCGAACGGCCCACAAGAGAAATCCACCAGCACGAGGCCGCGCCTCCATGACGCCGGGTTCTTCACCGCGTTTATTTGATTCCGGCGCGAGTTCATTGGTCGTATAGAATGCGAGCCCCGCCTCGTCGGCAATTGTTCCAATGGAGGTTTCCGAATGGCGGGTGGATGGGCCAGGCAGATGAATTACGACGAATAACATGAATCCGTCGTCTGTGAGCAGAGGAGCGTATCGACGAACCAGGGTCCGGATCACATCTCCGCTTAACTTGCCTGTCTCCAAAATGATACCCTCGTACCTCATTCCCTCTGGCGATTCCCCATCATGGCCTCCGGAATAACCCGATACGCACCCGTGCACTGGATCTTCGGCGAGAGAATTAGTACACTGAATGCCAGTAACCTCCGCGCCCGACCGTGCGTGCAGCGCCGTTGCCAACGCGTCGCTCGCCAGGCCAACATGAAGTATTCTTCGCGCAAACTGAGGGATGAGCTGAGCCAGGCCATCAACCAGACCCGAAGCCGCAATATCCATACGAAAACGACCTTTCGACCGATTCTACGAGGTTCACGAGAACCTATCATACGTCGCCACCATGAGCAAGGGCATTGAACGCCATGCGCTTAGCCCTACTCATCGAAAGAGACCAGAGCCTATATTTGAGCCGAAATGATCCGATACATTGCGAGTGTTACTGACTATCGTGATGCACCTGCGAGGATATTCCAGTGCCCAGAAACTCTCGGTATAAGCGATTTGGAGCGTTTGTCGGTTCGGGGCCCGCAATGAAGCGCCTGTACGATACGGTGGCGCGCGCGGCCAAAGTCGACCTCCCCGTACTGATCGTCGGGGAAACCGGTACCGGCAAGGAACTGGTCGCCCAGGAAATTCACGCCCGAAGTGCCCGGAAGAGCGGCCCGTTCATTCCGGTCAACATGGGTGCCGTCTCACGTGAACTCGTCGCCAGCGAACTGTTCGGTCACGTCAAAGGCGCCTTCACTGGCGCCACGGAAAGGAAGCCGGGCTGCTTCGAAGAGGCCGACAACGGCATTCTGTTCCTCGATGAAATCACGACTATGGACGAGGACATTCAAGTAACGCTATTACGGGTGCTCGAAACCAAGCAGTATCGTCCTGTCGGGTCGGCTCGCGGCCGCGCGAGCAATGCACGCGTTATCGCCGCGACGAATGAGGATCTGCGGTCGGCGGTAGAATCGGGGATTTTTCGCGAAGATCTGATGCATCGTCTTCAGGTGCTCCAGATCGTTCTGCCCGCACTACGGGATAACCGCGGAGATATCCCCATGCTGGCGGAGTATTTCCTCGACGAATTCGCCAAGGAATATGGGCTTCCCGTGGGAGGCTTGTCTCCGGAGACCCTGCGTATCCTGCAAGCATACGACTGGCCGGGAAACAACCGCGAATTGAGGAACGTCATTGCCCAAGCGGCCGTCAATGCCGAATCCACTCCGATTCAGCCGACACACCTGCCGGAGCGTATTGCACAAACCTTGCCTGCGGAAACGGGGAGCCACTTCGTACCTCCTGCCCCAGAGGTAACATCATCTGCTTTCGACACTACCGAACCGGGGCACAACGGCGTGTCTCTCCCGCTAATCATCCCGTTGGAGGATGTGGAGCGGACCTATATCACGCACGCCTTGCAGCATTGTTCGAACAACAAAACGGAAACGGCGAAGCGTCTGGGAATCAGCCGTAAGGCGTTATACGACAAACTTAACCGGTGGGGGTTGAGTTAATCGGAAACGGTCCGCAGTACCAATCGTTTAGATCCTTTACACACGTACAGGAACCGTATTTTGTCTCAGACCGCCTAACCGACTATCACCACTGACTCTAGCAGGGAGCGGGGGGTTGGCACTCGACTTGCTCACATACTGAATAACGTACCAACTTTGGAAATGTTATGAATGGAAACGCGCATATCGCACTGATCGCCTGCTGTCATCAGAAACGCAAGGAGCAGTACACGAAATCAGCGCTCAACGAAGGTTGGGATGTCCACACGGTGTCGCGAGGCACCGACGCCTTCGATCTCCTGCATAAGCGCCGATACGACCTCATCGTCATGGATGAATCGATTGATGACCAATCTCCCGTGGAGTTCAGCCTCAGTGCCGCTGACATTGCGACCAATCATCCGGCCATCGTCGTCGCGGCCAAGAGGTTCACGCCAGTAAAAGCACTGTGGGACGAGTGCCGGGTGATCCATGCCGCTCCCTTTGAAGATATCGCCGCCAAACTTCCTGACTTATTGGAACAGGTCGCGGCGTCTTCCTAGGGTCTGCTGCGTCCCGCGCGTGACTGTGCAGGCGCCCGAGTACCGTGCCGAGGCGGGGGAGGATATCATGAATCAAAACGTGGCGCAAAAGCTCATCGCCGATCACCTGCTCGAAGGCGAGATGACTCCGGGATCCGAGATCGCCTTACGCATCGATCAAACGCTGACCCAGGACGCGACCGGCACGCTGGTGATGCTGGAGTTGTTGGCCATGGGTTTGGATCGCGCGCGCACCGAATTATCCGCCCAATACGTCGACCACAATCTCCTTCAAGAGGACAGCAAGAATTCCGAAGATCACCTCTTCCTGCTGGGAGCGTGCCAACGATTGGGGCTGTGGTACAGCCGGCCCGGCAACGGCGTAAGCCATCCCCTGCACCAGGCCCACTTCGGCAAACCAGGTAAGTCACTCCTCGGCTCCGACAGTCATACCTGCGCGGCCGGCGCCCTGGGAATGTTGGCCATCGGCGCGGGCGGACTCGAAGTCGCGCTGGCCATCGCGGGCGATCCCCTCCGCGTCCGCATGCCGGAGATCATGGGCGTGCGACTCTCCGGGTCCTTGCCCGACTGGGTGAGCGCAAAGGACGTCATCCTCGAGATGCTGCGCCGGCACGGGGTCAAGGGAGGCGTGGGGCGTATTGTGGAATATTACGGACCCGGCGTCGAAACGCTCAGTGTGATGGACCGGCACGTCATCGCCAATATGGGCGCGGAACTCGGCGCAACGACGACGGTCTTTCCCGCGGATGAAACGGTGCGCAACTACTTGCAAGAGCGCGGACGAGAATCGGATTGGAGCGAGTGGAAAGCGGATGACGACTCCGATTACGACGTGCGCGACGAGATCGACCTGTCGTCCCTCGTGCCGCTGATCGCAATGCCGACCAGTCCCGGAAACGTCCGGGAGGTCGAGGAAGTCGCGGGCGAACCGATCTACCAGGCCTACATCGGGTCTTCTGCAAATCCGGGCTACCGGGACTTCGCCATTGCCGCACAGATTGTGAAAGGCCGCCGCGTGAACTCGAGGGTTTCTCTCGATATCAATCCAACGTCGCGCGAGATTCTTGAGGAACTTGCGCAAGACGGGCATCTCATCTCGCTGATTCATTCCGGCGCTCGCATCCACCAGGCCGGATGCAACGGATGCATCGGAATGGGGCAGGCGCCAGTCGCGGACAAGTTAAGTCTCCGAACGGTTCCCCGCAATTTCCCCGGCCGTTCCGGCACGGAGGATGATCGGGTTTGTCTCGTGAGCCCGGAAACTGCCGCGGCGTCGGCCTTGAAGGGGTGCGTAACCGACCCGCGCACGCTGGACTTTCCGTATCCGAAGATCTCCGGGCCTGCCAATCCGGTCGTAAACAGCGAGATGTTCGTGAGACCGCTGCCCCCGGAGGAGGCGAAAGACGTCGAGATTGAGAAGGGCGGTAACATCGTCGACTTGCCCGAGTGCACACCGCTGCCGGATTCGCTCGAGATGCCGGTTCTGCTCCGCGTAGGAGACGACATCTCCACGGACGAAATCATGCCGGCGGGCAGCCGCGTGCTTCCGTATCGAAGCAACATCCCAAAGATCAGCGAGTTTGTGTATCAGCCTGTCGACACCGAATATGTGGAGCGAGCGAAGGATCAGCGGGAATCGGGTGGTCACCTCATCGTGGGCGGCACGAACTACGGCCAAGGCTCCAGCCGCGAACATGCCGCCTTGGCACCCCGTTACCTGGGTCTCTCCGTTGTCATTGCAAAAAGCTTCGCGCGGATTCACTGGCAGAATCTGGTGAATTGGGGAATCTTACCGCTGACCTTCGCCGACGAGTCCGATTACGACCAGTTGCAAACCGGCGTTGTCGTGCAGATTCGCGATCTCTACAACCAGCTGCGTGCCGGCGATACGGTGGAGATCCAGGCCGAAGGCAGTCGAATGGAGATGTGCCACCAGCTTTCACCTAATCAAGTCGAGGTCTTGGAAGCGGGAGGCCTCGTGAACCTGAAACGCAACACGATAGCGAAGTAACTTCGACTCGGAGAACACGACGACTATTGCGTCGACGGGTTCTGCCCCATCATGTCATCCGCGCGTTCCGCGAGGACGTCACCAGCCTCTTTGGCTTGTTGCTCGGGCACCTGAAGGAGAATGTCGCCTCCTTGCATGGGCAATGCGGGCCGCGCTTCCTGGCTCAGGCGGGTATCTGTCATGTCACTGCTGGCATCGACCACGCGCGCATCGATGCCCGCGCTGATGAGTATCTCCTGCACCGCGAATGCCTGCCCAGGTGAGTCGTAACGAACGAGGGTGGTGAATTGCGTTTCCATTTTGAACCCCTTTCCTATTCCTATGCGCGTCCGAAGCTTCACGTCTACGTCGAACTGAAGACCGTCAACCGGCCTTTTCGGCGTCGGGCGATCAGGGCGGTACATTGATAAACAGCTCAATCTACAACGACGCACCCGGCGCACTACGTTTCCGAAGAGCCGCAGGCTCATTCGCAAAGTGACACTTGAACGCGACACCAGACGGAAGGCCGGATTCTCGGCCCCCCGTCTGGCGCGTGGAGAGTTGTCAAGTCCTAAAACAGGACATTACGATGCAGATATCACGAGATCGTTGTCGACCCATGTGGCGCCGCCTTCGTAGGCGTTTTCCTGCGCGGACTGAAACTCGCTCCAAGAATCAACCATTCCTGTAAGCGTGGCTTCCCCGTTGTTCACTTCCACCGCCACGTCGTCGGAATCGACAAAGGGGCTCCACCAAAGTTGAGACTCAATGGACTCTTCGATGGAAGCGTCGCTGGTCGAAGGTTGTGCGGGAGCGTAGTCGTACCACGCGTAATCATGCGGGTACCAATCGTCCACGTACGGATCGTAGCTAAGCGGTGTGTAGTCGTTGTCGACAATCAGGTCGTTCTCGACCTCCACAACGCCGGTGGCCCGGGATGCGGCATCGTCCGCTCTGGTCTTTTCGTAGAAACTATCAACGGTGCCCGTCAGATAGGCTTTCCCATTGATCACGCTTACGGCAATTTCGTACCGATCCACGAAGGGATCACGGGCCAGCGCATTCTCAACGTCGAGTTCAATGCTCTCGTCGCTGATACCCAAATCCGGGCGCACCTTCAGGAAGTTGTTAATGTTCACGACACCGACGGTTTCCCTTGCGACTTGGGCAGCCGCGCGCTTGGCCTTGAGATTGTCCACTTCGCCTGTGAGCGTCACGAAGCCGTCTATTACGGTCGAATCGACGTTAAACGACATGACGCGGGGATCGTAGGCCAAGGCATCCTGAATCGCGTCGTGAATGGCCTCGTCCGATTTTGCGGTGTACTTGTTTCGGCGTAGGTCTTCGTCGCGGGCCCACCGTTCTACGCTGAGGTCGTCAGTCGTTACCGACTGGACGCCCGCGACCCAGCACTCCAACCGGACCCGATTCGCTTCCGCCGCACTACCGACGGTACCCGAGAGGGTAACTTCACCGTTATCGACCGAAACGTCGATGAGTGCTCCGTCGATCAAGGCGTTCCATTCCAGGGCCTGCTCGATCTCGCTCTGAATCTCCAGATCGGACCGATCGGTCTCGTAATCTACCGCGATCGAGTTATTCAACCCGCGAACGCCTTTGACGCTCTTCGCGACGGTTGCCGCCAGCTCTTTTTCCTGCCAAGACTCAACCGTTCCGTCGAGCGTCACAATACCGTCGCTCACGGAGGTGGTAACCTCATAGGCGTCAGTGGCCGGATCTTTAAGCAAGGCGGTCTCCACACTCGCGGCGACGTCAGCATCCGAGAGCGATTCCGAGGGTTCGACCGAAATCTGGTTGATGATGGATCGGGTTCCCCTCACCGCTCGCGCAAGATCGGCAGCGCGTTCCTTCGCGAGGATGTTGTTCACGGTGCCCGACAACGTGACGATCCCATCGAGTGTTTCGACGTCGATGGAGTTGAATGGCGCAACATCGTCAATCAGAAGTTCGGCGTTAACCGCGTTCGTGATCGACGCGTCGGTAAGTGCTGGCTCGGCGTTTGCCGTGAAGGTCCCGACAAATGCGAATACAAACAGTGCCGCAGTCCCGACGGGAAGTGTTCGCGTCCACCGCCCGCTGAATGCGTTCGTAAGCATAGTATGGTCCTCCTTTCATGGTTGTTTTCAGTTTCGGACATGGATTGCCTGGAGTAAGATGCAAATGGTATGCCGGGCCGCTTTTTACGGGCTTACGTGGAGCGTGCATATAAAAAAGATACATACCGTGCAGTTCCTACACAGCCACGCCCGGAGGTTGCATGAAAGACCGGTTTCCGGTAGCGTTGTGGTGCGAGGGCGCAAGGATACAAGCAAGAGAAAAGGGGAGTGATCGGGAATGTCGATGTTAATACTCGTGATGCGGTGGGCTCACATCCTGGCGGCGGTGACGGCGGTGGGGGGCGTCTTGTTCATTCGATTCGTGCTGATGCCTTCAGCGGCAGCCGTGCTCGACGAAGAGACTCACCAGAAACTGCGCGCCGCGATCATGAAACGGTGGCAGCACATCGTGCATACCTGTATTCTGCTCTTCCTGGTTAGCGGACTCTACAACTACCTCGCCGTTACCCGGTTTCTTCACGATGACCAGCCCGCCTACCACATGATCTTCGGGATCAAGTTTCTGCTGGCCATCGTGATATTCGCGCTCGCCCTGGGATTGACTTCCACCAAGGGGTGGGCTAAGGTCTTCCAGGAAAAGCCCAAGATGTGGACAACACTGCTCGCCGTGCTGGCGATCGCGGTCATCGCGTTGTCGGGCGTGTTGCGCAATTTGCCCACGAATTCTGCGCACGTGCCGTTGCAGACGGAAGAGGTATCCGCGCAGGACGAATAGGTCGCACCCACGCGCTCCCGGAATGGGGGCAGCCGACTAGCGGCGGCCTCTCATGGCTGGCACGAGAGCAGCGGTTTTACCCTTTCCACTCTTCTTCAACGATATCGTCGGCATCCTCCAGCGAATCATCCACATCGCCGTCATCGCCATCGAAATCATCGCTGTCTTCTTCGTCCACCTCCTCGCTTGAATCGTCGGTTACAACGTCGTCGGAGCTTTCAGCATCGCCCGAAACCACGACCGTGTCGTCTTCCTCTTCTTCGACATCTTCGACGTCATCGTCGACATCCGAATCGCCGTCGATCTCTTCGATATCCGGTACCAGCAACTCGTCATCATCCATTGTCGAAACAGTAGCGGCCGCGCGCTTCACGGGGCGCTTCAGTGTTGGCTTCTTGGCGGGCTTTGCGTCTTCCTGCATGCCGACGCGTACAAGTTCGATTACCTCTGGCCGATCGGCAGGGCACCACTCATCTCCAGGGCACTTGAAACCGTACTTCTCGGCGCCCCACTCGGCAAACCGCCTGCCACATTTCGGACAACTGTATTTCACCGGCATCTTCGCCAATTCCTTTCCTGAAACCACTCCAAAAAACAACGACCCCTTCCGATAAAGGCGCCGGATTATAGCAGATGATTCCAGGGAAGTGAAGCCTTCGGAATAAGTCGCTTCGTGGCGCGTAACGTACATCCGTAGATGCACTTAGGAAATACGCGCAGCGTTGGGCAGGTGGGAGGCCGTGGCGACGGGGTATGTCCCGGACAACAAAAACGCGGGCCGGAGTTTCCGGCCCGCGGGGTACGTTTTTGGTGAAGTGAGCTTAACTCTGCTTCTGGGGTTGCCGCAGCCGGACGAGTGCCCAACCGGTGGCGGTCGCCAAACCCGCGATCAGGGCGGTGGCGCTCAAGGCGATTACGATTTCTCCCCAGTACTGGAACGCAAACACGACGAGATAATCGAAATACCCCATGGCGCCCGGGACTGTCTGTACCCCCCAA
Organism: uncultured Nitrospiraceae bacterium; assembly: GCA_964632865.1. Taxonomy (GTDB): domain Bacteria; phylum Hydrogenedentota; class Hydrogenedentia; order Hydrogenedentales; family SLHB01; genus JAHDWY01. The sequence goes on from CAZWDH010000074.1 coordinate 14,939, forward strand.
CCTTGGTAAAACGCCAACGCCGGTACCCCAACGATAGCCGCTCCGAGGATTACAAATACCGCCGCAGTCGCCATCATGCGGAAACGGAACCCCTGTCGCTCGTTCTGCACCAGGGCCGCCACCTGAAGCCGGCTCGACATCCGTTGGTGAAATCCCTGCGGCACATTCCGCATGGGCTCACTCCGGAGCGCTTCCTCAATCATACGGTCCATATCGTCCATCTCATTGAGGTCCATTCGACTTGATCTCCTTCTCCACGATCTTCCGCAATTGGTGGCGCGCACGGTGCATCCACGTCTTCAGAGTTCCCATCGGTATATTCAGACTCTCCGCGATTTCTTCATAGGAAATCTCGTCGAGGTAGTACATCGTCACGATCGTCGCGTATCGATCTGGTAACTTCGTAACGCAGCGCCGTATCAGTTCCGGCGTATCCGTCGTTTCCTCGGGCTCCGTGACGGCATCGCCGGTGTGGTCCATCGTCAGCGGAACTTCGCCGCGCCGTTTGCGCCGGCTTAATTCGGTAAGGCACACGCTCGAGGTCACGCGATACAACCACGTCGAGAAACTGCAATCCCCGCGAAATCCGCTCAACAGGCGATAGGCCTTCAGGAAAGCCTCCTGGGCCATGTCTTCTGCCAGGGCCGTATCACGCATGAAGCGGTAGGACAGGTTGTAGACGACACGTTCATGACGCCGCGCCAATTCGGAAAACGCCTCGATGTCGCCTGCTTTTGTCCGGTTGACGAGGGCCAGATCCGAGTCATCGACCATCTTGACCTTTCCCGTGTTTGGCCAAACAGCCACGTTCGGCGCCGTCATGAGCTACTCCTCGCAATCGAGATGTCCCCGTTGAGGGTTTCCATCGTAATCCTGGCACGATTCTCACCGTTCCCGACCGTCCCATCAAATGCTTTCCGCTGGAGGGTTCCGGACACGGCGCTCTCCGGCAATTCGGTTCGCACGCTGCCCCGTTCCGTCCTGGCCTGGATCACCGCCGTGCAATCCTGCTCCATTTCCAGCGATACCCCGCCATTCTGACTTGAAAGGGCGGCGCCATTCACGGAGGTTCCCAAGACGCGCGCGATAATATTGCCATTCGCCGTCATCGCCTCCAGATGCCCGCCGGCAACGTCAGCATAAACATTGCCATTGACCGTCTTGAGTTGGCCGCCATCTGGCGCTTCCTGGACTGTGATACGGCCGTTCACGCTCTCGGCAACCACTGCGCCTTTTGGACCCCGGATGTCGATATCGGTGTTTCGGCCTTTTACGGCCACCCGACCGCAACCGGGCTGCACCCATACGTTGCCATTGTTGCTCTCAATCTCCACATTCGTGCCGGCAGGCACCTGCACGTCGTAGACGACGAACAACTCGAAACCGTCGGGACGATCCGACGGTTCGGTCAAGATTCGAACCTGCGATTCCGAACTCATGATGTCCACAAGGCCTGCTACGTATTCCTGCAAATCGACTTCGGTCCCGTCCCCGCGAACAAAAGCCCGGATCTCCGCGCTACCTCGAATCGTGGGGGCGGAGTGCGTGGAAACACGCACGAGCCCATCCGAATTCACCAGCCGGAAACTCTCGGACGCAGGGTGGTTAAACTGTTTTATTTCATGCACATCGGGCCGCCCAACCATAGGTGGCAGCGAAGGAGCGACGATACGCACCATGAACCATACGACCAGGACGGTGATGGCCAGCGCGGTGACGATGCTTCGGATGTGCGGCTTCATAGTGCAGTTTAGACCATCCGCGGGGGTCCTGGGTTTCAGATAAGTCCAGAGCAGGATTCAGGATATCCGGTGGACGCCGGGTAAAGTGAAACCCGTACCGGAAGATGAAAGTCAAATGATTCGAAAGGCGGGCACGTAATTGGTGCCGCCGGATGGTACAATTCAGATAGAGATGATGCCCGGCACAAGGCGGGCACCGAACATAACAGTTTAAGCACAAAGGTCTTAACCGGCGGGACGTACCTCAATCAGGGCCAGATCCAGCGTAAAGTAAAAGAAAAACCTCCTTTTCTTGTACTCTCTGGAGGGCGTCCCGCCGGATCCCTTTTAACAACAAGGGCCCATCCAGCGGAAATGGAATCCTTCCTCATCGTAATACCATTAGTTCTCGTGCTTGTTACACTGTTGTACAGTGTGCTCTACGCGATCCTCCGCGCGTGGCTCGACTACCGGGTCCGCATCGCACTCCTCGATAAACTTGACGAAAACCCCCGTCTCCTGGAAGACGGTGACGTGCTCGGTCAGGTCGTGCCCCGCACGCCCTCGCAAGACGCGTCTCCCAGGCAGAACTATGTGCTTACCGGGCTATTAATCGTCGCGATCGGGGTAGGTTGCATCGTCTTCGGCCGCTTGTTACGAGTAGGCGACCTCGCCGTGGGTACGTACTTGGGCGGGTTCCTGTGCGTGCCGATCGGGGCTGTCATCGCCGCGCTGGGCGGTATCGTCAAGGTTCTGTCCCGCGATCCCACCGCGGTTTTTCCTCCTAAGTAATTCCCGTCATTGACAATCCCGGGCACGGGCCGTAGACTCCCTCCCGTAAAGAACGCACCCCGCTAGGGATAGGTCGGAGATGGACAGGGCGTACGCCAAACGTCAGATTGCGGAACTTAGGGGGCTTCCGTCCAGCCCGCGAATTCTCCGTCGCATCCTGGATCGCCACGATTCCGGCGTCCAATTGACCGAGCTAATTTCCTCTGACCCCGCGTTGGCCAGCGAAATCCTGTCGGCAGCCTGCGCCCGCAGAACCCTTCCGGCCCTCTCCATCGAGTCTGCCGCCTCCGCTTTAGGCCAGGAAACCGTGCGACGAATTGCAGCTGCATGCCTGAACGCCGCGGCCCCGGTAGACGCTTACGAATCTTCGCTGGAGTCTATGCGCCGGGAATCCGTAATGACGGCGGCAGCAGCCGAGTGCATCTCGAAACGCATCGAAGGATCGGTCCCTGGCGAATTCTATTTGCTCGGACTCGTCCACAATATTGGAGAGTGGGTTCTCCACGCGATCGATGATGACCGGTTTGCGGTTTGCCGGAGTGATGGCGGCGATAGCCCCGGTGCACTCGAGACGGAAACGCGTACGTTTGGATTTCATCACGGAGAAGCGGGGAAGTGGTACGCCGAGTCCCGGCGATTGCCGCAGGCCCTCGTTGACGCGATCTGGCTCCACCATGTGGATCCCTCCGCGCTCTCCCCGTCCTGTTTTCCGGCGCGGTCGATCGCGGTCATCGCGCTCGCGGCTGCCGTGGCGCGCGCGGTCAACACTTCCGAAGACGATGCGGGGGCGAGAGCAACCGCGTCCCAACTGCTTGCGTACCTCGGAGTGGACTCCGTCGGGTTCCCGGAACTGGTGGGTGAATGCGCCGCCGCCGTTGCCGAGCGCGACCGGATGCTGGAGTCCGAGGAACAGGTGGAATCCCGGTCAATTCAAGTAGCAGACCAGGACCAGAACAAGATCGGGAACGCCACCGAAATTTCGACCTTGGAACGACGCGTATCGCGCCTCGAAGTGCTCCAGCACGCGCTCCTCACCGACCGAACCGGAATGCCCTTCCCGTCCGTGATTCGAGACTGCGCTACAACCATTCGCGACGGCTTAGGAGTCGCGCCGGGCATGTGCTTCGCCCCGGACACGGGGGGAGAGGAGATTGTCGGCGCATCGTGGAAATCGTTGAACGATGAGGTCACTGGATTCCGTGCGAGTCTCCAAGACTCAGAAAGCGGCGGTCCTATCGAACCGACGCCCGTGCTGTGCGCCATTCGAGAACTTGGCGTCGGCAAGATCGAAGGCGCCTGGCAGTCCGGAACCGGCGAGCCGCGCCGTCAACGAGACGGCCTGCTCGTCATGCCGCTATGGCATGAGGGCCGCAGTCTTGGCCAGATCGTCGTGGACACGAGCACGACGGAGTTTGGGTCGACCGATCGCGATATTGCCGATCTCTCCATGTACGCGCGCGCGCTCGGCGCCATGCTCGCGTCGTATCATTCCCACGAGTTGACATCAACGCGTTGTGAAGCGCTCTCGCGAGGTCTTGCCGCGATCGAATCTGGCGGCGATACAGGCGAAAACTCGGCTGCGCTGGACGAGGCCGCGCATCGAAATCACCTCGGCCGTTTCGCCGCGGGCATCGCCCGATCGCTTGACGGCCCCCTCGGCCTGATCTCCAGTCAGGCGCAACGAACGCTCGCCAAGACCAAGGACATCGAAACGCATCGCGTGCTGGACACCATCGTCCGGGAGACGCGCCGTCTCAACCGGTTCCGTTCTGACCTCGCTGCGCTGGCGCCTCAATCCAGGCCAAAGTTGGAACCGGCCTTGATCAACTTCCGCCTCCAGCAGTACGTCGCGACCATGCGATCCCGCCTGGAACGCCGCGGGATTCGCGTCGAGGAACGATTTGCGGAGAACCTGCACCGGGTTATGTTGGATCCGCGGCGAATGGACCACGTGTTCCAGAACCTACTTTCCCTCGCCGAAGAGGCCATGGACGAGACGGGAGGACACCTGACCATCCAAACGGCGCCGTCGCCGGACCGGCAAGCCGTCCTCGTGCAGTTCACGCACGACGGCCGCGGCATTTCGGCAAGTCCTGCGGGCGATGTCTTCGAACCGTTTAACGAACAGACAGCACCGGACATCGGTGTGGCGCTCGCCGTGTGCAGGACGATCGTTGCGGAACACGGCGGACGCATCACGCTGGACCGAGGGCCCAAGGGTGGAGATTCGTTTACGATCGCGTTGCCGGCCGTGATGGCAGACCAAAGCTCCGTTCACCACGACACGACGTTGCCGGAATCACCGGCCTTACAAACGGTGCTCATCGTGGATGACGATGAGGCGGTCCGCACGATCTTGACTCAAGCGCTCCACATGCGAGGACTTAGAGTCCTAACCGCTGTCGATGGCGTGGAGGCATTGAAAGCGGTCGAGGATCATTTGTTGGACCTCATCATCCTCGATCTGTTGATGCCCAACCGCGACGGACTGACCGTACTTCGCGATCTGCGGGAGATGCCCAGTGCCCCTCCGATCATTTTCATGACGGGGAATGCCTCACCGCAGGTCCAGGAAGAGGCCCTCGCGCTGGGGGCGGATCGATTCTTACTCAAGCCCTTCGAACTGCGACAGCTCCTCGACGTGCTGGACGCGGTCTTATCGGTGCGCCAAGACCGCCTGGAGGCCTTTCGCACTACCGTGAGGCCGACGTAGTCTCGTGGCGCGCCCCCTTTTTGAAGGCGTAGAGCCTGCGCCGCTCACGTGGAAAGAATGCTTCATTCAGGGCGCTCTACTTGTGGCCGTGCTCGTTATCGCGTTCCCCACCGTATTCATCGGATCCGAGCAGATCTCCTCTGCCGATATTCTGTATTTGTTGCCACCCTGGAAATCGGTCGCGCCCGAGGGTTTCGACCGGCCGCAAAACCCCCTGGTCCTGGATCCCATCGCCGCATTTCGGCCGGACTACACCCTCGTCGAGAAACTCCTGGAGGAAGGGCAGTGGCCTCTATGGAATCCGCTGGAGCGCACGGGCGTACCGCTGATGGCCAACGCCCAGAGCACCGTGTTCTATCCGCCGCACCTCCTCCGCGCACTTTTTGACGTCGATACGACGGTAACGCTCTACGTCCTCTCAAAACTCTGGTTGTGCGGCGCCGTCGCATACCTGTGCGTTCGCACGATGGGGTTGAGCCTTTACGCCGCCCGTTTCTTTTCCATCACCTGGATGCTCGGGGCGTACAATTTCATCTGGGCGCCGTGGCCGTTGCCCGATGTCAGCGCGTGGGTACCCGTACTGGTGCTGTCCGTAGAGTTGCTCGTGCGAGGACGGTACCGGCGCGGTGTGTTTTGCATGGCGCTCGGTGCCGCGTTGATGCTTTTGGCTGGCCACCCCGAGACGGCGTTCACCTTCGGCATTGGCGCGGGATTGTACGCGGTCGTGCGGATGGCGACCGCGCGGCTCAAGCCCAGCGAGATCGGAAAAGCCGCGACCGCGGCCCTCGTGGGATGGGGGATCGCTCTGGGGGTCTACATGGTGCAGTTGTTGCCCCTCGCCGAGTTCATCCTCAACAGCCACACGCACGCCGAACGGGTAACCGAGCCCGAGGTGCTGAACCATACCGAACCCACGGCAATCGTGACGTTCTGGCTGCCCCGATTCTACGGAACCATGGCAGAGGAAACGTTCTGGGACAAGGACAAGACCAATTCCAACCTCGCCTCCATGCACTATTTCAGCCTCGTCGCGTGGGCGGGTATCGCCTTTGTGGGAGCCTCGTGCTTCACACGAGGTTCGCCTTCTCCGAATCGTTCCCAAGTGGCGGCATTCGCGTTTGCTTCCCTCCTCCTCGTCGTCATGGCGTGCAGGCCCAGGGAACTGTCTTTTATCGCAGAATGGCCCCTGTTCAGTTCGGTTCATCCGGTTTACTACGTAACGTTCGCGTTGTTCGCCGGACCCTATGTGGCTGCCCTTGGCTTGGATCATTGGTTGCGGCAGTCTCGAAGGATCCGGGAACTGTGGCCCGTGGCCGTACTCGCAGTCGCGGTGATCGCGGTTGTTTTTGCGATTCACGCGATGGATAGCGGTTTCATCCGGCTCGCAGGCCTCTTGCCGTATATCCGGAAACAGTACCTGATCGGCGCGTCGGTCGCATCCGCCGCGGTTCTAATCCTGGTGATCTACTGCTTCCACCCGAATCGGGCTTTCGTATGGACCGCGCTGACAGTCCTCACGGCAGCGGACCTGCTGATTGCCGTTCGCGGAATTGTCCCAACCATGCCGCAGGAGCAAATTCTCCCAGAGACCGAACTCACCCGATTCCTTGGTAATCAAAGCCTGCCCTGCCGGTCCGGCGTTTCCGAGGCCTACATCATCGACGGCGTCTTGCCCAACTACGGGATTGAGGAGTGGGGAGGCTATGACGGCCTCTATCCCGACCGGATCATGCAGTATCGAGAGAAACTCGGAACCGGGCTTTGGGACACGATGGAACCCGTTGGGGCCGTCCAATACTACGTGCACGATCCCGCGTACGAACCCGTGTTCCCCCTGGAAGACCTGCTGCACCAGGGCCGTCTTCGTTTGGCGGCCCGATGCGACGGGCTGGAGGTATACGAAAACGTTGGCGCCATGCCCCGCGCATTTCTGGCCCGCGCCGTGGAGACAGTTCCGGACCGGAACCGCCTCTTCGACAGAATGAAAGACCCCAACTACGACCCCATCGCAACCGTGCTGACGGAACGGGAACTTGCCGGCCCGCTTCCGGTGGCGGCGACGACCGTCGATTCTGGCAAAGCGACGATCACCGAGTACACGGCCACTCGTGTCCGGGTCGCGTACGAATCCCCGGCTCCCGCCGTGCTCGTACTGGCGGACGCGTTTTATCCCGGCTGGGAAGCTTCCATCGATGGCGAACCCGTCGCTCTGTTTCCCGCCTATTACGCGTTTCGTGGGGCCATAGTGCCGGAAGGCCGGCATACAGTTGTCTACGAGTACGACCCGCTGAGTTTTCGGATCGGCCTGTGGATATCCATCGCTACGATGGCGGGTACAAGCGCTTATTGCGTGGCGCAACTCGCGCGCCGCCGTAGAATCAAGAGTGCTGCGATTTCGTAGAGACGTTTCTCCGGCGAAGAAGACGCTCCAAACCTATGAACGTCACCACGCCCACCGCCTCCAGCGCGATGCCGAGGCTCATCTTGGAGCGCCCGTTCTCGCGTTCGCGAAACGTGATCGGAATGTCCCGCATACGGTACCCCAATTGCCACACGCGATAATTGGTCTCAATCTGAAAGCAGTAGCCATTCGACTCGATGCCATTGAGATCGAGTGATTCGAGTACTTCGCGCCGAAAGCACTTATATCCGCCCGTACAATCGCTGCACGGCAGTCCAGTCAAGAGGCGGGTATAGAGCGTTCCCATCCGGCTGATGAGTAGCCGGTGGATCGGCCAGTTTACGACGCGGCCCCCGTCGAAATAGCGCGAACCGATGACGACGTCGGCTTCCGGAACGGCTTCGAGCATGGGGAGCAGAAACTCCGGATCGTGCGACAGGTCGGCGTCCATCTGAATAAAAAAAAGGGCCTCCGGCCAGGCACCCAGGGCGTACCGAAACCCCGCGACGTACGCCGCGCCAAGCCCCTCCTTACCTTTTCGGTGCAGCACCCGGATCTGGCCGGGTTTCTGTTCCGCCCACTCATCCGCGATAGCGCCCGTGCCATCCGGTGAGTTGTCGTCCACGATGAGCACCCCCGCGTCGGGGAGTTTCGCAGAGATGCGTTCCAGAAGAATGGGCAGATTCTCGCGCTCATTGTAGGTGGGCACGACGAGAACAACTTCCATGGTGGATACCTTTTGATTCGGCTTGGATTGCCGTATCAATAGCGCGAACCGCCATTGCCAAAGGGAACCAATCGGAACGGTGAGGCGCACGTCCGCATATGCGCTTCACAAGTACAAAATACGTTACCGGATCAACCTAAACTGACTTACGAGTCACCAAGACGCTGCAACACGTGATCGTGAACCCGCCCGTTGCTGCCAACAATGAGCGACGGCATCGTCCGCACAACCTTATTGTACCGCAAATCCTTGCCCGTGGCGTCGGTGAGACGCCCGCCCGCCGCCGCGACGGCACAACTGGCCCACGCGTAGTCATGTTCCCCCGTGTTCGGGCCGCAGCCCAGGATGCACGCATCCAGTTCGCCTGTGATGACTTGGAACAATGCCAGGGCGGGATTCCTGGGCATCCCGGCAGCCGTATGCAAGTGGCCATGCGCGCGGGATAGCGCAGCCACTTTGGGTCGCGGAGCGTCCGAGCGTGAGACCGATACGGGCCGCCCGTTGACCTCGGTGCCCTGATCCACATTGCCGTAGAGGGTCAGGCCCATCCGCGGGAAGTGGGCGACGGATTCGACCGCCTTGCCGTCTACACACATCGCCACGAGAATCCCAAATTCTGGCTGCTTTTCTGAGAACGCCACGGTGCCGTCGATGGGATCGACAATCCACACCCGCCGCCAGGTCGTGCGCGACGGATTGTCCACCGATTCCTCCGTAAGAATACCATCGTCAGGGAAGCGGCCATGGATTCGGCCCCGCAGAAACCGGTCGATATGGAGGTCCGCTGACGTGACAATCGTGCCGTTTTCCTTATACTTGACGGAAAACCCATGGGCGAGGTATTCATCGGCGATCAGACCGGCTTCCTTGACGATCTCGATTAACCAATCCTTCATTCCTTACTCCAGATACTTACCATACGTAACAACATCGACTATGGATAGCGCGGAACGCGTCTATTCTTACACATCGGGGCCCGGGAAACACTTGGAATGGGTCTGCGGCTTTGTGCTACTATACCCGCCTACAGGGAGTTCATCCCATGTATCAGCGCGCCCGTAGCTCAGTGGATAGAGCACTTGCCTCCGGAGCAAGGGGTCGGACGTTCGAATCGTCTCGGGCGCGCCATTTTTCTCTCTTGCCGTCCCTCGCGTCTTCAGGTGGTGTATACTTGTGGAATGTCGATGACTGAGAAAATGTCCCATCCTGGTGAACCCGGCAGCGCGGGAGGCGCCGAGCGTCTCGACGCGATCGCTATGGTCGGTCGCGGGGTCGCCCATGACATCAACAACCTGATGGAATCGGTCCTCGGCAACGCCGCGTTGCTCCGAAACAGACTCGAGGGC
>CAZWDH010000075.1:0-24561 GCA_964632865.1 uncultured Nitrospiraceae bacterium
AGTACGTGTCCTGTGCGCGCGCTCCGCAGATGGCTAGAGGTTCTAGGCGTCGAAAGTGGACCCGTGTTCCGGCCTATGTCACGCGGTGGCACGCCACTTCCTCGCAGACTGCAAGACAAGGCGGTGTGTCGCATCGTGAAAGCCGCAGTGAAGCGGATCGGACTTGAGCCGGACGCATTCAGCGGGCACTCGCTACGGGCGGGCTTCGTCACGCAAGGCTACCGGGAAGGAGTCCCCGAAGCCGACATCATGCGGCACACCGGCCACAAAAGCCGCACCGTTATGGGCAAGTATAGGCGGGAAGGAGAGCGATTCCTGACCAATTTCAGCGCAAAGGTGGGGTTGTAGCTCCAGCGGCCGATCACAGGATGACGCGGGTATCCGCACAGGTGACCGCGTCACTACATTCAACCGTTCGGTGGACGCTCCCCGGTACGCAACTCCGACACCATAAAATCTCCACGGAAACCTTACCGCATCTAAGGCTTACCCAGTAGGTGAATCGGCGGAGAAGAGCGACGCCGCGAAAGTACCGTTACATGCTATGGGTTACGACCCAAATGAGCAATTAGTCCAACTCGGTCAATTTTCCTTCCGCGATACGACACTTGAAACAGCGTTGGCGCTCGGATTGAATCCAACTCGACTGCGAGCTCGGACCATATTTCCATCAGCCGTAAGACTTTCTTTTTCCATGGTATGCGACACCAATCACTTTTGAGATGGACGAATGTGAGATTCGCGGTCGTCAGAGCTTGCATCTCTGCGGGATTTGCGAGAATTCTGGAATCGCCACTAACGATAACCGGTTTTGATTTCCACTGGCCGAATCTCGTAAGCCAACTGACATCATCCTCATCCTCTTTCTGGAAATCACGGATGTGTCGAACGGAGTTGTCACGATCAAATCGGTCCAGAATCTCGGCAAGTTTCGGTGGTAGATTGTTGTCGAGGATAATTTTCACGCTGCGCGAATCTCACCGAACTCGCGTTCGAACGAGACAGCTCGTGTGACAGCTTTGGTGTCGATATCATAGAGATCAGCAACAAGTCCTGCATCTTGAGAATTAGCGAAGAATTCTCTGGCCAATGTGTACGTAGTCAACCCCGTGATTGAGCCTCGGGTATTCTCAACGACGGGTTTTCCAAATGCATAGCGAGGATCGATCACGACACCGTCGAATATTGTCCACCGTCGAGCCAATCGCGTTCGGCTGTGATACTCAATACGCGCGAGGTATGGCTCCATAACGTCAAAGAAGTGCCGTTGTTCGGTCATTACCTCTGAAACAGAGCCCTCTCCACCGACAAATACGGACCTTCCATCTGTGAATATGTCTCGATGGCAAAAAGGATGCTTCGTTTCCAGTTTATCCTCAAGTGTCTCGTAATTCTTCCGTATTTTGCGGAGTGAAAGACCAGCATTCCTGAGCCCTACGACCACGTATAAATCGATCAGGTCGTAAAAACTTATAGCGTATCGAGAATCTACCGAGTCGTAATCAGGCTCCAGCAGGCTCGGCCTCTCAGGATCTTGACTGGTGAACCAATCACGAACACGCTCACGGGGTGCAAGCGTGTAACGTGCTGCCTCTGACAGCGAATAAACCCCCCCTTCCAACGGGTCAACTGACCCAGCAAAAGTTGTTCCGTAGTGAATCGCCATACCCATCTCCAAACGGCCCTGATCGCCGATGTCTGATTCTATAATACCCCAATTTCGAGAGAAGAGTTTAACTGACGTGACTCAAAGCCGACTCGTCGAGAATCCACCGTAGCTCTGGTCAAGCACATCAGAATTCCGAAAGGCTGTGTAGCTTGTTTTTTCGCCGCGATTCCGACAACGTCATCCAATCTTCAGGCCGAACCATTGGGGGTTCGCAATACTGGACTGGCGCGCCCAGTTTGTCAACGCACGCCATAGCTAAATCCTCTCCCTCAGAGGCTGGATACACACCGGCCCGTCGTTTCCCACCTTGTTGACGAAGGTCGAAACGGGGTACGTCCGAAGCCAGTCGTTCGGACACGGTTTCAGCATATCCCGCAGGGACCCAAGATCGTCGTTCGACGAGTCCAGCCACGCGGCATAGTCGGATTCGTCCAGGATCGCCGGCATTCGGTGGTGTAGGGGTTTCATGAAATTGTTGGCCGATGTGGTCACGATGGCGTAGGAATAGCGTTCCTTGTCTGAATTGGGGGCTTGCCAGTGCGACCAAACCCCGGCAAACGCGAGCGTCCTCTCGTCGGCCCGATGGATGTAGTAGGGCTGTTTGGGCGCTTTCGTGCCTTTCCACTCGTAGAAGCCCCCGGCGAGCACAATGCAGCGCTTCGATTTGAACGAGGGCGCGTAAAGCTTGCTCTCAAGAATCCGATCATCCCGCGCATTGATCGCCGAGAATTTCCCCGGCTTGCCGTCTTTAGACCATGGCGGGACAAACGTCCAGAAGAACCGGTCGAGCACCCGCTCCCCGCCATCCTCAAAAACGACCGCCCCGTAATTCGTCGGCGCGACGTTAAACCGCCGCACCCATTCCGAAAGGTCCGGCGCGATCCGCGTGATTGAGAATTCACCGATGGACGGATCGTATGAACTCGGGTCTGTGTATCGGCCGCACATGCCCCAATTTACCACATGGCGAAGCCGCTGACTCGGGGAATGTGGTACGCGCGCACGCGCAATATCGGTCTGTATATTCCGAAAAGTTAAGTGCTGCCCGAACACGACACTCAGAAACATGCCTGGGGGAATACACCCAAACGTACATTCCTCAATAGCCTTTCGCCATTGTTTCTAAGAGATCATAGACCTTTTCTGCAGAGTGACCGTTTTGTACCACGGGAATTAGCATGGTTTTGCATCTGGAGAGCCCAATACCGTCAATCCAACCGAGAACCATGGAGTTGGGAGGGTGATTATCTTCCCGATACCTCAATGCCAGTTCATCAACTAGGTCCTGAGCAGAGTTCGCACTCGCGATGGAAGGTACGCTAGAACCAGTAGACCCATATGGATCACTATAAGATCGGCGCATTGATTGGGGGTCAGAATTGCTCGTTTTTGGGCAAGTGTCGGCGCATTCATTGGGGGTGCTCTGGTCCCGTATCGGCGCATTCATTGGGGGTCTTGTCGGCGCACTCGCTGAGGGTTCTTTTTTTTCTGACAGAGAGGATCGGAACGCTTTTCGACGATTGCGTTTTTCGTCTACTCGCTTTTTCTTCAATTCATTCGACGTGATCTGTCTTGCCTTCTGTTTGTCCCCGAGTTTATATACTTGCCAGTCTTTTGACGGCAGAAATACTCGGGGTGAGCCTGGACGTGTCGATTCGAGATGGACAGCACGCTTGAAGAAACCAATCTCCAGGATACGCTTGATCGCCGTCTGAAAAGCGTTCTCGCTGATGTCAACGCGGCAATGTGCCCAAGTATATGACATGCCGTTCGCGAGCGGCTCAGTGTCCCAGCAGGACAAGCGAACATAGTCCTTGTACCAATCGATGAGCACGTCACGCTGGAGCGGCGTGAGCGCTTTCCAAGCTCCACTTTCGAGCATTTCGAAATCCAGGGGGACGTTCTTGTTGGCGGAGCCCATGAATTTCAGCCGATATCGTTTCTTTCTGCGCCCCATAATTGGTCACCAGAATCCAATCTCCGAGATCAGAACCTCACCGGATTTTTGGGTGGCGTTTTTGACAGCGAAAATCTTCTGATAGCGTTTAAACATGCTCCGCCCTTACCGAATCGGTGAACGTCGATTCTGGAGAAAAACTCTCGGCCAAAAAGGCACTTTTCGGAAAGCAATTTGACGGGCGTGGGTTCTTGAGATGGCCGCGAACGTCTTCGATCCCTTTCCCGTGGCGATACGGCCATAGCGGACAGTAAGTCGATACGCACTCCCGGACGGCCACGCTGGAGCCACCCATGCAACGGAGACACTCTTTCCGCATCGCTTTTCGGCGGCTGATATTGGGGTGACCTTTGGACAGGTCCTTCCCGTGGCCCATGCGGAATGGCCACAAGAAGCACCCGCCTGGGTCTGTGGGATGGGCGGACGCGGTACACCGCCGTATCTCGCTGGGCATATCGCAGACACAATGCATGCACTGAGTCCGAATCGCCTTAGACGGCTTCAGCGCTTCGTCTTGGGTGAAGTCAAAACCGCTCGGCGTGTCCCGTACTGGCTTCTTATTGACTTTGATTGTCATTGGACGAATCTCCGCTGCCGGGACGGGAAAGCCCATTCTGTTCTTCTACCCACTCGAAGAACTCGGCTTCATCGATCAAGACGCGGCGGCCCACGCGCCGGACGCAGCGCGAAAAGCCGTTTGACTGCTCGTGGAATATCAGATGCCGAAGACCTCCAATCGGAGGCCATGCATGGTGTTCATTCCATTTGGTCGCGGGGATTAGGCGGTGTTCGGTTCTCGTCGTTGCGTTCATCAGTCGCTCTCTTTCCTGGGCCACTCATTACTGCCCGGTTCTTGGGTGAGTCGTTGTGATTCGCCCTGTAATTTGGAGTGTTGCCCATGAAAAAAGCCTCGAAACGAATATGAAACAAGATTCTATTGAAGATCCTATAAACATAGGGCTACGGCGAGAGTTGTGCGTGACAAATTCGAAACGTTACGCGACAATTTTCTGCGCAATATCGCGCACGGTCGTGGAATGCGGATACCCGATGGTCGGTGGGAGAAGGGGGACCAGAAGTCCCAATACTAGGTGTGAACTGGCAGGGGTTTTGGGTTAACGGCGGGTGCCATGTGCGCCTTAGCGTTTCGCGGTCTTTAAGTTCTCGAGTTGCGGTCCCCTCTCGCTCGCTTGATTTTTTCGTCGTCAGAATCTAGGTCAGCATCACGAAGTCGCTTGGCGTAGGCGTCCACACTATCGGGACATATTCGCCTGGCTCGCCCTTTCCCCTCGTGCATAAGCTCGTCCTTGTCGCAAGCGCGTGTAATCTTTCCTTTCGCCGCCGCCAGAGTGGTTACTAACCCTGTTGAACCGTCCATCAGTCGTTTTGCTGCCCGCGTGAAAGTTAGCCAGTCGGAAGTATCTATGTTTACGGTTTCTTTGCAAGTTTCGTCCGTGCAAGGCGGAAGGGCGGCGGCGTCAAATATCTCCGCAGTCTCCGGGTATTTGTCCCTCATGCGTCTCTCGATCCGCTCATACTGCGCCGAACCATCTGGGAGACGTTCTCCGTCGTCGCCCCATAATAAGGGCGTTTCCGTGCGAATAGATTCCTCGGCAATTTCGCGGCATATCCGATGAACCGCCTTTTTGAGCGTATCAAGGTGCTCTCGTCGCGTAATGCTGTAAACGCTCGGGACCGTCGCGCGAAGTTCACAATACTCAGTCGGTGTACGTGTGAAAAAGTACACCGCGTACCAGAGGCGTGTCGGCGTTCTAAAGCTCTCGGTGGGAGGAATTCGACTCTCTGGTATTCGCGTTTCTTCCTCCAAATCCAGATCAAGCGTCTTAAATGACTCGCGTCTCGTAGGTTCGTCTTCTCGTGCTGTACGTTTTGGTATTAATTCCTCTTCCCAGGCTGTCAGCTTAAGTACTTCATCCAACGATCCACCTATACGCCGCTCCTTCTCCCACTCCACGAGTAGGGGCGCGTAAAACCAATACCAATCGGCCAGACTAAGCATTGCTCGTCCGCTCGCTCTCGTCCGTCTGCGGTGCAAAAATACGGTCGGCCATGCGCTCGGCAACTCGCACCGTGTGTTGCTGTGAGAGATGGGCGTAGCGTTTGACCATTTGCAACGTTTTGTGACCGAGAAACTCCGATATTTCAGCGGGAGTCGCTCCCGTCTGCGCGAGATAGGTCGCGGCGGTGTGGCGCAGATCGTGGAAGCGGAAGTCCGTCAACTTCGCTTCCTTCTTGACCGCGTGATTGAACGCACTCTGTATGTCGTAGGGTTTGGGTTTGCCCTTCCTTCTGTGCGGGGACGGAAACACGTACGGGGAATCAATGCGCCGAACCTTTGACCGTTCGAGAAGACAATCAAAAGCGGGGCCGACCAGCGGGATGCCGCGCCGCTCTCCATTCTTCGTGTCATGAATGGTAATGGTCCGGTTCTGGAAGTCCACGTCTTCCCACTTGATATTCATGAGTTCCGATTTTCGAGCCCCGCTGGTCATGGCGAGTAGCACAACGTCATGCAGGATCGGATTCCGGCTTTTCTTGCACGCCACAAGCAGACGTTCCCGTTCATCGTCGTTCAGGTATCGGACGCGGCCACGCGGTTCCTTTGGTTTGGAGACCTTTTGGCAAGGGTTGAATTCCATCCATTCCCACTCTTTGATCGCGACCGTGAACACGTGGGAGAGCACGGCCAGATATCGGACAACCGTACTCGGGGAGAATGGTTTCTTGAAGCGGGTTTTCTCTTTCGCAAGGGCGTCTCGCGCCTCCGCGATCAACGGAGCCGTAATGTCCGCCAACGTGAGATGGCCCAACCGTTTCTTCCACCACTTGAGTTGCGCCTCTTGCGAATGGCGGGAGTTCTGTGCTTTCGACGGCAACACATCCTCGATGTACCGGTCAATGGCTTCTTCCAGTGTGTGCCGTTTCGCTTCGGAGGTTTTGAAATACCGGCCATTGCGCATGTCCGCTTCTTTGTCGCGCGCCCAATTCCTTGCATCCGTTAATCGCGGAAAGGTCGCGGTCTCAAGCGGAAAGCCCTTCATGCGAACCATGGCCCGATAGGAGATCGCGCCGTCCTTGCCCGTGCGTTCTTGAATCGTCGCCACTTCTCATGCCTCCGGTCCCTGCGTCGAACGAGTTTCGAGTGTATTACGACACCGACAACAGGCTACCAAAAACGGCGACAAACGTCAATACATTCTTTCCAATCCGGTGCATTATGATGTTAAGTGACCATTTTTCAGCCATATGCACTTTGTGCCATTTTGCCATGGCACATCTACGGCACAATTTCCCCGTGCGAAAGCTCGTGAAAAGCCCGGATTCCCTGGTCAGAGTAAGAGTGCTTGGTAGTCGATTTCAGGCACGCTTGTGTTGTCAAGCGCGGTGACTATTTGGGTTTGATTGTGCCGCCAGTGTGCCATTTTCAGGTGAGCGGGCGGGAAGCGGCTCTTGTAAGTGACTGAAATGAAATGGTGAACGGGGTGGGGATCGAACCCACGACCACCGGATTAAAAGTCCGATGCTCTACCGACTGAGCTACCCGTTCACAAAGGTGCTCGCAGCCGATTGGAGACTGCGAGTATAGGGCGAGCCAAGGGCGGATCATACCGAGTTACGGGCCGCGGATGCAAGGCGAGCGCCTTCTTTGGCCGCGATCATGCATATCCCCGCCCCGGTCTTTGACAGATTCCGCAGTTCTACGGTACCATCGGCGCCTTATCCCGGCGTGCAGCATTCCGGTTCTTGCTTGCCTTCCTGGCAGGGCGACCTGCGCTTGCCGGGGTCGTGAATACACGTGAGCAGTTCAGGAAAGGCATCCGGGTAATCTGATGAGTTCCACCAATCCGCTATCGCGCCCCTCGCCCTATACCAATCTACCGTTGTTCCTCGCCGTGTTGCTGTTCTTCCTGGTGTCCGGCGCCTGCGGTCTGCTCTATCAGGTCGTCTGGACCCGCAGCCTCGTGCTGCTCTTTGGCACCACGTCGTACGCAGTCAGCACGGTCCTGTCCATCTTCTTTCTCGGCCTCGGCTTGGGCAGCGTCTGGGGCGGGCGCATCGCGGACCGCGGGCGGCGGCCGCTTCTGTGGTACGGCGTTTTCGAGATCGCCATCGGCGTCTGGGCGTTGCTGTTCATCCTGTTCATCGGCTGGGGCGAATCCCTCGTTGTCGCCATTCTGCAGATGTCTTCCTCTTCGCGGGAACTCGGCATCGTGCTGCGCGGACTCCTGGCCGCGGCGTTTCTAATCGTGCCGGTGACCCTGATGGGGACCACCCTACCGCTTCTGGCGAAAGCCGTCGTGCGCAAGGACGACGGGAAAGGCTGTCGCGTAGGACTGCTCTACGGCGTGAACACCTTCGGCGCCGTGACAGGATGCTTCGTCACGGGTTTCTACTTCATTGAACACTTCGGCTACACGCGGACCACCCTCATCGGCGCGGTTTCCAACGTGGCGGTCGGCATCGTCGCAATCGCGCTCGCGAATCGCTTTGTGCTTAACGTGGCGGACCTCGAAGAGAAGCAGGATATCGCAGCGGCTGATTCCGCGGAGAAGAGGCACACGCTCGCAATCGCCGCCGTGTTCCTGGCCTTCGCCTTCTCGGGATTCTGCGCGCTGGCCCTGGAAGTGCTGTGGACCCGCATGCTCACCATCGTCTTCACCGGCACCACCTACGCCTATACCACCATGCTCACGTCGTTGCTTTGCGGCATCGCGTCGGGGAGTTTCGTGGCGTCGTGGTTCGCGGACCGGCGTCGCCACCCCGTCTCGTGGTTCGGGGCCATTCAAGTCATCGCAGGAATCGCATGCCTCGCGATGTTGACAGCTTTCGCCCGCATGCCGGAACGCTTCAAAGAATTGGCAACAACCGGCGGCTATAACTTCGACCGTGTCACCGAGATTCAGTTCATCCTGTCCTTCTCCGTGCTTTTTGTGCCGACCTTCTTCTTCGGCGTGGCGTTTCCCTTCGCCGTGCGCGCGGTCGCGCAGATCCCATCCCGTCTCGGCCGGGACGTGGGACGACTCTACGCGCTCAATACCTTCGCGGGAGTCTTTGGCGCGTTGGCGGGGGGGTACTTCGTGTTGCCCCGCTTCGGCGCTCACGACGGCATCGTGGTGTTGGGCCTGGTACTTGCGGCCACGGGCGTGATGCTCATCCTCGCGTGTCCGACACGGCCCTGGTTCGTCAAGCTACTGCTGCTGTTTGTGGGTGCGGGAGCAATCGCGGCCACGTGGCGTTCCATGCCCGGAGACGCCGCGTATGCGCTTAACCAGCGCTATATTCCGGAGGACCATCGCGTCATTCATTACAAAGAAGGCGTCGAAGGCACGGTCGTCGTATCGGAGCCCGAGAATAACCTGACCGAGTCGGACCGTGTGCTTTGGATCAACTCCGTCCAGGCGACGCAATCGATCGAAAAAGGCGTGAAGATGAACCGGTTCCAGGGCGTTCTGCCGCTCCTGTTCGATCGACAGCCGAAGGAGGCCCTGTTCATGTGCTTTGGTTCGGGCGTCACGGCGGGTACGCTGGGTCTTTCCGATTTCGAGCGCATCGACGCAGTCGAAATCGCGGAAGACGTGCTCCACGCCGCGCCGTTCTTCGCGGCGGACAATTTGGACGTGTTGGATAACCCCAAGCTGAACTTCATCGTCGACGACGGCCGTAATTTTCTGCTTACCACGGAAAACCGGTACGACCTGATCACTTTCGAACCCATGCCCCTCGCTGTTGCAGGAGTTTCCACCTTTTACACGCGGGAGTTCTACGAGGAGTGTCTCGAGCATCTCAGCCCGGGCGGGCTCGTCTCCCAATGGGTCCCCCTGCACAGCCTGAATCTCGACGTCGTGCGTTCGCTGGTGCACACGATACGGAGCGTGTTTCCCCACTACTGCGTCTGGTTTATCAACTCCGACCTGTTTGTTATCGCGTCGAACGAGCCATTGAGTATCGACTACGCGAACGCGAAATCGACGTTCGAGGATCCGGCCGTTGGTCCCCGCTTGCAGGACGTGGGCATCGGCGATCTTACCGAACTGCTCTGCTGTTTCTTCATGACCCAGGACGGCATGGACAACTTCGCCGAAGGCGGCAGGATTATGGTGGACGACCGTCCCTGGGCCGAGTTCATAGCGCCCCGGCTGATTTATGAATCCACCGTCGCGGATAGCTTGATGGCGTTGCGGCCTTACTACGAAAGTCCGCTGGCCATGATGTCTTTTGACGGAGTGGACAGTTCGGCCATCGAAGTTGCCACGGCGCAACTCAAGCAGCGCCATGCGTCCCACTCGGTCGCCCTGGAAGGGGTCATCTCGCTCTATGGGTCCATGGTTGGGGGAAATACGGACGACATCTTCATGCGGGCGCTCGATATCGATCCCCACGATTACATGGCGCTCTCGTACCTTAAGGACATCGCCGATCAGCGCATGACGCTGTTTGTGCGATGGGATCAGCTTGCGGACGCGCGCGCCTACTACGAACGCGTGGCTCCGTACCTGGAAGACACTGCGGAGATTCACCTGATCCGAAGCGATCTCCTGGCTGCGGAAGGCGATACAGAGGCGGCGGCGCAAGCCTACGCTGCATACCGGACCGCGGGCGGCGGAGAACATCGCGCGTTTACGGAGTAGTACCTGCTCTCGAAGGGACGAGGCGCGCTCAATCCGGTCCTGCGCCTGGCTGGCTCCGCTTCGTGCGGAATCGAAAGAGCCACGTAAGGGCCGCGAGGAGATAGGCCGTGGTCGCAGCAAGTGAAATCCACCGGCCGTGCACATACCCGGGCGGCGCGTATTCCATGACAATCCGGTGCTCACCGGCCGCGAGCGGCACCGCGCGCAGCGCGTAGTTTGCCGGCAACACTTCATACTGGGCTTGTGGCGGATCCGCTTTGAGTGAACGCGCGCGCCAACTCTTCGCATACGCGTCCGTCACGAGCAGAATACCCGGCGTGTCGAGAGAAACCTCCAACACAGTGTGATCCGAATCACCGCTCAGCACGCGCACCGCGTCTCCGTCCGCGCCGGGCTCTGGCGCGGGCATGGGCTTCTGCTCCAGAACGACGGTTTGCGCCGGATCGAAAGCCGGATCGTCCATCGCCGCGAAAACGCGCTTCTTCCCGCGCATCACCTGTACGTCGCGCACGATGAGAAAGCGCGGCATGGGATCGCCCACCTCACGAACCCCCTTTTGGGATGCGTTCGGCGCGATCACGTATTTGCAGCGGACCATGCGGTGAAGCGGTTGGTAGCGAATGCGAGGGAGGTGCGTGTCGACGACCCGCTTCGAGTAGTCTACCGTGTGGCCAAAAAACTGAGCGTAGCGATCGAGGACGAGGGCATCGTAGCCCCACACGCCGTAGCCCCGCGCGGTCAAGGGCGCGTTGTACTCGTCCCGCATGAGAACGCGGTGCTCGCCCGGATCGCCCGCGTATACCGCCGCCGCCGCGGGACCATCCATTTGTTCAAATGTTGCGGTGCCGCGGTGGATGCGTGCGAAGACACTCACCTCGACGATTCCCAAGGCAAAGATCATCACGACAACACTGGACCGCTTGCGCGCGCGGGTGAACAGGAGCGCGAGGATTACGCAGGTCCCGGCAGCGACGAGCAACGAACCGGCCGCGAAGTAGACTTGATGCACGCTTTCTGGAAACCGGGTCGGCCAGTTCTCGACAACAATGTCGCGGATGGCGATCAACGCGTTCACTTGCGGCAACGCGCTGTACGGCAGAATAGTGATCAGCGACGCGACGAGGAGCACGACTGCCAACGCGGCGAGGCCACCCGCGATGGAGCGGAGATAGTCTTTTCCCCCGGCAAGAAGCACGGCGA
Organism: uncultured Nitrospiraceae bacterium; assembly: GCA_964632865.1. Taxonomy (GTDB): domain Bacteria; phylum Hydrogenedentota; class Hydrogenedentia; order Hydrogenedentales; family SLHB01; genus JAHDWY01. The sequence continues at coordinate 11,477 of CAZWDH010000075.1, forward strand.
ACCCCTCTCCGGCCAGCAGGGCGGCGAACATGGAGAAGTAGATGGTGAACCGGCCCATGGCGCGTAATTGATCGAATCCCGGTATCCAGTCGTACAGAATCCGGTGGACCGGCGAGAAGCCGCCCAGGGCCAGCACCAGCAGCGCGAGCAGGATCGGCGCCAGCACGCGGACCCGTTTGCCCGGTCCGCAGAGGGCGCCGATGATGGCCAGAACCAGCGTGGTAATGCCGATGAACGCGCACGATTCCCAAAAATGGTTCCACACGAAATAGGGCACATGATGATCGTTGCCGAAAACGGTGGGCGCGAGAAAGGTCAGGAAGTTCTCTCGCGGCAAGCTGAAGCCCGTGGCGTACACGTAGGGCAACCCTCCGCCCCGCACGCTTTCGGCGCTGGTTTCCATGCCCGTCCACAATTGGGCCGTGGCCATGGCGCCGGCGAAAAGCGCCATGGCGGCCATCGAGGCGCTCACGCGGATTGGGTGCCTGGACGACCAGATGGTTAACACCCAATACAGGGCGAAAACAATGACCACCATCATCAAGCCTTGCGGCCAACCGGCTACCGCTTGAAGCGCGGCCGAAAGCGTGCCCAGGAGAAACCAGCCGAACCCGCCGCCGTCGCGCAACTTGTCGTAAGCGAGGAAAAGAAGTGGCGTCCAGGACAGGCATGCGAGCATGGGCAGATGACCGCACATGACGTGCAGAAAGAACGGCCCCAGCATAGGCACGACCGCGGCATAGAAGGCGGGCAACGGCGACAACGTGTGGCGCGCCCACGCGTACATCGTGAGTCCCATCAAGGTGACGTGAAACCACAGATCCAGGTTGATGGCCGTGGTGAATGGGAAGACGAGATAGATGGCGTTGAATGGATAGAGCAACCCCGCCTGAAATGCCCCGAAGCACGGGGTACCCGCGAGGATATGGGGATTCCACAGGGGAAAGTTGCCGTTCGCGAGTTCACCGTATGCGTAGTGCCGAAGGGGCCCGAAGTATTCGAGCACGTCCGACTTGGTAAAGGTCGCCAGCGTTCCCGGACGCACGAACACATCGGCGAACATGGCGATGCCGAGCCCAACGATACCGCATACCGCGAGCGCGTCTCCCCGGCTTCGATTACTCAGCGCCATGCTCCCGCAAAAGTCTCGCTACCTCCTCGCGCCGGTTGGCCGTCTCGTTTGCGTCTAGCCGATGTTCAACCCACTCACATTCGACCAGATGAAAATGCCTTCTTCTAACCACCTGATGCAACCAGTACGCGTGCCCTCTGTCCGGCCTGAAGATCCCACCGCGAGACTCGATTCGCATTCCACGGATGGAGTCGTGATGGAAGTAGCCGGAATCCGATATCAGTGACAGGGTCTTAGCGCAACTGGAAGGAATCGATCGCAATCTCCACGTCGGCCGCATCGCAAGGATCGAGGCGCAACATCGTAATCGGCCCGCGCCAACGGGGATTTGCGCTCAGATCAAAGGTATACGTGTGCATGGTGCCGTCGATTTTCAGCGGGACTACGACACTTGCGTTTTCACTGGTCCCGGTACCGCCCCGGGACCAGAAGAGCTGGGCGTGCATCGCAGGCGGCAAATTGCCCGTTATCTGCATCGTCACTTCGGCTGTCCCAAACTGGGACGCCAGCACGCCGGTCAGGGGAACCACGATTGCGGGGTCGCTACCGAGGGTCGTGAGCCGGATGGCGCCGTCCTCCGCGCGGAACTGGCCCACATTCATCATGGCGCGCCATTCGCCCGGCCCTTTGCCGAAGTCCCACGCCGTTACGGGTTCAAACGGCGGGTAATCGTAAGGGCCGCGCCCCACGTCGCCGGGCGCGACATTCACGGGCCACGACGCGGGGTCGCCTTCGGCAAAGACGTTCCGCACGGCTTCGAGCATGGCGAATCCGTATTCGGTGCAAGGCTCGATATAGCTGCCCTCGCCCCATTCGTTGACGGGACCGAGGATCACGACGGACTTGCCATTCGCTTCGCAGAACGTTTTTGCCTTCCGCAACAATTGCTCAAACAGCGCGGGGGTGCGGCCTTCAATAGCCAGCGAGTTGTCGCCATGCCACGGCCGGGAATCCCAGCCCGTGTCTACGAGGGGATAGTAGGTGAGGGGTTTGCACATTTCGTTGCGCCGCGCCCAAGCCTCCGGCGCGGTGGCGACCACGTCTTCAAATCGCGCACGCTGCGGACGCAACATGGAGTCCGTCGCCTTGCCCCATTCGTGATAGTTGGTCGCGCCGGCGTAGCCCTCCGCTGCGAGCATCTCGACGTAGGCAGGCGATTCCGCCGTGTTCACCGCCACAAACTCGATGCCCTCGTATCCCGCGTCGCGGGCCATCTGCTGCGAATCGTCCAGGGCGGCTTTGGCGCCTTCGGACCCGCCGAGATCGTTGCGCAGGTTGCGCGGGTCCCACAGGAAAAGGGCCGGCTTACCATCGATGCGGTAGTAACTCTCCATGCCGAAGTACTGGTCGATCCACTCCTGCGTCACGGCGCGCCAGTCTTCGCGCGAATGCGTATCCGGAGGATTGTGGTTCGCCCACATGATCGCGACCTTCAGATGGTCGCGGTACCGCGATTTCTTGTACGCCTCGAACCAGTGCGTCAGGTGTTGGTTTCCCTTGACCCAGTACCAGTCGACAAGGAACACGGAAATGCCATTCTCCACCGCCCACTTGATCTGCCAATCCACGCACTCGGGGTTGCTCTCGTCGTAGTACCCCAGCACCGGTTTCCGAATCGGCGCGACGCGTTGGACGGGGTCCCACTTCGCGGGGGAATCCCAGCCGGGAAAATAGTAGGCCGCCACTTCGATCGACGTCTTCACCGGCCGCGGCTCGGGCACGTAGTCCGCCGCCTCGAGACCTAAGGGCTCCGAGAACGTCAGATGCGCCGTCGCCGGCTCCGGCAGGTAGCCCTTGCCTTCAAAGTGGACCAACGCGCTTCGTGCTCCCGGTTCGGACGCGCGAACGGTCCAGACGACATCCACATACTCCTCGTGGTCAAGCCCATCGACCTGCACGTCTTCTGGTCCGGCAGTCACTTCAAGCCCTTCACCGGGTTCCAAGTGAATGCCGCGGATGCCTTGCCTCCGACCGCCAACATTCGTGACGCGAAGCAGCACTTCGCAATCCGCACCGGCGCGATTGATGCCGTTTTCGAACCCGAAATACGTTACCGCAAGCTCGGGAGGCCCGGCCGGTTCTTCCCCGATGGCCACCGTCGTTGGCACGGCATCAGAGGCCTCGATTCGAAGCCCGAGGGCCAGCAAGGTCCCCGTCCAGGCTTTGTTGCCAAACAGTTCCAGATTGTACGCACGCGAATGATCGCCCCCGCGAATCGAGAACGATTCGCTCTGCAGACCCGGTATGCCCTCGACCGCCCACAATAGCGTGCCTACCGTGTCGCGCTCGGACTCGATTTCGATGGTCGCCCAGCCGCGGTCTTCGATCGCCAGTCGCAATGGCGGCGAGAATCGTTCCACCGCCGAATCGGCAATGCGCCACGCGCCGTCGGTTTTGAGGTTCCACGCGTACTGTCCGGTTATGGGGTTTTCCGCGTCGCCCCAGGATCGAATCTCAATGGAATCGATCTCAAAGTGCGCGCCATCGTAAAGGTCCAACCGCAGCTTCACGATCTGGCCTTCCGCCTGCCAGAACGGAAACACGAAGATGTCGTGAAATTCGCCGTCGCCGTCAACGTGAAACCGCCGGCTCCGGTCCTGCGACAAGCCGCCATACTCGCATTCCTCCGTTCCCGTGAAAAACAACTCGCTCGATCCGGATTGGTCGGCTTTCATGCGAATTACCACGTACTGCCACGGCGAAGCGGGAAACGAAAGACCGGAGCACACGAAAAAGGGATCCCAACCCGTCGCATCCGCCACCAGCACACCGTCGCGCACCGCGACATTACTCAAGTGCGCGTTCGAAACCCAGGCCGCCCCATCTTCCGGTCCATCAAAACTCCATGACGGCAGTTCCTGGGCGGCGGCGGCCAACATACAGATGAGACCCGGAACGACGAACATGACAACCCCCTTACTGTAATGAATCACTTATCCTCGGCTTGGTATCGTAACTCATTCTCTGGCCCTATGCTATAGTTTCGCGATGATGCAGCAATCGAATCCCCGCGGTGAATATGAATCCCGGTTGGCCGCGCGCCGCGCTACGGCGGACTCGCTGGAACGGCGCTCCGATTGGATCTCCAACATGCGGCTTTCCGTCTTCGTGCTGGCGCTCGCCTTGGCCTGGCTCATTTTCGGAATGAAACTCGCCAGCGCGTGGTGGCTCGTGGTTCCGGCGTTGGTTTTTGCCGTGCTCGTCGTGGCGCACGACTATGCGCTTCGCGCGAAGGCGCGTGCGGACGCGGCCGTTTCCTACTACGAACGTTGTATCGCGCGGCTCGATGGCCTTTGGGCGGGCAAAGGCCTTCCGGGTCTCGACCTGGTATCCGATTCACATCCCTACGCCGCCGACTTGGATCTCTTCGGCGAAGGATCCCTTTTCGAATTGCTGTGCACGGCGCGTACGCGCGCGGGCGAACGTACCCTGGCGGACTGGCTGCTCGGTCCCGCGGAACCGGATGAAGTGCGTGCACGGCAACAGGCGGTCGATGAGTTGCGACCGCGGCTGGACCTCCGCGAAGAGTTGGCGTTACTCGGGTCCGATATTCGGCGCGGCGTCTTGCCGGAGGTGATCGTGAAGTGGGGTAAGGGACCCGCCGTGTTCGCGACGATGAAGCCGCTCCGCGTCGCGCATGCGATTGCTGCGCTTTCTTTGGCGTCGCTTCTTGGGTGGGCGGTTTTCGGTACGGGACCCCTGCCATTTGCGGTCGCCGTCATCGGGGTGTGGGTCCTCAATCGCGTGACCCAACAAGGCGTGCGTAAGGTGCTCAAGGATGTGGAAGAGCCGGGGCGCGAGTTGCACGTGCTTGGCGACGTGCTCGCACGTTTGGAGCGGGAGCCGTTCACGTGCGAACGGCTGCAACGCGTGCATGGGTTGATGACCGAAAACGGACGTTCCGCATCGGACTGCATCCGCCATCTGCAGCGTTTGCTCACCTGGCACGAAGCCCGCGGCAACCAGCTCTTTGCCCCGCTGGCGATTGTCACGATGTGGGATGTCCACTTCGCCTACGCCTTCGAGCGCTGGCGCAAGACCTATGGTGTGCACATCGCGCGCTGGTTGGAAGCGGTCGGAGACCTCGAGGCCCTGGGCGCGTTTGCCGCGTACGCCTACGAACATCCCGGCGATCCCTTTCCGGAGATCGTGCAGGAGGGGCCGCGCTTTGAGGCGGTCCAGGCCGGGCACCCTCTGTTGTCCGAGAGCGCATGTGTCGCCAACGACGTGACCCTTGGCGGCGACCTGCGCCTGCTCGTTGTGAGCGGTTCCAACATGTCCGGCAAAAGCACCCTGCTGCGCACCGTCGGGATCAACACGGTCCTTGCTCTTGCGGGGGCTCCCGTGCGCGCGGAAAAGCTGACCGTATCGCCCATGGCCATCGGCGCGACGTTGCGGATCCAGGACTCCATCCAGGCGGGCAGTTCGCGGTTCTACGCGGAGATCAGCAAGATTCGTCAACTCGTCGATCTGGCCTCGGGGCCGCTTCCGTTACTGTTTCTGTTGGACGAAATCCTGCACGGGACCAATTCCCACGATCGAAAAATCGGCGCCGACGCCATCGTGCGCGGATTGCTCGAGGCCGGCGCCGCAGGTTTGGTCACGACACACGATCTCGCGCTCGCGAAAACGGCAGACGATCTTGGATCCCGCGCCGCCAACGTGCACTTCGAGGACCACCTCGAAGAAGGCAAGCTGGTCTTCGACTACCGCATGCGGCCCGGCGTGGTCCAGAAAAGCAACGCCCTCGAACTCATGCGCGCGGTCGGCCTGAAGGTGTAGGTTCTTCGCCGCAATCAGAACTGCAGCACATCCTTGGTCGCGCTCCCCGCAGGATGAGTATTCCGCGAACCCCATCTTAACTCCCGATGGGGAATGGGTCCCGCTCGCCTAAAAAATACGGGAGTATTTTTGTCTTGACAAAATGAATACGCGGGTATATTTTGATGGTCGGACAACGTTGGGCTGTTGTCCTTGCGGTATGTCCCGCGCCGAGATGTGCACCATTTGGGGGAGTTCTTATGAGCGACCGCGAAGATCGCGCCCGGCACTACACCTTCGAACCCGGCGACCTTCCACCTGCCGAACTCGAAGTCCTTGCGTGCCTCTGGCGTTTGGGGAAGGCCACGGCCCGCGACGTTCGCGAGTCAATGGCCGAGTATCGGCCCATGACCCACGGGGCCATGGTAACCCTGTTGCGCCGCCTCGAAGAGAAAGAACTCGTCTCCAAAGAGAAGGCGCCGGTCGGGAAAGCCTTCGTCTATCGTGCCAATCAACCTCCCCATCGAACCTATCGAAACCTGATGGGCCGTATCCGCCAACGGATCTTCGGCGGAAGCGGCGTGAGCATGGTAGCGTCTCTGTTCGACACCAAGCCGCCGAATCAGGACGAACTCGAAGCCCTCGAGGCATTGGTCGAAAAGCTTCGCGCAGACGCGGACAAGAGGGGTCGGGATTAACGAGGAGTACCTGCGATGAATCCGTTAGCCGGAATCACGGAGTTTGCAGACGCGTGGTGGGCGGCCGTCATTCATAGCACGTGGCAGTCGTCTCTCGTAGCGATGATAGCCTTCGCCGTGGTCTGGTTACGGCGGAAACGTTCGGCTTCCTTCCTGTATGCGGTGCTCATCCTGGCACTGCTGAAGTTTTTGGTGCCACCCGTTATCGCGGTTCCCGTTCTGGATGCGGCCGCGACCACGAGGGTAGCCGAGAATCCCGCACCCATGGTGATTTCCGTCGATACCACGACAGGGACCACCACTGCTTTGAACGAATCGACCCTGGCCCCTGCCGAAGTGTCGATGCCCGCGACGGCGCCTTCGCCGGACACGGATATCGCAGTCCCACCCACGGCTGCCGGATTGTCCGAGCAGTTGTCTGCGCTGCCGGAACAACATCGCGGACCAGCCTTTGATATCCGTTGGGATTGGAAAGCCCTTCTCGCCTCACTGCACATAGTCGGGATGGTGGTCCTGGGCCTCATTATGGCGAACAGCTATTTGTATCTGCGCCGGTTGCTCGGGAACGCGCGACCTGCGGACCAGTGGGTAGCGCGACTCGCCTGCGAAGTGGCGGCACAGCTACACGTGCGACGTCCCGTGTCTGTATTGTTCTCGTCGACGGTCTGTTCGCCCATGGCGACCGGCATCTGGAAGCGCCGTATCCTGTTGCCGGACGCGCTGGCTTCATTGGATGCGGAAGAGATGCGCGCGATTCTTGCACACGAATTCGCCCACCACCGCCGCCTGGACCTTGCATTCATCTGGGTCGAGCACCTGGTCACCCTACTCTGGTGGTTCAACCCGCTGGTGTGGCTGCTTGTGCGCGCCATTCACCGAAAACGCGAAGACTGCTGCGATGACATCGTGCTCAGCCTGGGCCTCGCGGCGGACAGCCAGTACTGCAAGACGCTTCTGCACGCGGCGAAGCAGTTGCACCAGCCCTTCGCGCCACGCGTCGTTTTCGGGTGCGCCAACAAGCTGCATCCGATGGGGAAGAGGATTGCCCGGATCATGGACCGGGCCATCCGCCGCCGAGCCGCGTTAACGCTCGGCGGATTTGCGGTTGTCGCAATCATGGGCTTGGCAATGCTGCCGACTTTCCTGCCCGTCGCAGCGGACACACACAACGATGAGACCTCGCAGCAACCCTCCGACACTACTGCCGAAGTTGAAGAGGAAATTACTGCGCATTACGCCAATGCCGATCCTGAAGTGCAGGAGTATATCCGCTGGACGGCATCGACCTTTGCGCGGGGCGATCTGTGGTTCACACACGATGCGTTTGCGCAGCTTTCTCCCGAGGCGCGCGAAGCGAAAATTCTGAACCATGTCGACGTGTTGAATGGCGAATACGGCCGGCACCTTTGTCGTTCACTCGCGGAATCGGGCGCTCTTCAGGATGCGCGGTTGTTGCCCGGCCTGGTCAAGGCGGCCGCGTACCATCGCGAAGACAGCGATTACGACTGCCGGCCCAAGTGGATGGCGGTGTCGGCGCTCGGCCGGCAGGATGATATATCCGCCGTGCCGACGCTGGTGCCTCTGGTCGATCATGGCAACCAGAACACGCGCATGTGGGCGCGGGCCTCGCTCGTCCGCCTGACCGGCCAGAATTTCAATGCCGACAAACAGGCCTGGGGCAAATGGTGGAACGACAGCGGCCACGAACCGAAGATCGATCTCGCCCAACTGAAGCCATGGGTTTCCTTGGAACCAGGGCTATCCGTCTCGTCCGCTGTCCCTACTACAACGGCGGTGGCCCCGGCCGATGTTCCTGAGGAGTCGCGGTCGATCGTCGACGCATTGCCCGGCGAACTGATATTCAAGGGCGCTTACGCGCACCGCAGCCGGGGACAGGATCTCGCCGAACCGAGCGTGGTCTGGATCAAGAAGGAGGCCGAGCGCGAGTTCGTTGCCGCGAGTTATCTGCCGCCATTCAATGCAACCACTGTCGCCTACGTGTCCGACGCGGAGGAATTCTACCGCTATGAAGGCCACCATCACGGCCGCGACGGCCAGCCACCGTCCAAACGGTTCATGGAATTCGGGGATAAAACCGTAACGATCGCGTACGAGGGCGGGGAAAAGGACGGTCAGGTGGAGACATTGACGGTACCCCAAGGCGCCATCTTCGTTCCGAACAGCCGTCCCGATTCGTACACGGCCCATATGGCCTTCTTTCAACTGCAAATCCCGTCGAACGAGAAACCCGGCGAGGCGCTCTGCTTCGACTGGGACAATTCCGGCACGGGCATGGCGAGCTACTCCAGCCGATTTCAGAACGCGGGAAAAGAGGAGGTCACGGTTCCGGCAGGCACGTTTAATGCCCATCACATCACCGAAACGCAACTCTCCTCCGGCGACACGTGGTTCAAGAAACGCGCCGGACACGTCACCGATTATTGGGCGCTCGACAATGGCGTGGTCGTGCGTATACTGCGCCATCGCGAACCTTACGAACTGCAATTACTTAGCGTCGAGACGCCGACGGAATTGCCGGGGTATTTGGGAAAAGCCGAGGCAAAACCGGCGGGCAAGCTAAGCGTCCTCTCCGCCGTCTATGGCGCGCGAGACAGTTGGGTGGATCTGACGGAATTGCTCAACAACCGCATCCAGAACGACACGCTCGAAATCCGCGTCTCCAACGAACTCGGCGGCGACCCCATCTACGGCGTGGAGAAGAAACTGAACGTCCATTACCGCGTCAGCGACAAGACCTACGTCACATCCGTGGACGAATTGAGCACGTTGCGATTGCCGGAGTCCCGCAGTACGTCCTCCAGCACGTCAATGACCCAGCGAACGTCCTCCGCACCGGCGCAGACATCAAGCACCGGATCGACCAGGCGCCAACTGGTAAAGGTCTATAAGAATGGCGGGGTCGTGCTCGACCGCGGTGCCCTCGTTGAAGAGTTGGCTTCGTACGACTACGCGGACACGGTGAACAAACTGGACCCACGTATGGTCGAAGACGAGGACGGCAACGTTACCGGTATCACGAGTGACTACTTCAACGAGATTGCGCTTACCAAGCTGATCGGCCTCCAAAACGGTGATGAGGTCAACTCCGTCAACGGCATCCAGATTGACAGCGACCAGAAGCTCATGGAGACAATTCACAAGTTCTCGAACGAAAGCACGTTCAGATTAGGCATTACGCGCGACGGAAAGGTTAAGACACTGACGTTCTGGTTGGATGTGCCAGACAAAGACGCGGCAGGCGCGCCGGCGACAGAAGAAACGTCCGAAACCTTCGTGACCGGCAAGGTAACGGACCTGGACGGCAACCCGGTAGCGGGAGCGCATCTGCTGATCAAGAAGTGGGACAGTGGGCCGTGGCATTCGGCACAAGCCGATACGGACGCGGATGGCACGTTCACCTTGAAAGCCCTGCCGAGCAACAGCCGATTGTTTGTGAATGCGGAAGGCTACGCATCGATGTACCGCACTGCCGAAGTGCAAGCGGGCGTGAACCGGGGTTGGGACTTCATCCTGCCGAAGAGCGCCCACGTATCCGGCCGTATCGTGGACACAAAGGGCAATCCTGCGGCGAACCGCACGATCGAACTGTGGACCGTCGGCGCAGGCCCGCCGCCGGCGCCAGGCGTCAGCTATCTAGCGAGTGGCGGGTTCGGCGAAAACGAGACGAACGAAGCGGGCGTTTTCAACATGCCGAATGTCGCGCCTGGCAAGCACCGCGTGATCGTGTACCGGTCCGTCCCCAGCGCCGATCGAAACATGCAACAGGTGCCGTTGAAGGGCCGCTTCCTCGACGTGAAGTCCGGCGATAGCATCGAGAACCTTGAGATCCTGCTGAACGCGCCGGAAGACTTCGTGCTCGCCGGCCACGTGCGCAATGCGGCGGGCGCGCCTATGCCGGGCGTAGGTGTCGACTCGTTCATTCCCCACGGCCGGCATTGGTGGACCAAGACAGGTGACGATGGCGCGTTCTACCTGGAGGGTCTAGACGGCATAGGACAATCCAAACTCACGTTGTTCTTCAACGACGTCGACGGCGCGCAGGGGTACAAGCTGGCCCTCAACGACGTACCGCTGAATACGAGGAATCTGGAACTGGTCATTCCGGGAAAAGGCTCCATCCAGGGCACCGTGCGGAATGTGCAGACCGGGGAACCGGTCAAGAACTACGAGGTGCGCGTGCCGGTGCTTACGCTTCCCGATTCCGGCGCAGTGTGGGAAGAGCCCGGCGTCTCCGTGGCGCGCAACGACGACGGTACCTTTACGATGTCCAACGTGCCTGCGGGCGACGTGACCGTCGAAGTCCGAGCCGACGGGTTAGGGGCGCAGCGGTTCACGATACCCATCAAAGCCGACGCTACGACGCCCCTCGACTGCGCCATGCTGGGCCGGGCCGTGTTCGCGGGCCGCACGACCATGAACGGCGAACCGCACAAGACCACCATCGTCATCAACGGCGAATGGCTCAGCTCCGACGACGCGGGAAATTACAGCTTCGACGCGTATCCGAACGGAAAGTTATGGGCATGGTTCTTCGAATACGACGGCTGCCACCGCAGCGTGGAGGTCGATCTCAAGTCTGGCGAAACCACGCGATGCGACGTGGATATGGGCGGCTCCTGCGAGATCGCAGGAACGGTGCAATTCCCCGATGACGAAGAAGACTTCTGCACGATTCGCCTCGCGCCGATACCTTCGCCCGACGGCTGGTACGAGTTCGGCAGACCGCAGGTGGAACAATGTGTTCTCGCGTACAGCCACGTGCGGAAGTCTGGCGAAACCTACCAACTTCGCAACATCCCGCCGGGCCGCTGGTATCTCATGACCGGGAAGTATCGCCCCTCCATGCACCGATCACTCCTTGCTGAGTCCAAGGAGATCGACATGAAAGAAGGAGAGCACCTGACGATCGATTTCGATCTGACGGAGCAAGAGTGAGACCGCGACGTAAAATTGGGGACAGCCACCATTTTCCTTTTGAATCACTGAAGAAAGAGCGAAGGCGCTTAGAAGGAAAATGGTGGCCGTCCCTCTACTTCCCTTCGAATTGACGCTCGAATTCCGGCGCGTAGACTTTGAACGCGTTGGCGGTAAATTCCATGCGCGTGGGTGAAACGCCCGTCGCGACGCTCACTACCCGCGCTCCGTCCGGGGTTTGCTCCATGGTCACGTCTGTCGGGGCTTGATCCGGTGCATCGAGGATCTCGATGACGGTTACAAATTCGCGCGTCTTTGCCATTTCCTGACAGTCCGCGGTGAGATGCCATTCGTTCAGTTTGAAGTTCGCCCATTCTGCAGGCGGCGGATCGAATTGATCGGTTTGGGTGATCGCCAACCCTTGCGGTTCGAGGAACCGCACGCGCACGTGGCCGGGGTCGCCGGACCATGTCGCCACGTTCTCGCCCAAGTCGAATGCGCCCGGCGCGTGGAGGGTCCATTGGAAGGCGGAGGGCTCCGGCGCTTCGAGCCAATCGTGGATCACGATGAGATTCGGTTTGAGGAAGACGATACGCCGCGACCAGCGATCGAGGTTCTCGTACGATGCGCCCGCTTCGCCGGCGACCACATCGACGGTGTCCGACGTGGCGAACGCGGTGATGCGTCCGGTCGCGTTGGGGCTATGTTTTACCTGCCCTTCACCGTTCACGAGGATGGCGTTGTCGGAGCGACTGTGCCACATCCAATCCTGGTGATGCGGGCTGCCGTAAACGTCGCGCTTGCCCGTGCGGAGGAAGACGCGCTCGCCATTGAGATTGAGCAGGAACGCATTGTTCGCGTTGTACCCGTGACTCTGCCGCCCCATGGGGCTGCTCTTGAACTGGATCTGGTGGTTCGACGCGCCGTCCAGCAGGTTCGTATTCAACGCGGCGAGTCCCGTTCCGTAGAAGCAGGTCGACTCGGGTCGGTCCGTGGGCGCTCTCGCCTCCAGGTTCTGCGCGTGTGCCGCGGCGAGGAATCCCACGTAGCCGCCGCCGATTTCCGCGCCCACCTCTTCGGCGTACCATTTCCAGTACGGATTGCGCGCGCCCGCCGCGAAGACCGCCATGAGCGGACCGATACTGCTCGACGTGACGCCTGTGGACTGATCACTGAACCCGCCCGTCTTCGTGCCCGGGGGGAGGAGGTACATGCCATAATCGCCGACGCGCTGGAAGAAGGGCCGCTCAAACACGTCGATGCCGAAGGCCGCGCGCACGGTGTGCGCCCAGTACATGAACCGGCTCATGTAACTCGACCAGTAGGCGATCCCTTCGTGCCAGCCCCCGTCCGAATCGCTCCACACGGGGTAGGCCGTATAGAAGACCGTCATGGCGAAGTCGAGCCAGCGGTCCGCTTCGGGAAAGTCGCCGTGGAAGGCGATGGCCAGTTCGCCCAGGAAAGGCCAGGCGCGGTTGCTGTGGCTCGCGTAGGGATGCCACAGGTGTTGCCGCCCTACGAGATGATTGAAACATTGCTCGCCGCGAATCCGCATCATC
>CAZWDH010000076.1:0-24532 GCA_964632865.1 uncultured Nitrospiraceae bacterium
ACGATAGACACGGAACGTCACATGATGCCAAACATAAGCGAGGACAATTCCTTGCCAGGACGAGAAGATGTGCAAGTGATTCTGATGGGCGTGCGAAGCGAGATCCCGCAGACTCATCTCGATCCAAAGGCGCCCCTCACGCAACCCGTCGAACCGGGCGCCGCGCGATTAGGTCATGTGATTGCGACGCAACTGGGTCTCCATCCGGGCGATACCATTAACCTGCGAGGCCACGCATTCACGGTCGCGGAGATCCAGTCCGAGCGGGGAAACGCGGACGACGTTACGGTCTGGTTGCACCTTGAAGACGCACAAGCGGTGCTCGGTGAGCGCGGACGAATCAACGCGATCATGGCCTTGAGTTGCCATTGCGCGGGAGCATAATTGGTAGGCCTCCGCGGCGATATCGCCAAGGTCCTTCCCGATACGCAGGTTTTTCAGCTCGCCGCGCAAACCGCCGTCCGCGCGCTCGCTCGCGACCGCGCCGCCTTATTGAGCGGAGAAACTGTGGCGGCCGAAGAGACCTATCATCGCACGCAGCAGTCTCAACGAGAAGCGTTGGCTACCTGGCTATTCCCCGTCGTATTGCTGGGATCTGGTGCGTGGGTGGGTCTACAGTCCCTCTCCAATGTCCGAATCAGGCGCTCCGAAATTGGCATTTGGCGCGCCCTGGGGTTGCAGTCGCGCCAGATTACATACATCTTTCTTACAAAGGCGGTTCTCTTGGGAATGATGGGCGCGCTAACCGGCTATCTAGTCGGGTTCGCTACCGGATTGGCATGGGGCCACCACGAAGGCGTGAACGTGGGTGAATACGGCGCCTGGACACTCTTCGACGAGCGGCTCTTGATTGGGGCCCTGACGCTCGCGCCCCTGCTAAGTGTGTTGGCAAGTTGGCTCCCAACTCAGATGGCGGCACGGCAAGATCCTGTCGTCGCGCTGCGAAACGACTAACTCATGGTATTGCTCCAGGCGAACAATCTCAGAAAATCATTCCCAGGACCCGCGGGGTCCGTCCACGCCTTGGACGGCGTCTCGCTAACACTGAATGCAGGCGATTTCATAGCCGTGAAGGGTCCGAGCGGTTGCGGTAAATCAACGCTGCTTTTCACACTCGGCGCCCTGCTTCGTCCTGACTCCGGCAGTCTCAGGCTGCTGGAGTCCGACCCATACGATCTGACGAGCGACGCGCGCGCCCAATTGCGTGCGGGCACCATTGGTTTCGTCTTTCAGCAGTTCCATCTGGCGCCCTACCTGACCGTGTTGGACAACGTCCGGGCGCCTGCCTTGGCATTGCCGTCGGGCGACTCGCTCACGCGGGCACAGGAATTGATAGAACAATTCGGCTTGACTCGGCGGGCAAGCCACGTGCCTTCCATGCTCAGTACCGGCGAACGCCAACGGACCGCGCTGGCCCGCGCGCTGCTGAACCGTCCCAAAATCCTCCTCGCCGACGAGCCAACGGGCAACCTGGACGAGGACAACACCTCGATCGTATTGGAAGCGCTGAAGCAGTTCGCCCATCAAGGCGGAGGCGTTATCCTCGTGACACACGAAAGCCGCGCAAGCATTCATGCGGGAACCGTTCTGGAAATGCGCGACGGTCGGGTGGGTACAACCGCAGCACCCCTCGTCTAAGCCCTGTATCCCGCTACGCAAGAACCCTATGTGTAGACCGAGGCTGCCTCAATGGTCGCAGAAATTGTCCGTGAGTTCGAGGGTCCCTGCGAGAAAGGAACGGGCGCTGGCTATCGGATCGTCCGAGGCCGCGCCGACGACAACGTGGATCCCGTGGCTTTGGAACAGTTGCAGCGCACGCTGGCCCATTCCGCCTGCGATAACATGCGTAATGCCCTGGGTGTGCAGCCACGCCGGCAACACGCCCGGCTCGTGAGGCGGCGGGGTCGCGTATTGGGTTTCAGGGAGCAATTCACCGTCTCCATCGACTTCCAAAAAGGCAAACTGCTCGCAATGGCCAAAGTGCGCTGCGAGTCTTCCGTTCGCTACCGGTACGGCAATCTTCATAACTTCTGTGTCCTTTCCATCTACTTCGTGAATTCTCGTCTATTTCCGGGGCGCGCGCCGCAACGGGCGCGCCAGTCCTATCACGCCACATCGGAGTTGTCATGCGCATCACAAGCGGCCCGCAACGTATTCGCCGCCAGCAACGCACAGTGTTCTCCCTGAGGGGGAACTCCGTTCAGCGCCTTCAGGATATCGGCCTGCGCGATTGCCGCAGCGGACTCGAGGCGGCTTCCCTCCGCCAGGGTGGCGGCCATACTGCCGCACGCTATGGAAGAGCGACAGCCGTCGGTGTCAAACGATGCCCGTTGAATTTGACCGCCCACTATGGCCAGCCAGAACTCCATGGTGTCGCCGCATGGGCCCGTGATGCGCGCATGGGCATTGAACTGCTCCGGCATGCCCCGGTTGTGCGGGTGTTCCGCATGTTTCAGTGCGGTCGCAGAAAAGCCACTCACAGTCTTCGTGTCCATTTAAACCTCGTCGGAGGACTTTTCGATAGTCGGTATGTATCCCCGCGTGCCTTTTCGATACGCCGTTTCTTCAGAAACCTCGCCCTGCAGCCGTTGCTCGTCGTCTGAATCCCCGAACCTGGAACGTCCCCCTCGGACGCGGCGACCTCGGCCCATTCGCCGCCGCGATCGCAAACCCAACCGCAGGCCGGTGCTAGAGTTTTGCGGGACGCCCGTTTCCGTGCAGTCGCCCGCTCCTCTTCCCGTTCCAGGTCCCATCCCCTTAGGCCCTGTTCCATCTCTGCCTGGCATAGTTTCGCCTCCATTTTAGCCCGGTTTTCGGGTAGCGCTTTTGTGAAAACTCGCTTGGAGGGGAGCATTCTTTGTGCCAAATGCGTCGACGGAGTTTCGCGGGTAGCTGGAGACGGAGACGGACCGGTCGTGATCTTGCCAAAAACTCGGTGGGTGGGCGCATCACGGCGGACCGCGCTAATCAAACCAAGCGTGATCCAGAAATCTACTTCGGCTGGCTCCGGCCGTCGGTTTCGGGAACTTCAATTCCTGCGGCCTGAATCTTTCGATACAGCGTGCTTGGGTCGATGCCCAGTTGGCGGGCCGCCTTCTTGCGATTCCCACCGTGCCGACGCAAGGCTTCCGCAATCATGAACCTTTCCATCGATTGCAGCGTCATAGGGCGCTGCGTCGCGGCGGCGGTCTGTGCAGGACGGAATTCCGGCGGCAGATGGTGCAGTTCTATGACGCCATTCCGGCACAAAACAAAGGCCTGCTCGATAATGTTTTCGAGTTCCCGCACATTGCCCGGGAAGTCGTGCTCCATGAGCCGTGCCAGCACTTCATCGGACACGCCCGCGATCGATCTCGCTTGCAACCGGTTGAAACGCGCGATGATATGTTCGATGAGCAAGGGAATGTCTTCCCGGCGTTGGCGTAACTCAGGAAGTTGTACAGAGATGACGCGTACGCGGTAGAACAGATCTTCCCGAAACTGTCCTTCCCGGACGAGCGTCGGCAGATCGCGGTTCGTGGCCGATACGATGCGAACATCGACCTTAACCGGTTGCACGGATCCCAAGGGCTCGATGACCCGTTCCTGAAGCACGCGCAGCAACCGAACCTGCATCGCGGGCGATATGTCGCCAATCTCATCGAGGAAGATGGTGCCGCCGTTCGCCAATGCAAATCGGCCCGGCTTGTCTCGCCGTGCATCGGTGAATGCTCCCGCCTTGTGACCAAACAACTCGCTTTCCAATAGCGTATCCGGCAGTGCGCCACAGTTTACCGCAATGAATGGCTTGTTCTTCCGCGGGGACAGGTTGTGGATCGCTCGGGCAAACAATTCCTTTCCGGTTCCACTTGGTCCTTCAATGAGAACCGTACTGGCGCTGTCCGCCACCTGGGGCAGGATATCGAAAAGCCGCTTCATCGCAGCACTACGCCCCACGATATCCTCGAAGGTGTACCGCGCTTCGATTTCCTTCTGAAGCTGTTCGACCTGGCTTAAGTCCTGGAAGGACTCGACACCCCCAATGACATTGCCTGCGTCGTCGCGCAACAGCGCGGTAGATATGCGAATCGGAATCCGTCGCCCCGCCTGGTCGAGGATATGCGCCATGGCGTTAACCACGGGTTCCCCACTTGCCATCGTGTGGCGTAGCGGACACGATTTCTCGCAAATGCTGGCGCGAAAAACATCACAGCACGGCCGGCACATGGCCTCTTCCCGCGACACCCCCGTAATGCTCTCAGCGGCCCGATTGAAACCCGTGATGTGCCAATCTAAATCGACCGTGAAAACCCCTTCGTTGATGGAATCGAGGATGACTTGCTCCCGTGCTTCGGGGCAGTTTGCGGTGGGCATCGTAGTACTTCCTGAATCGTGCGCAACTCGTATCGCAACAATGCATATTGCCTAGTTGGATTATACCACACGTTGCAATCTGCAAAGGTCTCGGCGTTGAGAAGGCACGCGCTATGCCGTTCCTGCGGTCAAATGCCAATTCGCAAAAGCGGCACGAAATGTGCTCCCACCCCCAGTATGAGAATCGCGATACCCCACTGGGAGAATCGAGTCTCTCCAATGCTGGATGTCGCGGGGCATGCCGTTGTTTTTGATGTGGAGAACGGCGCAACCCGGCGGCGGAGTGAGGTCGGCATCTCCCAGTCGAGTGCACAGCCTCTCGCCGGCATGCTCGCGAATCACGGCGTGGACGTGGTGATTTGCGGGACGGTATCCCGCGAACTCGCTGCGACACTTCGCGGTGCGGGTATCGAACTGGTCACGCATATCTGCGGGCCCGTTGAGGAAGTGCTCAACGCCTACTTGCGCGATGGCTTGGTCGATGACACGTATCGCATGCCGGGGTGTTGCCGGCGCAGGCTGCCTCAACGGAATCGGCAGCGTTGCCGAAAGAGGCGGGGAGACTCCGCGCCGTTGTCGTGAATCGCCGCACTACCGGATGCCCCGGTCATTGGCGGCCGCACGCCACCACGTCAGAAAGGACTGAGTGAAATGATCGTCGCAGTAAGTTCGGAGGGCCCCACAATTGAGGCGAACGTTTCTCCTCGATTCGGACGATGCCCGTATTTCGTAATGGCCGACACAAACGGCCCCGCGTTCCGCGTTGTGGAGAATCCCGCGGCGTTGCGTGGCAGCGGCGCGGGCATCCAGGCAGCGCGACTGCTTTCGGAGGAAAAGGTCGAGTACGTGTTGACAGGGGAATGCGGCCCCAACGCTGTGGAAGCCCTTACAGCAGCAGGAATTCGCGTGGCCGCCGGAACCAGCGGCATCGTACGCGAGGCCATTGAGCGATTTGTCGCGGCGTCTGTGGCCGACGCTGGGCTTGAAATAGGATCATGAGCCACATTCAATCTCGAAGCGCTCCGAAGGGATTCCGCAAATGAAGATCGTTGTTGCCAGTGGAAAAGGCGGAACCGGCAAGACCTCAGTGGCGACGAGTCTCGCCACGGTAGCCTCGGCAACCCGTTCCGTAACGTATCTTGATTGCGACGTGGAGGAACCTAACGGCGCCATTCTCCTGAACCCCGTCCTCAGCGAGACGTGGCCGGTTAAGGTCCCGGTGCCTCGAGTCAATTCTTCCTTGTGCTCCGGCTGCAACAAATGCGGTCAGATCTGCGAGTTTGGCGCCATTCTTCCGCTGAACCATAAGGTCCTCGTCTTTCCGACCTTGTGTCACGGCTGCGGCGGTTGCTGGCTGGTCTGCCCAAACGGGGCTATCCGGGAATCCGGCCGGGAAGTCGGCTTGGTCAGACGCGGCGCTGCGGGACCAATTCGGTTTGTGGACGGCGCGCTCAACATCGGAGAGGCCACAAGTCCGCCGGTTATTCGCGAGGTTCTTGACGCTGCCGCTGAAGGGGAGTTCACGGTGATCGACTCGCCGCCTGGCACCGCATGCCCCGTTATAGAAACAATGCGAGCCGCGGACTACGTGATTCTTGTTGCCGAACCGACACCCTTCGGCCTGCACGACCTGCGGATGGCCGTAGACCTCCTCCGCGTGCTGGACCGTCCGTTCGGTGTGGTGATCAACCGCGCGGGGCAGCACGATGCGCCGACCCGCCGGTTTTGCGAAGACGAGGCCATCGAGGTTCTCGGCACGATTCCGGAGGACCGGCGCGTAGCCGAGGCGTACTCGCGAGGAGTGATGATGTGCGACTGCTGCTCCGAGTACCGGACACGGTTCGAGTTCCTGGTCGGCCGGTTGGATGACGCAATCTCGCCGAGAACCGCAATGGCGGGAGCAACCGCGCCATGAAAGAACTCGCTGTCATCAGTGGCAAAGGCGGAACGGGAAAGACATCCGTTGTTGCATCGCTCGCCGCGCTTGCGGATTGCGTTGTCGTTGCGGATTGCGACGTCGACGCGCCGGATCTTCATCTTGTTCTCAGCCCGGAGATTGTCCGCCGGGAAGCGTTTTTCGGTGGAAAACGCGCGCAGATCGATTCTGAGATGTGCAACGCGTGCGGGACCTGCGCGCAAGTTTGCCGGTATGAAGCCGTGTCCCGTGTGGGTCCGCCCGATGCGCGTGGAGAAGCCACGTTTTACATCGACCCGATTGCATGCGAAGGGTGCGGGGTATGCGCGTGGTTCTGTCCGGAGACGGCGATTACGCTCGACCCCGTGACAAGCGGCGAAATCTACTTGTCAACGACCCGCCTTGGTCCGATGGTGCATGCCAGGTTGCGTGCGGGGCATGGTAACTCGGGCAAACTGGTCAGCGCGGTCCGCGATCGGGCGCGGCGGTATGCCGAAAGGCATGGTTACGAGCGAATCATCACGGACGGGTCGCCCGGGATCGGATGCCCGGTCATCGCCTCGATTACCGGCGCAGACGTCGTGTTGATCGTCACGGAACCCACGCGCAGCGCGGTGCACGACTTTGAACGCGTGGCGTCGCTCGTGGCTGGTTTTCGAATACCGGCGATGGTGTGCATCAACAAGTGGGATCTGAACGCCGAACTCAGCCTCCGTATCGAACACGAGGCGCGGCACCTCGGCGTCGTCGTTGCTGGAAAAGTCCCGTACGACGACACGTTTACCGAGGCGCAGGTCCAGTGCAAGGCCATCGTCGAACTGGGAGATGGCGAAAGCGCGCGCGCCATCCGCAACGTCTGGAATATGATCGAAGAGACCATGGCTCCTCGGGAGTTTGCCAAGTCATAACACGCGGCGGGTGGCGCCCGAAACGGTCCATTCCCCGCACAGTGCGCCTCGTCGCGCACGTGAGGTACTCGTGCTTCGACTCACCTTGATTGTAGACGACATGGCCGCTGGCCGCGGATTCATTGCGGAGCACGGCTTCTCGATGTGGATTGAGCAGGATGGCCGAAAGTATCTGTTTGACACCGGCCAGGGACAAGCGCTGGTGCACAACGCGAATCAAATCGGGATCGACCTGAATGAAGCCGGCGCGATTCTTGTCAGCCATGGGCACTACGACCATACTGGAGGACTCGCCACCGCCGTCCGGCTGGCTCCCGGCCTGCGGGTTTACGCCCATCCTGAAGCGTTTCGTCCGAAGTTTGCGCGCTCCGCCCATGGAAATTCCCGAAGTATTGGAATGCCCGAACCGGTGATGGCGTTCGTTCGCGAAAACGCCCGCATACAGTGGGTTGAGGCGCCAGTCGCATTGTCCGAGGGTATGAGCCTGACTGGTCCCATTCCGCGGGTTACCAGCTTCGAGGATACAGGCGGGCCGTTCTTCAGTGATGAAGCATGCGCGACGCAGGACGAGTTGATCGACGATCAAGCCGTGTATTCGGAAACGCGTTATGGGCTGGTCGTGATCCTGGGCTGCGGCCACGCCGGCGTGATCAATACGCTTCACTACGTGCAGAAACTGACGGGCGGCGCGCCGATTCACACCGTGATCGGAGGAATGCATCTCCTCTCGGCATCGTCAGCGCGAATTCGGGATACCATCGAAGCGCTCAAGAGTATCCGCGTACGGCGTTTGATTCCACTCCACTGTACGGGTTTTAAAGCGATGGCCATGTTCCGGGAGGCCTTTCCGGTGGAAATGACGATGTGCTCCATCGGAACAAGACTCGAGTACGACTGAGAACTTTTGCGCAACGGTCCTAGGCGAGGGGGCTGTTCCCTGCGGGATTGGCCCCTGCAGCGTTCGAGGGGATTCATCAATGCGTTATGTCTACGGTCCGGTCCCTTCCCGGCGTTTGGGATGGTCGCTTGGCGTTGACGTTGTGCCCGCCAAGGCCTGCTCGTTCAACTGCATCTATTGCCAATTGGGGGCCTCGCATTATCAAACGGTCGAACGCGGCGAATGTGTGGCCCTGGAAGCGGTAAAGGCGGAAATCCAGAAGAAGATTACCTGCCAACCGGATTACATCACGATCAGCGGGTCCGGAGAACCAACGCTCTACGCCCGCCTAGGCGAGTTGGTGGACTGGATACGAACCGCAACCGAGGTGCCGGTCGCCATACTCACGAATGGTTCTCTCCTATGGCGCAAGGATGTCCAGGACGAACTTTCCGCCGCTTCCCTGGTTATTCCTTCGTTAGATGCGGGAAACGGGGCCATGCTCGCTCGCGTCAACCGGCCTCACCGCGATTTGACCTTTGAGCGTGTTGTTGACGGGATGGCCGATTTCCGGAGTCGGTTTCGCGGTGAAATCTGGCTAGAGATTATGATGGTGGCGGGTTTTACGGATGATCCCCAGGAGGTTGCGGATCTAGCCAAGGCTGCGGCGCAGATCCGCCCGGATCGCGTGCAACTCAATACGGTGACCCGCCCTCCGGCCGAATCCTACGCGCTCCCCGTTCCGGACGATGACCTGCATCGATTCGCCGAAATGTTCACGCCTGCGGCGGAAATCATTGGCGATGCCCCGCACTCTCATGGGAGGACACGCTGCGGGAGTCTGCCGGAGGATGTGATGAACCTGTTGAGACGAAGGCCCTGCACGCTCGAGGACGTGGCGGACGGTCTGGGCATTCACATACTCGAGGCCGTGAAACATCTGGAGATCCTCAACGCGGACCAACAGGTCTTGACGGTAAGCGACGGTACACGCGTGTTCTACCTGGCAAAAGAGCAACGAACCCAACCTTGAACTCGTGGCCGGGGCGCTACACGAGGGACTTGCCTTCGTGCCATGCCGGCATTGGAATCCCGAGATAATCGAGCGCCGTAGTGCCGAGGTCAACGATCGCGGCGTCCGGTGCCAGCTTCCGGTTGGCAAACAGCATTCCCGCGCTGATGTCCACGTCCGAAGCCACATGATCTCCGCTCCATTTGTCGAGGTTCGGCTCGAACAACGCATGCGGCGCGGCCCCCTTCACGGTGTCCTTGGTGGACTGGTAATCGTAGGTATATCCAAGCTCGAGATCCGGCGCATGGTCCATCGAGGCTCCTCGGTAAACTGCGCTCGTGTAAACGTTCTTGACCGGCTGCTCGCCGGTCGCCGGATCCGTCAACTGCAGCAACTTGCCGCGAATCTCCTCACAGAGGTCCAGCGCCTCGTCCTGCGGGACGATGCCTTGCCCTTCACGCCTTGCCAGGTTCAGGTAGATGGAGCCCAGGCCCAAGGCATAGGCCCGGGTTCGTTTCCAATCGTATCCCCGCAGATACGCCTCCGCATTGTGCGCCGTGGATGGGTCGCTCTGGCCCGTCACGGAGAGATAGCCTTCGCGAATCAACCACGTATTCACGTTAAGGCCACGCCTGAAACTATGGAAGCCATGGTCGGACATGACGATAAGTAGATCGTTGTCGGAAAGTTCGCGCATGACGTCCCCGACAATCTCGTCCATCTTCACGTAGGTCTCTTCCATGGCGCGACCGTACTTCTGCGCCATCTTCTCGTCGTACAGGGGATGCCCCGGATCGCGATACCGCCAGAATAGATGACCGACCCGATCCGTCGCCGTCCACACCGAAACGAGCAGATCCCAGTCGCCGGCCTTGATCTCGTCGAGGGTGAGCCGCTGTCGCCAAGTCATCGTCCGCTGGACATCCTCGAGAAAGGCATCCTCGGTCAGCGCGTCCTGCCGCAAGGCATGCGTGTCGTACGCCCAGCCGATGGTCTTGTAGAGCCCGTATCGTTCGCGCAACTCCCCTGCATATGATGTGGGATTTGTGAACGGGATGTAGGGGTGGTCGGGATGAAACTGAAGACAATTCATGTAGATGTGGACCTGTTCGCCGGCCTGCAAAACATAGAATCGGCTGATGGCATGCACGGTGAACGTATCCGTTACGGGCAAGGTCCATACCAGCCACTCGGACCAATCGTGCTCACCCAGTTCCGCGTGCTGCCCTTGCGCTTCGAGGATAACGCGTCTCGCACGGCGGTCGACCACGAGGTTGAGCGGTGTCTCGGTATATGCGGTCGTTGTCTTGGTCACGTCGCGTGCCCCGGGAATCTGCACCGTGGCTTTTGCGCCACTGAAACGGAGTGGAAGTCTCATACCGCCGGACAACGACGCTCCGAGATCAGCCGATGAGAACGAATCCGACAGCCAGAAAAACATGCTGGTCGTGCCCCGAATGTCGGGTACGCCTAATGCTGACAGCATTCGACCGTGTTTCAAAGGGTCCGGCGGAAACGAGAACGGCATGGACAGAATCTTGCAGCGCGCGCCATGGTCGTCGGCCGTGCACCAGAATGGGATCCCCTTCCGGACCGTCTCGAACCGCGCCGGATCTGTCACGGAGCCGTCGGGACCAACGCGGGCGTGATGGGCTCGGCCGAACCCGACACCCGGCAGGTAATTCTTTGGATCGCGGCGCAAGAAGTCGTAGACCCCGTGAGCGCCCGGATTCGTACACGTGGCAAACGTCGACCAGGCCGTCGGCGACTGCGGCGGGATTGTAGACCGGAGGCGCTCGAACTGTCCCTTCTTCCGCAACGCGGAGAGATTGGCGAGTTCCCCGCGTTCGAGCATCTCGTCGATAATCGTGGGCGCGACGCCATCAAACCCCAGGATCACCACGCGTCCCTTCGGAGACGCCGGCCACGCAGACGGGATTCTCAATGCAGCAAGTGTTCCTACAGAGATGCTTTGGCCCAAGAAATGCCGGCGAGTAAACTCGTGCTTGTTCAACTCAATCCTACTCCTTCACGATATTTGTTCGGTTCCTGGCGCGTATGCGTGGTGGTACGTTTTAACCACGTCAGACATCGCGTGACGAAATCTTCCTAGATCTCCACCTTGGTGAGCACAAACTGTGCCGATGTGGCGCCCACTGCGCACCGATAGGATTGTTAACGCTTGGTGTACTTACAGGACTGCGGGATGTGAATCGAGGGAGTAGATTAACTTGCACGATTGAGACTTAGTCTGAATTGCAAAATGCACGACTGCACCGGGTTTGGAATGAGAAGCCTGGGATGCCGAGCGGGCGCCTGCCGCGTGATATTCCAACAAGTTCGCGCTTGCTTTCTTAGCCAGTCTGGCGATTCCAATACTGGTCCTCTCCGTTTGGTACGGATCATGCTCTCGATTGCAAGGACGATTTCACGTTCTTTCGAAACTGGATCGTATGACCAGAAAGACGAAACACCGATAGTGGTGATTGGAAGGACCAATAGAGATGACACAAGCAGATTTGATCCAGGGCCTGAATGAAGACTTGGCGGCGGAATGGGGCACGGTGATTCGCTATTCCTATCAGGCGGGGAAGTCCTACGGGATTCTGGGGGCGGAACTTCGTGAAATTCTGATGCGCGAAACCGCAGATGAGCTTGCCCACGCCCAGTTTCTCACCGACGTGATCCTGGACCTGGGCGGGGAGCCGACGACGATGCCCAAGACCTTTGAGAAACCGGACGGGTTGAAGGCCATGCTCGAACTTGACCTGAAAATGGAATTGGAAGATGTCGACAACTACATGGCGCATGCCGCCCTCGCCGATCGGGTGGGTGCTATCGAACTGAAGCTCAAGTTGGAGGAGATGGCCGCCGACGAGGCCGGGCACGCGCGGGAACTGCGCCGTTTGTTGCGGGGGATCGAGTGATTGGACAGGCGTTCCGCCGCTGAGCAACCAGCGGCGTGAACGCCTTCCGTTCCGGTTCCCGCAGGTGGAAAGCGCGGAGCTATCACCAAGGAGGTGAATGAATATGTGGATCGCAGCACTGATTGTCTTCGAGATACTCATGATCGTGATCCTGGTTGCGGAAACCGCGCATACGTTCCGTCATCTGTGACGTGAAGCCTATGGGCTACAGAGAGGAACGGTGAGGGTTCGTATTCAATCTATCGAGTTATTGAGATATATCGAGTATCCATGAAAACACCTGAAGAATCACTAAGCTGGGAAGCCTTGACGCATGCGGCGCTGTGCCTTCGCACGTTGGCCCACCCGCATCGGCTTCGCATGATTCAACTAATGCTGAGCGGGCGGTTCACCGTGAGCGAACTGGCGGACGCCTGTACCATAAAGCAATCCGTCGCATCGGAGCATCTCGGCATGATGAAAGACCGCGGACTCCTGTGCGCCGAGCGGGACGGACGCTATACGTACTACCGCATCGCCATCCCGGGTCTTGCCGGCATCATGACTTGTATTCGAGAACACTTCGGCGAGGGCTGAGAGGCAGTTAGTTGGGTGGTCTCTAAGAAAGTTTGCAGAAGATCGGTGACGAATCTGTTCGCATCCGTTGCGGAAGATAAGCATCGGATGATCACGGTACTTGACAGATAGGGCTGGAATTCAAATTCGGAGTGAGAGCATGGCTAGTGCGTTTCGAGTGGTTGTGATTGGTGGCGTGGCAGCGGGTCCGAAAACCGCTTCGAAGATCGTTCGTCTGCGACCGGATGCCGATGTGACGATTCTGGAGAAGGGCGAGTTCCTCTCCTACGCGGGATGCGGTCTTCCCTACTACGTTTCCGGGCAGGTGAAGGACCAACGCGAGTTGATGGCGACACCGGTGGGAGTGGTCCGCGATTCGGTATTCTTCCGCAAAGTGAAAAATGTGCACGTGTTAAACCACACGGAGGCGTTGGCGCTCGACCGCGAAAACAAGCTGGTAGGATTTCGGACGAATGCGAGCGATCAGGATTCCACCATACCCTATGACAAACTCATGCTGGCGACCGGCGCAACTCCGGTTGTACCCCCCTTGTCCGGCGTTGAGCTTTCGAACGTTTTCACCTTGCATGGAGTGCACGATGCCGTGGGCGTTCGCGAAATGCTCAGCGCGCATCACGCACTTGACGTGGTGATCGTCGGCGGCGGTCTGATCGGACTCGAGATGACCGAGGCCCTGGTCGATTCCGGTTGCCGCGTTACGGTAGTGGAGATGCTCCCCCAGATTCTCCCCATGCTCGATTGGGAAATGGCATGGCAGGTCGAGCAGCACCTCGAGTCTCATGGCGTGCGCGTCATGACCGAAACGCGTGTGCTCGGCTTTGAGGGCAACGGGGCGGTCCAGCGCGTAAGAACGGACCGCGGCGAGTTGGCCGCAAATATGGTCATTCTTTCCGTAGGCGTGCGTCCCAATGTGGCCCTGGCGGCAAACGCCGGATTGAAACTCGGTTCAACCGGGGCCATCGCCGTCAACGATCGGATGCAGACCAGCGATCCAGACATCTACGCGGCGGGGGACTGCGTCGAGAACCGCAACCTCGTCACCGGGAAGCCGTGCTTCGTCCCTCTCGGGTCCACTGCCAACAAACAGGGACGCGTGGCGGCTATCAACATCTGCGGCGGTAACGACTCGTTTCCCGGCGTACTCGGCAGCACGGTGTGCAAGGTATTCGACTTCTGTGTGGGGCGAACCGGCGTTTCGGAAATCGAAGCCCGGCGCGATGGACTCGACGTGGAAACGGTCCTTTCGCCCGCACCGGATAAAGCCCATTACATGCCCGCCGCGAAGACCCTTATGATGAAGCTCGTTGTCGAGCGCGGCACCAGAAAGCTCCTGGGCGCCCAGACGGTTGGGCCCGGCGACGGCTCCAAACGCGTCGATGTGGCCGCCATGGCGCTTACCGCCGGCATGACGGTGGACCAGTTGGACAAGGTTGACCTCTGTTACGCTCCGCCCTTCGCGCCCGCCATGGACAACCTCATTACCGCGGCCGATGTTGCGCGGAACAAACTGGACGGTCAGATGGACGGGATTGCGCCGATGGACGTGTACGCCAAGCTGCAGCGCGGCGAAGTTTTCATCTTCCTCGACGTGCGTTCGCCAGAGGAATACGCTGAGGTTCAGTTGCCGGGGACCATCAACATTCCACTTGGCGCGCTGCGGCAACGTCTTGAGGAACTAGACAGGGAGAAGGAAATCATTGCCTTCTGCAAAATTTCGCTACGCGGTTACGAAGCTGCGCTGATACTCAAAGCAGCCGGATTCGATCGGGTACGTGTACTGGATGGGGGAATCGCAATGTGGCCGTACGAGCGCGTCGCGCCAGAATCGTTTCTTGCATAGCTTGAACGGGGTAAGGCTGGTCGCGCGAATACTCTCACGAATGCGAATGGAGAAGCCTCACCGTTATGGGCGGGGCGTCAGTCGATTCTTGCCGAGTCCGGATATGGACAGGGGAGACGGCCCCAGGCCGTCGTCTTTCTGCCTCGGCTTTCAAGAAAGAGGACCTCTGAAAAATGTGGTACTGTGTGCGATCAACGGGCCGATGGAAATGCTCATGCCACAGGACATGGTCCCGGGTGGTCAGGAAAGCTGCGGGCAAGGATGGCTTACAAAGGCGGCGCTGCTCCTGGACGAGATGAACGATGCGGGCCCGCTGCCGACGCTCTCAAGCTTCCTTCTGGAGCGACAACCCGCATACAACAATCGGGCACGTGGAAGAAACAGCCCGCCTGGTGGATCTGGGTGGAAGGCATGACGGGCATTGTCGACGTAACACTCGCGACCGCGAACTATCGATCAAGGATAACGGATACATGCGAATCACACAGCTTGGTTTGTTGATGGTGGTTGCCTGCTCGGCCGTGGCATCAGAAGACGCCAGCACGCACGTCCTCGACCACCGGCTGGCCGCATGGAACCGAACGATTGCTGTTACAAACGAACACACAGCATTCACAGGCGTGAATACCTATATGCAGCACCGGCCCACGGCTGTCGGACTGAACGTGCTGGTCAAATTTGTGCCGCGCGTGCGCGTGAACGGGCAAGAACTGCTTCCGGCCGAGAGTGCGAACCTGCAGGTGGAGGATTTTGCCGGAGGCGTGGAAACCACCTACAGGGCGGGAAAGAGCGATGTGACAGTTCGCATCATGCCGCTTATCAGCCCCCGCGGGCAGGAGGCTTGGCAAGGCGCAGCACTATACACCGTAGAAGCGGATCCTCCCGCACCGGTCTCGTTAACCATCGGCGGGCAGGGCGAGATGCACGTCGGCCCGACGCCTGATTTGAAGCTTGCAGAGCCGCGCCCGTTGCGCGACTTGAAGATTGGTGGCAGAAGGGCCAGCTTTGTCAGCGGCTTGGAAAATGTGCCGGTGGTGCTCACAGCCTCGGCCGATTTTGCCGAGATTCCTGCCGTCGAACAAAAGACTGCGTTGCGCGTGGCGTTTCCTGATGGACGCGGGCATGTCATCCTGGGTTGGGGCGACAGTCTTGAAGAGGCGACCGCGCACTCGGACGTTGACCCGGCGGAGAAACAAGACGAGTTGGATGCGTACTACGCGAATCTACTGAGCGCGAGGGTCGATACGCCTGAAGATGCGATTGATGCTGCCTTCACCGAAGCAATTCGAACGCTCGAGTACAATTGGATCAACCCGTACGGATGGAACGAGTGCATCCACCATTGGCAATGTTTCTGGCACAACCAGCACACCGCGGCTGCGGAATGGCTGGGCCAGGAAGACCGATCGCGCACGGTCAATGTATTGCATGGGGAGAATTTGCTTCCGAGCGGTGCGGTGCCGCAGTACGTACATTCGGGCGCGCAAAAACGCGATTTCGGGGGGTCCAACCAATTCTGGGCATGGCAGGTGCGTCATTACTGGCATTTCACGGGTGACAAAGCGTTCGCTGAGGCGATGGCCGGTTCGCTTGAGCGTGTAATCGCCCAGACCTACAAAGAGCACGATCCGGATGGCAACGGATTGGTTGCCTGGGGGCTTCAAATCGGCAACCAGGAAGATTTCATTCAATTCTACAACGACGGCGGCACACCGTCGATCGAAATGGTGAATATGTTGCGGACCCGGGCCGAACTCGCGCGCGGGCTCGGGGACGAGCCTGGCGCCGCCGCGTGGGAAGCGCGGTCAAACCGAACGGCTCGAAGGCTTCTCGACAAGCTGTGGCTTCACGATCTGGGTCGTCTGGCGAATTATGTGGACGAGCACGGCAAGGTGCGCCTCGAGGCGCAGTACCACACATACGCCTATCCGACCATTTTTGACCTGGTCGACGAGTTGGACGGCTACACGAGTCTGCGCCATTTGAAGGACCGGCTGGTGGGGCCGCTGGGTGAAGTTTATTGTTCGAATAATTTCCCCAACCATAACACCGGTACCTGGGGCATGCAGGCCGGCGCCGCACAACAGCCCTGGGGCGCATGGGCATGGTCGAAGGCGGGTATGCGCGAGGATACGTGGCGGCCCCTGAAGTGGATCGCCGATTGGGTCATGGACGAAAACCACCGGGGCGCGTGGCCGGAGGTTGCTCAAGAGCCCGTGCCGGCGTATTTCTCGCCTCCGGCGGGACTCTATGTGGCCGCCACGGTGGAGGCCCTCTTCGGGCTTCAGATGAAGGCTTCCGAGGGTACCGTCCAGGTGGCTCCCTCATTCCCCGACGCATGGGACCGCTGCTCATTGATGCTGCCGCACTTTCATGCCGAATACGCACGCGAAGGCAACACGGTAACCTACCGCGTTAGCAGTGATCGCGCCCTGAGACGAGAGGTGCGGTGGTCGCTTCCGCCGGCGCAGGTACTCAGTGTGACGGTGGACAGTCACCCCATCGACTACACGACGATCCCTGGCGTCAATCGCACCCTCGTCTCTTTCGCAACAGAGCCCGCCACGGACACCACGATTGTGATCCGATATGAGCCGGTGACATTCACGCTTACACACCCCGGGTCAGTCGCAATGGGCGATGCGCTGCATGTCGATTTAGACGGCGCGCGAATTCTCTCCGTCGACGATCGCTGCGGCGTTTTGCGGTCGATGCAGATACGAGGCGGACAGCGGATTGAAGCAAGGGTACGCCGCGGTCTGCTGGATAGTTACGCACCGTATGGTCGCTTGGGTATCGCCAACTTTTCACGTCGAACACTCTTTGTTGAGTGCGCAAGCGCGAACGGCGTCGAGTTCTGGCTGCCGATTGATCTAACCGTGCTCCCACGTGTAGAAGCGGCTCCCGCGCGTGATGCACACCTGACAGGCGACGCACTGACGCTCCCGGTATTGCTGCGCAACAACACCGACGAACTCATTAGTGGACCGGCGTGCCTGCGGCTTGGCGGCAAGAAATGGACAACGGACGTGCAGGTGCCGGCCCGTGGCGAGCACGAGGCGGCCTTCACCATCTCGGCGCGCCACGTTTCCCTGCTCAGCTATGGCGACAATGAGGCCACCGTCGATTTTCCCGGTGGGGAAACTGCCTCGCTTACGGTCCCATCCGAGCCTGTGTTTTTGTCCGAACCTGCCCTCCGGAAACACGCTGCCAGCCGTCTTGTGTCTATCCGGATTCCGGCAGAGGATACCTCCCCGTACCAGGACTGGGCCGCGTTGCGGCAGGGATCGCACGGCGGGGCGGTACCGTGGCCGGGCTGGGTTCAGCCCCTCCAAGGCATGGAGGACGTCAGTCAAATCGAAGTGGAGTCCCTGCCTGGTTTGCGGTTCGACGTTCATCCAGCCCGGTGGGTCCTTGTTGGCGAGCGGCTTGGGAAGGCCCAGTATGTACTCGCCGTACCGCCGGGGGAGTACCGCAAGTTCTACGTGCTGATGGCGACGTTCGCAGACAACCACGACCAGTTTACCCGTTTGGGTGAATTCACCGTGCGGCGCGCTACCATCACACCGGCGATGGTGCAGCACGGCGCGAGTACCATCGTGGCTGCTCACCCCCTGTACCTGCCTGGAAATGTGGATTGGTGGGAACACATCGGCATGAACAAAACCATGGGAACAGCACGATTTCCGCGCCCGGACCGCCTCGGTCTACTGCCCTATTTGCCGAAAGACGCCGGCGATTGGACCCAATTGTCCACCCAAGCTCTGCCTATGCCGGAGTCTGCGTTCGCGTGGGCCGGCAACGTGCGCGGCCGCGAAAACCTCCATCCTTGGATGCCGCCGGTCTATCCCGCGCCCGAGTATTGGGCCAGCTCGCGTGTGCATCGGACCGCAAACTGCACCTTCAATGTGATTGAGATCGATCTTGGCCAGCCGACCCACGTCGAAAGCCTTGGGTTGTCAGCATACGGAGTATGTCCCGGGTTCGGGATCATGGGCATTGCCGCCGAAACGAAGGGCAATTGGGAGCCGTTGCAGAACACGCCCTACATGGCGCCCATCGATGTGCGCGGCGACCAGACGCTTGTCAGCTTCGCCGTCCCCGGAGAAAACGAAGGGTGGACGCTTGAAGGCGAAGCATTCAGCACCAGCGTCGCATTCGATGCTGTCACGCTCAACTCGATTACGGCAGCCGGCGAATCGGCGACTGGACGAGCCTATTCGCCGCCGTTCCCTGTAGAACGCGATTTCGACGAATTGATTGTGCGGCTGCGCGGTGGCCACAGCTCGATTATCGACGGAACCGAATCGCTGTCACTGAACGTGGTTGACGTGGAAACGGGGGAGATACTGCACCGCTTCAAACCACACGGAAGCCATCTGCCAAGTGACGAAAGTTTCAACGTGAGCGACCTGAGCGGCCGTACGCTTCGCCTCGAACTTGTGGACAATAACACCGGCGCAAGTTACGCCTGGATCGGCCTCGACCGCGTCCAGATCCGGCTGCGCGACGAGAGTGGAGAGACAACGGACCCATGATCCTGTAGTCATAGTCCGCAACGGCGGTATCCAATAACGATGTGGAGCCAGGATTCGACCTGTCCTTCCTGAAATCTCATCCGGCCAAATTCTCTCATAGAATGAGCACGATTCCCTGCGGATAAGAAGTGAATCGGGAAGCCTTTCCGACCGAATATGCCCGCCGGCCCGCATGGTAAAGAAACCCAGCCGATGTTCAGAGTTTTGTGAGGCAGGCTGTTGAAGGTCGATTCTTGCCCTGCGTTTCGGTTGGGATTTCCATCTTCGTATACGTGTCGTTCGCATGTATTCGTCCCCGTTGGTGTCATCGAACTTACAATATCTACCGAGTAAGCTTCATTGATGCTCACAAACACCTCGAAGTGCTCCGCTCGACGAGCTTGTCGACATCCGAGGTAGACCAACTAACTGCTTGCTCCATCGACGCTTGTCGAGATCCAAGCTCACCTTCAACTCCCGTCGGAATGGGGCGGCCCATCTCACTGCACAGCCGATAGCGCGACTCCACCGAAAAGCACGTGCGAAATTCGACTTGACTAACGGCCGCTAATAGTGGATACTGGGGTCCAGAATAAACTGGACATACATATCCACAATAGGGGCCGCGACCATCGTGTTCACCTTGTACTCCAAAGGCTGCGAATACACTTTCCGGGCACTGGTACATGCCGCCACCGGAGACGGCAATGGGCGGTTCCAGGCCAGAGACGTCTGCCAAAAGGCCGGGATTCCGGAACCCTATACCCGGAAAGTATTCCAGGCGCTGGTTCAAGGGGGACTCCTGAAAGCCGTTCGGGGACCGGGCGGCGGCTACGTCTTGGCGGAAGATCCATCGGAAATCTCCCTACTTCGCGTAATCCGCGCCGTCGACGGCGAAGACACATTCGATGCATGCGTGATGGGATTGCCGCAATGTGACGGAAAACATCCCTGCCCCCTTCATGAAGTCTGGTCCGGGGCTAAAGAACGCCTGCTGGAGCGATTGGAGAAAAACACGCTCCAGGACCTGCTCGACGCTGCGACGGCTAAACCGGACCGAAAACAAAAAAGCAAGGGGAAGTAGATCGGCATGTCCGTGCAGGCAACCATACCCGACACGCACTACTGGAAGGATCAGATTAAGTGTCAGGCCGCGTGTCCCGTGCGCACGGACGCACGGGGGTATATCCGGGCGATTGCAGAGGGAAAGGAAGAATACGCGTATTTGATCGCGCGCGGTCCAAACCCGCTGGCTTCGATTTGCGGCAGGGTGTGCGGAGCGCCCTGCGAAACCGCATGCCGTCGCGGCGATTACGACGACCCCGTCGCGATTCGTGCGCTGAAACGGTATGTGTGCGACCAGTTCGGGCCGGAATCGCGTAATGACAATAAGAAAGGACTCTTGGATTTCCTCAAGAATGCCGCGGAACGACATCCTGCCCGACAATGCCAAGGCAAGGAGGAGTTGCTCCCGCTTCTACAGTCTCTTCTCCGGCGGGACATTCCCAAAGCCAATGACTTGAGTGTGGGAATTATCGGCAGCGGTCCCGCGGGATTGGCGGCGGCGCACGACCTTGCATTGCTGGGTTTCTCCGTAACGATCTACGAAATGGAACCAGTCCTCGCGGGCATGTTGGCCGTGGGCGTTCCGGAGTACCGGTTGCCGCGCGACCTGATTCGAGCCGAAGTCGAAGTGATTACGTCCATGGGCGTGCATGCCGTTACGGATTGTCGCGTAGGAAGAGACATTACCCTGCCCGAACTTCGAACGCGGCACGACGCGGTCATCGTAGCTGCCGGCGCCAAACATTCGCGCAGGCTGTCGATCCCCGGCGCCGATGGCGAAGGCGTTTTGGGCGGGGTTGAATATCTACGCGACATCGCCCTCGGCCATCGCCCTTCACTTGGTCCCCGCGTCGTGGTCATTGGTGGCGGGAACGTCGCGTACGACGTCGGTCGAACCGTCTTGCGCCAAATCTCCCTGGACGCCGCACGAACCGCGTTGCGTGCGGCCGGGGTCCGCGAGGTCTACTTGTGCTCGCTAGAGTCGCTGGAAGAGTTGCCCGCCGACGACATCGAGATTATTGAAGGCGACGAGGAAGGCATCCAACGACGGCACGGCCTGGGTCCCAAGGAGATTCTTCTGGACGAATCCGGCAGCGTAACGGGTGTCCGGTTCCAGCGCTGCGTACGCGTATTCGACGAGCAGCGGCGTTTCAACCCGATCTTCGATGAAAGCGACTTGCTCGATGTTCCATGCGACAACGTACTGATCGCGATCGGTCAATCGTTCGATCTTTCGTTTGTGGATGCCGAACGGGACGGACTTGCGCTGCGTCCCAACGGCGCGATTGACTGCGATCCCGAAACCGGATCGACCAGCGCTTCCGATGTCTTTGTCGCGGGCGACTTGGCGTACGGTCCCAAACTGCTCATTCACGCGGTCGCCTCGGGCAAAGCTGTCGCGCGAACCATATACCGTCAATTGATTGGGCATGAAATTGTAGCGGACGACGTTGAACTCCACTTCCCGATCGCGCAATACACGCGTGAAGCGGATTATGAGAAACGGTGCAGGATTACTCCGCCCACCGCAACGCCCGAGAAGCGGCTGGAGTCGATCGAGTGCATTGTCGAGCACGGGTACACGCGCGAACAGGCGCGAGCGGAAGCTTCCCGCTGCCTCAATTGTGGCGTCAACACAATCTTTGATGGCACGCAATGTGTTCTGTGCGGGGGCTGCGTCGAAGTCTGCCCAGAATTGTGCTTGCGGATCGTGGCTGCAGACCAATTGGAGGGGGCAGGAATCCAGGATCTACTTCATTCCACCGGCGGTTCTCCCGAGAACGCATCCGCCATTATCAAAGACGAGTTGACCTGCATTCGCTGTGGCTTATGCGCCGAGCGCTGCCCGGTCGGCGCGATAACCATGGAAGAGTTTCATTTCAGGGAGACATTGTCATGCCAGGCCGTTTAGAACCGGAACCCGTACCACGTCGTGATTTTCTTAATCTGGCCGGACTCGGCACGGCCGCGATTGCACTTCTCGCGTCGGTAATAGGCATGGTGCGATTGCCGAAACCGCGGGTTAGCCCGGAAGCGGCGAGCCGCTTTCGCGCCGGCAAACTTGCGGAATTTCCTCCGGGGACGGTGAAGGTCTTTGCCGATCAGAAAGTACGCGTA
Source organism: uncultured Nitrospiraceae bacterium (assembly GCA_964632865.1). Classification (GTDB taxonomy): domain Bacteria; phylum Hydrogenedentota; class Hydrogenedentia; order Hydrogenedentales; family SLHB01; genus JAHDWY01. The sequence continues at coordinate 22,109 of CAZWDH010000076.1, forward strand.
CACGCCACCGACCAAGGGGTCGCGGCAGTTTCCCTTGTGTGCACACACCTGGGCTGCATCGTCGGTGAGAGTCCCGAAGGATTCCTGTGCCCTTGTCATGGGTCGAGGTTCAATCATGACGGCGATGTGATCGGAGGTCCCGCGCCTCGCGGATTGCGGTGGTTGGAGGTCTCCCAGGCACCCGATGGGACTTTGGTCATTGACACCGCAACGGAAGCCCAACCGGGCGAATACTACACCGCGTAACGGGAGAGTAGTCTATGGCATCCACGGGCCTCGATGCATTTTGGGAAAACCTGAAATCGTTGCCGCGCGCGTTGCGTGGCGCGAGTATTCGCCATGGCGCGCCCACGTCCGACCGCACGCGGTCACAGGCAGTGTTCGGCAACTTCTTCCTGCACATCCACTCCACGCGCGTGCATCCCCACAGCCTTCGAACGACGACAACCTGGGCACTCGGCGTGTCGCTGGCGTCCCAATTCGTCATATTGGCCGCGACGGGCGTTCTTCTGATGGTGTATTACAAGCCATCGGTCGAATTGGCCTACGACTCCATTAAAGATCTGCACTATGTCGTGCCGACCGGCCGGTTTATCCGCAACATCCACCGGTGGGCCGCCCACCTCATGGTAATCACGGTCATACTTCACATGGCGCGCGTCTTCTATACGGCCGCCTATAAGTCCCCGCGCGAGTTTAACTGGCTCATCGGAATGGCCCTGTTTGTTCTGACAATCGCGTTCTCGTTCACAGGCTATCTCCTGCCGTGGGACCAACTGGCGTACTGGGCGGTGACGATCGGGGCTAATATCGCCGCTTCGCCAAATGAACTCGCCGATGCGATGAGTTTGCCCGCGATTTTTCGTTTGGGTGATTTGCAGCGCGAATTGCTGCTTGGTGCTTCGACGGTCGGCGAGGATGCATTGATACGCTTTTACGTGCTCCACGTCATCGTCCTGCCCATCCTGGTCGCCATGTTGATGGGGGTTCATTTCTGGCGTATCCGCAAGGATGGGGGACTGGCCCGGCCCGAAGGCACTCCCACACCTGCCGGAAAGGGCGTGTCAACGAGCGCACCGTCCACGCAGGCACCCGAAAACGCCCCGACGAAAACGTACGGACTCATGTGTGTCGTGCGGGGCCGATCACCCCATACCGATAAAGCCGTGGACGGGACCTGGCCGTCCTGGCCCTGCCTTCTTCGTGCGGAATTACTTGTTTTCATGGCCACCATGCTCATTTGCGTTGCACTCGCATACTTCTTTGACGCGCCGCTGCGAGAACAAGCCAACGCCGCCGTACCGGAAAACCCGGCCAAAGCGCCTTGGTACTTCCTGGGACTCCAAGAAATGGTCTCCTATTCTGCCTTCGTCGGTGGTCTGGTGATTCCGGCCATAACGGTTCTGGGGCTGGGGCTAATCCCGTTTCTCGACCGGGAACCCGAACCGGCGGGTGTCTGGTTCAGCGGCCGCCGAGGCCGCCGGGTGACGTTGACTTCGCTTCTGTTCGGAGCTATCGGCGCAGTGCTCTCTGTCGCCGTCCCGGTGCGGTATGGATGGGTGCGAAACTGGTTTCCGGATATCTCCCAATTGGCCGTCATCGTCTTCAATCCGGGCAGTCTATTGATGGTCGCATACATGCTTTGGTCGATTGCGGTCATGCGCTGGACCCGCTCGACTCGCATGGGCGCCATTGCCCTGTTCACATGCTTCCTCGTGGGTTTCGTGATTCTCACCTACGTGGGCACCTATTTGCGCGGGCCCAATTGGGGGTTTTACTGGAGCCAGGCAAGTTGGCCGGTTCACTAATCGGGGTTACACAACGTGCAGAATCAAATCGATCATAACCGGATGAATCAACGCTTCAAGTGGTGGCTGTTGGTGGTCAGTGTGTTGACGACTGCCATTCTTATCGTCGCCGCCTTGAGCGAAAATGTATTTGCCCCCTGGCGGATGATCCGCCAGGATTACGCGCGCCTCCTTCAGGAAAAAGCCACAGATGAACGTGGCGAAGCCATCGCGGAACAATTCGAGGTTCGCATCGTCCAGAACGTACTGCCGGAATTGGCCACGGTCGATCGCTGTGTCACGTGCCATCCCGGCATCGACGATCCACGCATGACGGATGCAAAGCTTCCATTTCGGACCCATCCCGGCGACTACCTCATCCACCATCCGCCGGACAAATTCGGCTGTACCGTTTGCCATCGTGGGCAGGGCCGCGCGCTCGTCTTTGAAGAGGCGAAGGCCGTGGGGCATCACTGGGACTATCCCTTGCTTCCCGCGAATCTGACGCAGTCCTCCTGCGGTCTCTGTCACTCGGACGAGGAGATTGCGAACGACGGCGGTGAGAAGTACGCGTTGGGAAAGGCGCTCTTCGATTCCAAAGGCTGCGTGGCCTGTCACAAGTTGAACGGCCGGGGTG
>CAZWDH010000077.1:0-24275 GCA_964632865.1 uncultured Nitrospiraceae bacterium
TCCCCCTTCAAAGGGGGAATCGCGCAGGACAGAATCCATCAACGCGCACGTCGTTATGAGCACTGTACGCCAGTCTCGGAAGATCTGAATCGCAACGCAAAGCGTTGCGCAAAGTTCCCCCTTTGAAGGGGGATCAAGGGGGATGTTAAGAGTGCGGAGTAGTAATAGACATTCGCACGACATTTCCCCATGCAAAGGGGAGAACGCTTCATGACAGCCTTTTTACGTTTCCTTGTACTGGCTGGACTGTTAACCATCTCTGCGGCTGCGCAAGCGACTGCGGAAGACGCCTACACGCTCGCGGCATATTACTTCCCCAATTACCATCCCGGCGATCCGCGGAATGACGAATGGCATGGCGCGGGGTGGACGGAGTGGGACTTGATGAAGCAGGCGGGGCCGCGTTTTCCGGGCCACGCTCAGCCTAAGGTGCCGCTGTGGGGCTATGAGGACGAGTCGGACCCGGCGGTGATGGCGAAGAAGATCGACGCGGCCGCGGACCACGGGGTCGACGTCTTCATCTTCGACTGGTACTGGTATGAGGATGGCCCCTACCTGGACCGCGCGCTCGAGAAGGGATTCCTGAAAGCGCCCAACGCGGAGCGGCTGAAGTTCTCGCTCATGTGGGCCAACCACGATTGGCTCGACATTCAACCCGCGAAGCGGATGAAACCGTACAACGTGCTCGCCGAGGGGAAGGTTTCGCCTGAGGCCTTCACCGCGGCCACGGATCACATGATCGCGACCTATTTCGGCCACCCCTCGTACTGGCGCGTGAACGGCGGGTTGTACGTGTCCTTTTACGACCTCTCCGAGTTACTGCTGACCTTCGGCAGCGTGGAAGCCACGCGCGACGGGCTGGACGATTTCCGCGCGCGGGTCCGCGCCGCGGGGCAGGGGGAACTGCATCTCAACGCTGTCGTGTGGGGCCGGCAGGTATTGCCCAACGAGCAACCCGTGGAGAACGTGAACGAACTGCTCGACCAACTCGGGTTTGACAGCATCACGTCGTACGTGTGGCTGCATCACCAGCCCATGCCCGACTTCCCGAAGACCTCCTACGCGCGCATGCAGGAACTTTCCGCCCAGGACTACGTGACCTTTACGGATCGCTACGAGTTGCCGTACTTCCCCAACGTGTCCATGGGCTGGGACCCGTCGCCGCGCACGGTGCAGACGGATGTCTACGAGAACCTCGGCTACCCCTTCACCCCCACGCTCGAAGGCAACACGCCGGAGGCATTCAAGAAGGCCCTGCAAGACGCCAAGGCCTTCCTCGACCAGGGCCGGACCACGCCCAGAATCCTCACCCTCAACGCCTGGAACGAATGGACCGAAGGCAGCTACCTCGAACCCGACACCGTCCACGGCATGGCCTACCTCGAAGCCATCCGCGAAGTGTTCGCGGAGTAGACGTCCGAACAAGGAGGGCGGGTTTTCCAACCCGCCACGCCAAGGGCCAACGATCCACGCAGCGACAGCCACGTACCGAGCGACCCGGGTAGCCCAACACGCCACCTTATTGCGTACTGCGACGCACCGCGCCAACTAAAATTCGCAGCACCCGTATGCGTGTAATTGCCAATTGTGGTGCAGGCTACCAGCCTACCTCCGGAGCAGGCTGGAAGCCTGCACCACAATCCGCGCCTGTTGCATCTAAGCGCAATCATTGAAACCATCCGATCAATCCGCGTCACGGGCTGGAAGCCCGTGATGGGGATCATGGGCAGGATGCCCATGGCACCTCGAATAGGTTTCCCCCCTAGGACGCTCTACGTATCCGGACAGGCGTGATATACTGGTGAGCGGCGGCGACCGTGTTTCCGCTCGAGACGTGGGCGAGGCGTCGCCGTTGGCCATTGCTTTAGGGGTGGAAAAGCGATGTATGGCCCAGACTATCCGTCGGACGATTGGTTACTCGTATTCTTGCGCATGATCTCCTTGGGCTCATGGCCCAAACCACTCCTTTCAATCATATGGCTTTCCCCGCTTTGGGCATTTATCGCCATGTGGTCGCTCCAGTGGCACAACCGGCGTTGGTCCGAGGCAGTGGCCGCTGCTGCGCTCTATTGTCCCGGGATGATGTATGCACTTTTCGGATTCGAGTTGGTATTTAACAGCTACGATCCCTTTGGTTCGTGGTTCTTCTTCTGGTATCACGTCACGGGAATTGCCATCTTCTTCTATGTCGCATTCTGGTTCTTCACGGGAATTGGCTTACTGATCTGGGTGGTTGATTTCCTGGTCCCTTGGAGGGATGGCGGCAAGCGCTCGTCGCGCGCTATAAAACGACTCCTAATCTTCAACGCGCTACTCCTCTTGCTCACCTCCGGCGCTACTTACTATCTCCAAACATACAAAACGCTTGAGGACGCGGTCCGAGCTGGAGATGTTGCAATGACGGAGCGCCGCCTTACATTTAATCTCTTGGGGGTTGGCCCGAACGATGGGTTCGTCCTTGCACTTTCCTCGGGCCCGGTTGGGAGAATGTCCCTTCTGCCGGCAGCAGTCAAAACCAACAACATTGAATTGGTGCGATTGAAGCTCGATCACGGAGCAAACGTAAACGTCAGTGCCCATTGGGATGGTGCCACTTCACCACTGGCGCTCGCTAGTCGCCAATGCAATGAGGAAATCGTTCGATTGCTTCTGGATCACGGTGCCGACCCGAGCGAAGGATTGCACGCGGCCGCCGGGACGAAATGGGTAAGCACTGCAAACCGCACAAATCCGGACAGTCCGGAGTGTGGGTTGAATATCGTTGCACTGCTACTAGAGTACGGGGGAGAGCCAAATCAGGGATTGCACCCGGCGGCCTCGTCTAACCGACTCGACGTGCTCCAACTTCTAGTCGCTAAGGGGGCGGATGTGTATATACGGGACCAGTCAGGTAAGACTATTCTCGACGTGGCGGTGGTTCGGAAAGCAACAGACGTCATCCAGTTCCTTGCCCAATATGAATTGCCCCTCACCGACCTTCATGGTTTTATCCTCACCGATCAATTCGACGTGTTCAAGCAAGCCATCGAGACGGGATACGACGTGAACGCTCTTTATGATACGCCCTACGGCCAGCCAAACCCGGACTTATTGCTCAATCATGCTGTAAGGTTGAGACGCGCCCCGTTTGTTGAATACTTGATGCAAAAGGGTGCGGAGCCGCTCTTGTTCTCTTCCGAGGCGCGTGAGACCGCGCAAACACCGCTACACGTTGCGGTGAGCTACGATGCCGTTGAAGAAGCAAGGATAATGATTCGATATGGCGTGGACGCGAATATTCCGAACGAAGATGGACTAACTCCCCTATACCTCGCTGCGGCGTGGGGCAGCCGCGAGATGGTCATGGTTCTTTTGGAGGCCGGTGCGAATGTGAATTCTGTGTCGCGATACAACCCGCGCGTCACACCACTCATAGAGACGCTAGATAAACCCAGACAGTTGGAAGTCGAACGTATCTTACTCGAACACGGCGCCGACCCAAACCTTGGCGGCTACCAGAAGCCATTGACGTATGCCGTCCATCATTTGAATGCGGAAGGCGCGCGCCTGCTCCTGGAATTCGGCGCCGAGCTGGACGGCGATCCCAAGGAGCCCGTCCTACTCGATAAATTCAATGGGATGTACCGAATCAAATCGCCTGAGAGTGTTTCCCGAATGCTCAAGACAGCGGAAGTTCTCATTGACTTTGGCGCAGACCCATTGGCGCAAGTTCCCGGTACCGGGCGAAGTGTCATCGAGGAAGCTGAGTACAGGGGGAACAACGAACTGGCTCAGTATTTGCGTTCGCGCCTCTCGCAGCCAAATCCCTGAGTGGGATCGGTCGTTTCTCGCTCTGTTTGTGGCAGTATCTTGGGCGAGGACGCCCAATCCACGCGAGGTCCCTTTCGAATTTTGGTCATTCGAATTTGTTTCGGATTTCGTGCTTCGGATTTCGAATTTGGTTTCAGCGCTGCGACTTGAACTTATCGTCGATGATTTGCAGTCATTCCTCCCCGCCTTTCTGGATAGCTTCGGTGGCGGCGGAGATGCGGTCGGTCCAGAGTTTCCATTGTTCTTCCATGGCGCGGAGGAGGCCGGCCCATTGGGGGAACTCGTCGTCGCGGTCGCGGGGGGCGTCGAGTATGGCGGCGTTGTACACTTCGAGCGCTTTGTAGGCGCACTGTTTCACGGTGAATTCGGACGCCGTGGCGAAGGCGGACTTGGTTAGCGCCGCGCGTGTCTTTTTGTTCCGTGAAGCGACCCATTCCAAGCCTTCGACGAAAGTGGTCGCATATTCTTTGCGCACGAGGACGCCGTTCTCGCGGTCGCGCAGGACGTCGCACACGCCGAAGGCCTCCAACGCGACGACGGGCGTACCCGCGGCCATGGCCTCCACGAGCACCATGCCCTGGGTTTCGGATTGGGATGCGAAAGCGAACACGTCCATCGCGTGGTACGAGTCGACAACCTTCTGCCCGTCGAGCGCGCCGGTCAGATGCGTGCGGTCCGCGACACCGGCGTCGGCGGTCATTTCGCCGATCGCTTCGCGCTCCGGCCCGTCCCCAACGACGAGTAGATGGGCTTGTTTTCGGCTTTGAAGGAAACCAATTGCGGCCTCAGTCAGGAAGCGCAGATTCTTCTCCGGCGCCAATCGGCCGAGGTGGCCGACAACGAAGGCCTCGTCCGGAATGCCGTGTTCGCGCCGGAAGGCCGCGCCGTCGCCGGAAGCGAATTGCTCCGTGTCCACGCCGGTGGGGATCACGGTGATGGGCGTATCCACGTCGTGATCGAGGAGCACCTCTTTCACGCTGCTGCTGGGGGCAATGACGTGATCGCAACGGCCCGCGTACACGGCGCACATCTCCCGCGCAAGGGCCTGCAAGACGTCCGCATCACCGGGCACGTAGTGGGTGTAGTGCTCGTACATGGTGTGGTGGGTGAAGACCAGCGGGAGCTGCCGGGACGCCGCCTGCCGCAACGCCACGTCACCCAGCAGGAACGGGTGATGGGAGTGGATGATGTCGGGCTCGAACTCGTCGAGGGCATTCTTCAGCAGAAGCGGTACCGGGAGGGCCACGGAGAAATCGCTGCCGTTGAAATTCTGAATCGCAGGTACCCGCACAACGCCCGGTTCATTGTTCTTAGCGCCCTCAAATGTCGGCGCGACCACAAGGACATTGTGTCCGCTCTTGCGATACTCCTGGACGAATCGGTCGACGGATTTCGCCACGCCGCCCAGCATGGGCAGGTAGGTGTTGGTGATCATGACGATATTCACGTGCGGAAACCCCTCACTGAGTGATGCCACTATGCCTACCAAAAGAACCTGCGAGAGGAAGGGAAGATTCCTTCCGTGGAAGGCGCGGCGGAAACCTTTACGGCATGTAGTCCCGCAGAAACTCCCAGGTGAGCCGTTCCAGGTTCTTGCCGCGGAGGCGGTAGTTCCAGGCGCTGTGGCCGAAGCCTTTGGCCTCGTAGAACTCGTTGGGCACGCCAAGAAGGTCGAGCAGGAAGTTCAAGCGCTCCGCCGCTTCGAAGGGCGTCAGGAACACATCGTCTTCATTGCCGTGCACGATCATGGTGGGCGGATCGCTCTTGTCCACGTCGGACAGCACGTGGTCCGCATTGCCCCAGAAATGGATGTAGGCGTTCACGCGCGCGGATTCGCCGGGGTTGTTGAACGCGGGAATCGGGAAGGACTGGCCGTCTGACGCGAGGTCGTCTGAATCGGTATACGCGACGCCTGCGCCGGCAATGGCGCCCGCCGATTCACCAAGAAAGGCGACGCGGTTCGGATCGACATTATACGAAGCCGCGTTCGCCCGCACGAAACGTACGGCCGCCTTGGCATCCACCGTCGCGGCATGGGCCGCGTCCGGCAGGAAAGAGGTCTCCCAATACAGGGGCGAGGGCGGAAAGTCGCCGATCAAGCGGTAGTCGATGGAGAACACGACGAAGCCGCGGTTCGCGAAGTACGAGGCCCACTCGACCATGCGTTCGTTGTCTTTGCCGTCCTCGAGAAAGCTGCCGCCGTGCATGAGGATTAATGCGCGACGCGGCGCCTTCGCTTCGTCCGTCGGCTCGTACACGTCGAGGTACAGGGTCTTCTCTTCCCAGGTCGTCTGTGCGGCCGTCGGCGAATAGTTCGCGACGGCATAAGGAACGTCGTACGTCACCTCAAAGGCATCAGAAGGCGTCCCGCCGTCGGGACAACCCGCGAGCAGCAATACCGCAACAACGGTGAAAGCGAAGCTAGCGACGCGGCGCGCCAAGGGTGAAAAGATAGTCAGGTTGTACTTCATCGGCCACATCCTGCGTTCTGTTGATCCGACCCGCATCCATGCGGCCGGGTTTCGCTGACATGCGGAAACGATTATGCGCCAGAATGTTCCGCCTGTGGCGCATGTCGCACGAGCGAGGCTCCTACACCTTCATTGTACGCGGGAAAGCCGGATTTGGCCAAGGTGCTGCTGCAGGACTTGACACAACTCGCGCCACGTGTTGTGCTGAATGGGCGCGCGCCCAACCGTGCCGTCGCGGCCGCTGCGCACGAATCGCATGTTGGAAAGGAGCCACTTATGAGAAGCGCTATTGCACCGTGTGCCGCATTGGTGTTTGCGATGTCCGTACCCGCGCTCGCTCAGGATTCGCCCCGCTTCGTGGAAGCCCGCGAACGCATGGTGAAAGAAGATATCGCGAAAGATGGTTTCTTCGGCCGGCGCGGTGTGACCGACACGGCAGTCCTCGACGCCATGCGCGCCGTGCCGCGTCACGAGTTCGTGTCGGAATCGCAGCAGAATCAGGCGTATGCGGACACTCCGCTGCCGATTGGCCACGGCCAGACGATATCCCAACCCTATATCGTCGCGCTCATGACGGAGCTACTTGACGTCGATACCGATGACGTGGTGCTCGAAATCGGTACCGGTTCCGGCTATCAAGCGGCGGTACTCGCGGAGATTGTGGAAAAGGTCTACACGATTGAGATTGTCGAACCGTTGGCGACGTCCGCTAAGAAGCGTCTTGCCGATCTCGAGTACGACAACGCGGAAACGAAACATGGCGACGGCTACTTCGGTTGGAAAGAGCACGCGCCGTTCGATGGGATTGTCGTTACCGCGGCGGCGAGTCACATCCCGCCACCACTTGTGGAACAACTCAAACCCGGCGCCCGCATGGTCATCCCCGTCGGGCCGCCCTTCGGCAATCAGCAACTGTTTCTACTGGAAAAGAACGCCGACGGAACGGTCACGCAGCGCAGCGTGCTCGCGGTGCGATTTGTCCCGCTCACGCGCGGTGAGGCGGCGGAGGACGAAAGCAGCGAATAGCCGGCTATCAGGCCGATTCATCCAATTCCCGCATGGTCCGCTCGAAACAGACCGGGCAAAGTCCATGGGAAAGTTGCGGCAACACGTCGCGTTCCATGATGTGGAGATTCGCCACCGCCTCTTCGACGGGGAGCCATTCGCCATCGCAATCCACTTGCTTGCACACACTGCAGACGGACAATAACTCCTCCGACCGCGGCAAACTACCATCAAACAAGCGCACGGGTGCCCGAGTCTGTTCCTGCAACAATGTGGACGAGAAGCGTACAGTGCGTTCATCCGGTTTGGACACGACCAGCCGGAACAATCGCACGTGGTCGCGGTCGTCGCACTTGAACTGGAGGCTGAACGGTTTCCCGCGTTCCCGGATACGGTGGAGGATCATCCGATACATCTCTTGAACGTCAGGGCCTTCGATAAAGCTCAACAAGGATTTGCCTACCACCGCGTCGATGGACAGCGCGGGAGCGCCGTTTGCTTCCGCAAACGACTGCCAGTTACCCCGGATCTCCACAACGCGCTCATCCTCGGCCACGTCGTATTCGATGACGATTTCCCGTGGAGTAGCCATATCGATTCGCCTCATGAGGTTCCCGGCGGCGAAAAGCGACCCGCCCAATTGCGGACACGCACTCGGACCGCGCAACCTACTCGCAGAGTTCAAATACGCCCGCCGCGCCCATGCCGCCGCCGATACACATGGTGACGATGCCGTACTTCTCGCCACGCTTGCGCATTTCGTCAATGATCTGGACGGAGAGCTTCGCGCCCGTGCAGCCGAGGGGATGGCCGAGGGCGATAGCACCGCCGTTGACGTTGACTTTGTTGCGATCGAGTTTGAGTTCGCGCGTAACGAGCAGGGCCACGGATGCGAAAGCCTCGTTGATTTCGATGAGTCCGGCGTCTTCCACGTTGATGCCGGCGAGTTCGCACGCCTTTGGGATAGCGACGAGCTGTGCCGGGCCCAGGTACTTGGGATCGCTCGCGGCGACGTTGTAACTCCGGAACTTCGCCAACGGTTTTGCGCCGGTTTCCTTCACGGCTTTCTCGCTCATGAGCACCAGGGCCGCCGCACCATCGCTCATCTGGCTCGAGTTGCCCGCCGTGTGGAATCCCAACTTTGGCGATACGGCGAAAGCGGGTTTCAACGCCGCGAGTCCTTCCAACGTCGTGTCGCGGCGTGGCCCCTCATCCGTGTCGAATGTCATGGACTTGCCATTCAGCGGCACTTCCAACGGCACAATCTGGTCCTTGAACTTGCCGAGGTCGATTGCGGCGACGGCCTTCTGGTTGCTCTCCAAGGCCCACTGGTCCAGTTCCTCGCGGGAGAATCCGAAATCGCGTGCCACGTTGTCGCCCGCATTGCCCATGGCGATGTAGATCTCGGGGTGATTCTTTGTGAGATATGGGTTCGGCGATACGCGCGCGCCGGGTGTTGGCACCAGGCTCATGGATTCGGTGCCGCCGCCGATAGCGATGTCAAATAGGCCCGCCTCGATTTTGGCCGCAGCAATGGACATGGCTTCGAGACCGGACGAGCAAAACCGGTTGATGGTCATGGCACTGACGGTATCCGGCATGCCCGCGCGAAGCGCCGCGATGCGCGCGACATTCATGCCTTGCTCTTGCTCGGGCATTGCGCACCCGATGACGACATCCTGCACCTGTTCGGGCGTGATATTCGCGCGTTCGACAGCCGCGCCAATCACATCCGCGGCCATGTCGTCGGGACGGTAGTTAACGAGTGTGCCCCGTTTCGCTTTGCCGGCAGCCGTGCGTGCGCCAGAGACTACGTAGACATTCTCCATGGTATGAGTCCTCCTGCGAATCAGTTGCGCAACGGCTTACCGGTGGTAAGCATGTGTTGAATTCGTTGCTGAGTCTTTTCCGTGCCAACCAGGCTGACGAAGGCTTCCCGTTCCAGGTCGAGCACGTCCTGCTCGGTCATCTTCGTTCCGGGCAAACGGTCGCCGCCGGTCAGGATGTTCGCAATTTTTTCGCTGATGAGCACGTCGTGATCGGATGCGAAGCCGCCGAGTTGGAATCCGTACAACGCCACGCGGAAGGCGGCGCGGGCCCGTTCACCCAGGGCGATCAAGGTCGCCGGCTTCGGCGCGCGGTACCCCATCTTGATAAGACCGAGGCACACGTCTTTCGCGCGGCTGATCTGTAGATCGAAACTCGGCTCGACCGGGCAATCCGGCGTGAGGTAACCGAGTTCGACATACTCCATGCCGCTGGTGCTGACCTTGGCCATACCGATGTTTTCAAAGGCGCGGCGCACATACGGGAAGGGATCGCAATCCGGCACGCTTTCCGGCACATAGGCCAACGCGCGGCGCAGCATCTCCTTGCACCCGCCACCGCCGGGGACCAGCCCGACGCCGACTTCCACGAGACCGCCATACGTCTCGCCGGCGATTACAGCCTTGGCCGTGTGCTGGCAGATCTCCGTGCCGCCGCCGAGGGCGTAATGGTGCGGCGCGGCGACGATGGGCCGTTTGCAGAAGCGAATGGCCTGATTGATCTGCTGAAAGCCGTGGACGGCGTCCTCGACCGCTTTCCAGTTCTCCTGCATGGCCTCGCCGAGAATGACGAAGATGTTCGCGCCCGCGCAGAAATGATCGGCCTGGTTGCCGATGACCATGCCCTCGAATTTGCCCTCGTTCAGCAGGGTGACGCCTTCCAGGAGCATCTGCCCCATATCGGCATCGATGGCGTTCATCTTGGTGTGAAACTCGGCGCAGAGGATGCCGTCGCCAATGTCGACCAGACTGCAACTGTCGTTTTCCTTGACGACTTTTTTCGCGTCTTTCGCGCTGGCGATAGAGATGATGTTCGGATTCTGCGGGACGGGCTTGTAGGTCTTGCTCGCCAAGTCGAAGTACAGCGCTGTGCCGTTCTCGGTCTTGTAGAAGGAATCGTGGCCCGCATCGAGGAGTGCCTTCGCAATGGGCGGTAGTTTGAGCCCGTCTTTCTCCATGCGTTCGCACACGTACTTCACGCCGAGGATGTCCCAGGTTTCGAAGATGCCGACTTCCCAGGCGAACCCCCACTTAACCGCGTTGTCGATGTTAACGATATCGTCGGCTATCTCGGGGATGCGGTTGGCCGCATAAATGGCCGTGTTTGCGAAGGACTTCCAGGCAAATACCGCGCCTTTGTCTTCGCCGGTGTACATGATCTTCAGCTTCGCTTCGATGGAGTCGGCTTTTCGCGCGGCGCCGGTGCACTCGAATCGGGGCTTCACCGGGTCGCGATATTCGAGCGTGTCGAGGTCCAACCCGAGAATGATGCGCTTACCTTTTTCATCGCGCTCGTTGGTGGCCTTGTAGAATCCGGACCCCGTCTTCGCGCCATGCAATCCCTTGTCGATCATCTTCTGCAACCAGTCCGGCACGGTCATCACGTCCTGGCGCTCATCGTCCGGACAATTGTTCGCTACGTTGCCCAGGACATGGACGTAGGTGTCGATGCCGACGAGATCGAAGGTGCGGAACGTGGCCGATGACGCGTGGCCCACGGCTGGACCGGTCACCGCATCGACTTCTTCGACCGTCAAGCCATCCTTCGTCATCTCGTGCATAATGAACTGGCTCGCAAAGGTAAGGATGCGGTTCGCGATGAAGTTGGGCGTGTCCTTGGCATAGACCACGCCCTTGCCCAAGACGTTCTCCATGAAGTCCGCCAGGAAGGCGACGACCTCGGGATCCGTGTCCGCGTGCGGGATGATTTCGAGCAGCTTGAGGTAGCGCGGCGGGTTGAAGAAGTGCGTGCCGCAGAAATTGCGCCGCATGTCCTCGTCCATGACGCTGGTCATGGACGCGATGGGAATGCCGCTTGTGTTGCTGGTGACGATGGTGCCGGGTTTGCGGTGTTGGGCGACCTGTTCGTACACCTTCTTTTTGATGGCAAGGTCTTCTTTGACGACTTCGATGATCCAGTCACACTCCGCGATCTTCGCCATGTCGTCTTCGAAGTTGCCGATCTCAATCAGATCGAGCACGCCCTTGGAGTAGATGGGCGAGGGTTTCGCCTTGAGCATGGCCTGCTTGCTTGCCTCCGCAATGGAATTCCGCTTTCTGGGGTCTTTCTTGTCGGAATCCGTCAGATTCGGCGGAACGATGTCGAGCATGAGGCTGGGGATACCGCAATTACCGCAGTGCGCGGCGATGGCGCCCCCCATGACCCCGGACCCCAATACGGCGACGCGCGTTATCTCTCTCATGATGATTGGACTCCTCCCACTGCGTGCGGAAGGCACCGACGAATCGCCTTCCCCATCCTGATTACCAATCGCGCAACCTTGGGCCGGACCTTCGCCACCGACGAAGCCATTCGGGACTTCCCGCGAAACCGCCCAGTTCACCCAACAATCGCAACGTGTTTAAAAATATAGACTTGGAGGTAAGACGCCTAAATCGACCTACCGTTAGGTCGATTTTACCGAACAACCTCCCGATTTTTGGGATGATCAACTGACTACGAACCCGTGTCACCAAGGTTCTGCACAGAGCGTCATCCTACACATTCATGCTGTAACCGTCAAGGGATGGAGCCGGGAGCGGGCAAATCCGGTACGTCAACAAGCGCGAAAAGCCTTGAGCTTGCGACAAGAATCGCGCGTCATGATAGTCTGACATCCCAAGCGGTTTCCGCCCGTGAAAAGCCCTGCTAGTCCGACTGGGGTTCGGCGAGGAGTTTCCTCACGAACGGACATCCGTTAGGGAAGAATCGATTACGCCACCTGGGTCCTGGTGTCCGCGGGCGGTGCAACATGCCACGAGCCAAATTCGACCGATGACGGGATGAGCCGATTGACGCGCGCGCAGATCCGAGCCCCGCAACTGATCAAGATTTCCCGGCCCGGGTTTTGGGTCACGTCCATGTGGTTTTACCTGTTGCCGCTTGGCGGGCGCGATGTGTTCGGCGACGCACCCTTCTGGCTGGGTCTCCTGTATATCGGGTTTCCGCTCGGCCTGCTCATCTACGGCTGGAACGACTACGTCGATCGCGAAACAGATCGGCTGAACCCGCGTAAGGGAACCTATCTCTTTGGCGCGCGAGCGACGGATGCGGAGTTGCGGAGACTGCCGTTTTGGATCGCGGCGGTCCAGGCTCCGTTCTTCGTGGCGTTCGTATGGTTGATTGGCGCGAAAGCGCTGCTTCTGCTTGCCGGGTTGCTCGCTTTTACGTGGCTCTACAATGCGCGGCCCTATGGCTTCAAGAACTACCCCATCCTCGACCTGACGAATCAGACAGGCTATCTGCTGGTGTTCGTCCTCAGCAGTTGGTTGAACGGCGCGCCGCTGTTGCCGTGGGCCACCTTCGTGTTCGGCGCGCTCTTCGCCATGCATTCGCACCTGCTCGGCGCGATGATGGACATCGAACCCGACCGGGCTGCGGGCCGCCACACCACCGCCAACACCATCGGGCGGGTCAACGCGAAATGGCTCATCGCGGTCTTTCTCGGCATTGAATGTCTCCTCGTATATCGCTGCTTCGACATCCTTCTCATCGCGGCGGGTCTTGCCGCGGGGGCGCTGTACTTCGTGGCCGATGCCGTGATTCTGTGGAAAGGACGCGCCTATCCCGCGCCGTACGCTGCCGCGTTTCTCCTATTCTGGAACGGCGCTGCCCTCCTATCCGCCCCATGGATTTGGCACACGGCGGCGTTCGTCAGCGCCAATCTGCGGTAGAATGGTCTCCAGAAACGATACTTGGGGGATGCCATGAGACTTACCCATGTGAATGTGACGATGCCGGCGGATGGCGAAGACGCGGCGCGGGCTTTCTACGGCGGCCTGCTGGGTTTGCCGGAGATTCCGAAACCGGAACCGCTGCGTGCACGCGGCGGTCTTTGGTTTGACGCTGGCGGCTTGGACATTCACATTTCCGTCGACGACTCGGGGGCAGGTTTGGACCAGCAGCGGCATTTCGGGCTGGAGTGCAGCGACTTGGACGCGCTCAGGGTAACGCTGGAAGGGGCAGGCGTCCACATCGACAAGCGCCGCCCCGCACCCTGGCAACGCTTCTTCGTCCACGACCCTTTCGGCAACCGCATCGAGATTCATGAACCCGGCGACCTGCGCGGGTAGTGGCTTGCACCCGAGTTGTCGCCATAGTGCATGGACTGCGCGTCGACTGGGTGCTCGAAAGACCGCGCGGAGAGAAGGTTCGATTGACGACTCGCTAGTTTTTCACCATCTTCTTCAGCGTATTCAAATTCCGCACGGTCGTATGATCCCGGTATTTCGCCTTCGCCAGAATCTTTGCGAACGCACTCTTGGTCGACTTGCCTTTTTGCACACGCCAGTAGATGAATGGAGCGCTACTCTTTACTGTTTCAGTCTCTTGTTCGAGATCGACCGCTTCCTTGAGGATGCTATCCGCAGTCTTTTCCGCGACGAAGACCACGTAGTGTTGAAAAGTAGTCTGATTCAGTTTGAAGGGATAATCTTCGATCACTTGCTCCAGTGTCCTGAGGGGACATACGTGAACCTTCGCTGGATAGTCAAAGGTCTTTTTAAGCGCAGCTTCGATCATGCTTCGCAGCGCATCGGCGGAACGCGAGGTACTTGTAAAGAGCACATTGCCAGATTGCAGTACCGTGCGAATTTCCTTGAAACCCAAATCTTCGAAACACGTCCGCAGGTCGGCCATCTTTATCGTGCGATTGCCGCCCACGTTGATACCCCGGAGAAATGCAGCATACCTTGCGCTCATAGAGCCGATTGTAGAAGCGATTGGTCGCGAGGAGCAATTAGGACGCCGCGTTGCGCGGAATTCGGGAGAAGGAGATAACACCCAATTGGGATCGCGCGGCGGGGCTGTGATACCCTATAGGCATAACCCTCAGTAATTCCGCAGCACGATTTGTACCGGGCGCGTTTTCCCCTTGAGTAGCCGGGGCAGCGCCAGAACAGAATCCGTACGCCGGGCTTCGTACGTCTATCGACCGCAACCCGTTAATCGAATGCAACCCGCGTGGACCAATCATTCGGATGGCAGCCAAAAAAGACCGACATATCATGGTCGTGGAAAAGCGGCCGGGCATCGCCAAGCGATTGGAGCGCCAATTCGCCGACCGGCCGGTGACCGTCGCGAGCGAACGCGATGTGGACACGATTCTGGACCGTTTCGAGGACACGGTGTACGACGTGGTGATTGTGACCAGCGCCGCAGTCCAGTCGGGTCGCGTGGAAGGCAAAGAGCTTTTTGAAGCCATCTCCGGGAAAAGTCCCAAGTCGCAAGTCCTCTTTCTCGTCGATCCCGCGCACATCAAGCTCGCCATGAAAGCGATGACGGCGGGGTCGTTCCGGTACGCGAAGTTTCCCATCGAGGACGACGAGTTGCGCATGCTGGTCGAGTCGACGCTGCGAGAACAGGGCGCGCTCGAAGATGCCGCAATAAGCGACGGCGGCGAGCCGGTGCGCCTGGACCAACCCCTGCTCGGGCGATCGAAGCCCATGAAGGAAGTGTTCCGCCAGATCAGTCAGGCTGCGGCCAGCGACATTCCCGTCCTGATACTTGGGGAGACGGGTACGGGCAAGGATCTCGCCGCGCAGGCGATCCATCTTGCGAGCGACCGGCGCGAAGGCCCGTATGTTCCCGTGCATCTCGGCGCGTTGCCGCAGGAACTGGTCGCGAGCGAGCTTTTCGGCCATGAGAAAGGCGCATTTACAGGCGCGCTCGATCGGCGTACCGGGAAGTTTGAACAGGCGAACTCGGGTACCATTTTTCTAGATGAAATCTCGACCATCGATGAGCGCGTCCAGATCAGCTTGTTGCGCATCCTGGAGAGTAAACGGTTTACCCGTCTCGGCGGAAAACGCGTGATGACGACCAAGGCGCGCATTATCGCGGCAACCAACGAGAACCCAGTGGACTTGGTGGGGCAAGGGACGTTCCGCGAAGATCTGCTCTATCGGCTCGACGTGTTCCGAGTACATATGCCGCCGCTTCGGGAGCGCCAGGGCGATATACCGCTGCTGATCGACGCGTTCATGAAACGATTTCGAGAGGCTTTTCACAAGGATGTCCATGGGATCCATCCAGAGTGTGTAGCGCTGCTCGAGGAGCATGACTGGCCCGGCAACGTGCGCGAATTGAAGAATGTCATTCAACGGGCCGTGCTGATCTCTTCCGGGGAGGTTCTGCTGCCGGAGCATTTGCCCGGCCGATTCAGCCAGAAGAGTGCGACGCGGCCCAAAGTGACCTTTACGGTCGGCACGCCGCTTGCCGAGATCGAACGGGAGATGGTGATCCGTGCGTTGGCGGCGGCACCCAGCCGGAAGCAAGCTGCGGAGCTGCTTGGGATCAGCCGGCGGGCGCTCTATAACAAGCTCCAGAAATTCGACATTCAATGACGGATTGCGCACAATGTGCACACCTCTCCAGGAGCGGATTCCGGAGGACATTGCGCTGCAATCGGCCCTAGACAAGGGGTAATGCCTGTCTTGGCGTGAGCGATTCCTCGGGGGGCTTTCGTCTCCCCCCATCTTTATCTGTGCACAATATGCACAGACTTTCCGTCGGTATCGCCCTGTTGTCCCTATCGTGCGCAAATTCCCTTTGCATCCGCGTCAGCATAGCACCGGCCACGGACTCTCCCACAATTCGGGAACGTAAGATTCGCCATTGTTTCCGGGGTATTGGCGTCTTCAGAGCGCACTTGGCATCGGTATTGCGTAGTTCCCAACCACACATGACCAGCAACCAAATTCAACTTGATATGTAGGGGTATGACACCCAGCACCCAAACGGCATCCGGACAGGTCCTGATCGTATCGAACTGGCCCCGAGGCATCGTAGCGCGGGCCGCTCTCGAGTGCGGGCTCGTCACCGATATCGTTCGCGACATTTCCCAGGCCGTTGGCAGCCTGCGCCGGAAAAGGTACCAAGCTGTCCTCGCCGATCTTGACGCGTCGAACGTGGATTGTCTTGAGCTTGTGCTCAACGTCCGCGACTTCGACCGAAGGGTCCCTATCGCAGTATTGGCTACGGAATGGGACGCGGCCGAAATGGCTGCGGTCGGCACGCAACCGGGTTTGCTTTTGGTTTCCAAGTCTGAACGGGTGGCGGAGGTCGCAAACAACCTTGCGCGTCTACCGCTCCGTGTGGGTGGAGAAGTCGCTGCGTCAATCTAGTGTGGGGAACCACGGCGTACGGGCTTCGCAGAACTCAATTTACATACAACCGAAGGGAGACGATTGACCTATGGCTCTTGTCATCAAATGTCCGCATTGCGACGCAAAACTGAAGGCCCCTGACGACGCCCTCGGCAAGAAGGGCAAATGCCCCGAATGCCAGGGGACCGTTCGGGTACCCACGAAACCGGTCACCGAGGCATAGCCGTTATGAGCCGTAGAACGGTAGAAGTAGGTCTTGAGAATCCCGCGCGCGCGGCTGCACCGGCGTTCACCCTACGCGCGCCAATGACGGAGGACGGCGCAGCCATCTGGGAGTTGGTGTGCCGCTGCAAACCGCTGGACGAGAATTCCTGCTACGCATACCTCATCCTGTGCGAGCACTTTTCCGGCACCTGCGTGGTGGCGGAGAAAGACGGCGATATCATCGGTTTCGTTTCCGCGTATATTCCGCCGAAGAAGAGCGATGTGGTCTTTGTGTGGCAGGTTGCCGTGGAAGAGCGCGCGCGCGGAATGGGGTTGGCGGGCGCCATGCTGGAAGAGGTGATCGGCCGGCCAGCCTGTACGGGCGTTCGATACATGGAAACCACCGTGTCGCCGGGTAATGTGGCGTCCGAGACGCTCTTTCGCAAGTTTGCGGCGCGGCGCGACGCGGCATGCGATGAGACGACTCTATTTAACCGAAGCCATTTCGGTAGCGCGGCTCATGAGGACGAAGTCCTCTTTCGCATCGGTCCTTTGAGTACGAACGGAGAATCCGGGACAAGAAAGCGGTAAGGTCAACGATTTTGAGGGAGAACAACGATGGAGAGTGACAAGGAGATGGATACAACCGGCAATGGTCTCGAAACCTTCGAGCGCATGGAGTCGGAAGTTCGAGGGTATTGCCGATCGTTTCCCACGGTCTTCACGCGCGCGCAAGGCGCGTGTCTCTTCGACACGGATGGGACGCGATACATCGATTTCCTCAGCGGGGCGGGCACACTGAACTACGGCCACAACAATCCCGCGATCAAGAAAGATGTTGTGGCGTACCTGGAGGAGGACGGCCTTATTCACGGGCTCGACATGGCGAGCCAGGCCAAGCAAACGTTTCTCGAGACCTTTGAAGAGGTCATCCTGAAGCCTCGCGAGTTCGAGTACAAGGTTCAGTTCCCCGGGCCCACGGGTACCAATGCAGTCGAGGCCGCGTTCAAGCTGGCGCGGAAGGTGACGGGCAGGAGCAACATCGTGTCCTTTACCAACGGGTTTCACGGTGTGTCGTTGGGATCGCTGGCGGCGACTGGCAATTCCCATTTCCGGGACGCGTCAGGCGTTTCGTTGCCGGAAACCACGTTCATGCCGTACGACGGATACCTCGGCGACGAGGTGGATACACTGGACTACTTCGAGCGCGCGCTGGAAGACCGCAGCAGCGGACTGGACCATCCCGCTGCGGTGATTGTCGAGACCGTGCAGGGCGAGGGCGGCCTGAACGCCGCCAGTTTCTCGTGGCTGCGACGGCTCGAACGCATCTGCAATGACAACGACATCATCTTGATCGTCGACGACATTCAGGCGGGCTGCGGGCGGACCGGCACCTTCTTCAGTTTCGAAGGCGCCGGCATCAACCCCGGGATCGTCACGTTGTCAAAATCACTCAGCGGATTTGGACTGCCCATGTCCATCGTTTTGATGCGCCCGGATCTCGACGTATGGGATCCTTCCGAACACAACGGCACCTTCCGCGGAAACAATCTTGCCTTCGTTTCCGCGACATCCGCCCTGAACAAGTACTGGAGGGACGATGATTTCATGTTGGAGATCGCCAAGAAGGGCCGGCACATCCGCGAGCGGCTGGGCGAATGGCTGGCGCGGTATCCCAAGCTCTTCACGGAGGTGCGGGGGCGCGGCATGATGCGCGGCATTGTGTGCGATCCGCCGGAGGCCGCCTCGGAAATCGGCCGCCACGCGTTTGAGAAAGGGCTCATCATCGAGACCTCCGGCGCGCAGGGCGAAGTGGTCAAAATTCTCGCGCCACTCACCATCGGCGAGCCGACGCTGGAAAAGGGACTCGACATACTGGAAGCAAGCATTCAAGAAGTCGCAGAAGCGCGCGCGCCGAAATCGCGCGCGGCCATGGGAGCATAGAATGATCGTTCGCACCGCTAAAGATTTGCAGGGCACGGACCGCGAGGTCCACGCACCGACCTGGGTTAGCCGCCGGTTTCTGCTTCGGAAAGATGGCATGGGTTTCTCCTTCCACGAGACGATCATCTACGCAGGAACGGAAACCTACATGTGGTACCGGAACCATCTGGAATCGGTTTACTGCGTCGAAGGCGAGGGGGAACTGGAGGACCTGGCAAACGGGGAGAAGCACACCATTGTCCCGGGAACCATGTATGCTCTGGACCAGCACGACAAACACATCGTGCGCGCCAAGACCAATCTCCGCCTTATGTGCGTGTTCAATCCCCCCTGCACGGGTAAGGAAGTGCACGACGATGAAGGCGTCTATCCCTTGATTGAGGATGAAGAGAACGACTGCGCGGCTGCCAAACCCTTGGCGGCCGCCGAACACTGAAGGAAGGGAACCATGCAGGATATCTACCCAACCCGCACGACCGATGAATTCTCGCTCATGGAGCGCCGGGATCCGGTTGTCTACAGTCACAACGGTTCCGCCTTGGGGCCACTCACCCGGCCGCAACTTGAACAATACGACCGGGACGGGTTCCTTTTTCTCGAGAACTTTTTCGCCGGCGACGAAGTAGACGCGATGCAGAAAGAACTGCATGCGCTTCGCCAGTCCGAGGAGGTCGCCGAAAAGGGATGCACCATCATCGAACCCACCAGCAAAGATGTGCGGTCCGTGTTTGATGTGACCCGCTTGAGCCATCTTTTCTGGATGCTTTCGCGCGACAGCCGCCTCGTGGACATGATCCGCCAGTTGTTGGACGACGATCTCTACATCCATCAGTCCCGCATCAACTACAAGCCGGGATTCCAGGGCAAGGAGTTCTACTGGCACTCCGATTTCGAGACGTGGCACGCGGAAGACGGCATGCCGCGCATGCGCGCTGTCAGTTGCTCCATCGCGCTCACCGAAAACAACGAACATAACGGTCCGCTCATGGTGATCCCCGGATCGCACAAGTACTTCGTGTCCTGTGCGGGGCAAACGCCGAAAGACCATTACAAAGACTCGTTGCGCAAGCAAGAGTACGGTGTGCCGGACAATACGAGTTTGTCGACGCTAGCCGAGCGCGGGGGCATCGTTGCGCCGAAGGGTGGGGCCGGTTCGGTGCTGTTGTTTGAGTGCAACGTCATGCATGGGTCGAACAGCAACATCTCGCCTTATCCGCGCAGCAACGTGTTTCTCGTGTACAACGCGGTCTCCAACGCGCTGGTCGATCCCTTTCAGGCCGACAAGCCGCGTCCGGAATTCGTCGCGTCCCACGATTTCTCACCCATCACCCCGGTGGACAGCGGCTCGCTGGTCGCCAACATGGAAGCGATTCAGGCTTGATCGATAGGGGCGATTTGCCCCGGAGATTTCCACGATGTCACAACGCATCATCCGGCGGCTGTCGCGCGCGGTAGCCGCCGCTTTTCTGATTGGCGCGCTCCTTCCGTCCTGCGGCGGCTCGGGCACATCGCCGTCTAATCCTGATGAGTCGACGCTGGACCGGATCCAACGGACCGGCACGATCCGCGTGGGCTATGCGAACGAAGCGCCCTACGCGTACGTTGACTCGTCAACAGGGACGTTGACCGGCGAAGCGCCGGAGGTATTGCGCGCCGTCATGAGCGGCATGGGCGTGAACGAGGTGGAGGGTGTGCTGACGGAATTCGGCTCGCTGATCCCGGGGTTGAAAGCGAAGCGATTCGATGTGATCGCGGCGGGCATGTACATCACGCCGGAGCGCTGCGAGCAGATCGCATTCTCAAACCCCAGCTATACGATTGGCGAGGCTTTTGTCGTAAAGGCGGGCAATCCGCTCGCCCTGCACAGCTACGAGGACATCGCGCAGCACGAGTCTGCAACGCTCGGCGTGGTGGCAGGAACCGTGGAACGGGGCTACGCGCGCTCCACGGGCATACCCGACGACCGCGTAATCGTGTTTCCCGATCCGCCGAGCGCGCTCGCCGGTGTGGTCGCGGGACGGGTCGACGCCTACGCGGGCACGAGCCTCACGATTCAGGATCTCATGAGCAAGTCCGGCAATGGAAAGCTGGAGCGCGCGGAGCCGTTCACCGATCCGGTCATCGACGGCGAGACCATTCGTGGATACGGCGCCTTTGGGTTTCGCAACGAGGACGGCGCGTTCCGTGAAGCGTTCAACGAAGCGCTTGGAAAGTACATCGGCACGCCGGAACATCTCGAGACGGTGAAGCCCTTCGGCTTCACGGAAAACGAATTGCCGGGCGACGTGACGGCGGAGGAACTCTGTGGCGGAGGAGGAGCATAGCCGTGCCGCCGCCCTTGGATCTATTACCGTCGTTGCTGGGCGGCTTGTGGATTACCCTCGGGCTTACGGCGGGGGGTGCTTGCGTTGCCTTTGTCGCGGCGTGGCTGTCGGGTCTAGGTCGGCTCAGCAAAGTCCTGCCGGTTCGCTGGCTGTCGATTGCGTATATTGAAACATTCCGAGGAACCTCCGCGCTGGTCCAGTTGTATTGGTTCTATTTCGCGCTGCCGCTGATTGGCGTGAGTCTTTCCGCCATGACCACCGGAATCTTGGTGCTCGGCCTCAATATCGGCAGCTACGGCGGAGAAGTTGTGCGCGGCGCCATTCAGTCGGTGCCCAAAGGACAGCACGAAGCGTCCACCGCGCTGAACATGTCGCCGTTGCAAAGTTTGTGGCTGGTGACCGTGCCGCAGGCGGCCATCGCCATGTTGCCACCGGCGGGGAATCTGCTCATCGAGTTGTTGAAGAGCACCGCGCTGGTCTCGCTGATCACGCTGAGCGATCTGACCTTCCGCGGTCAATTGCTCCGCGCGGAAACCTTGCGGACCACGGAAGTCTTCGGACTTCTGCTCGTAATGTATTTCGTCATTGCGCTCGTCCTCACGTTCTTCGTGCGCATGCTGGAACGGCGCCTCACACGAGGTCGGCAACTGGAGGTGTCCCATTGAACTTTGACTGGCAATTTGCCTGGGAGATCATGCCCGAGCTGCTGCGAGGTTTGGTGGTCACCGTAAAAGCGACCATCATCGGCACTCTGCTTGCCGCGGTTCTGGGTCTGGTCTGGGCCATGGCGCGCCGGAGCAAGCACCGTACGATCCGTTGGCCCGTGGCCTCGATAGTGGAATTCATTCGGAGCACACCGGTGCTCGTGCAGATCTACTTCCTGTTCTATGTATTGCCGGAATTCGGAATCAGCATGACACCACTCCTCACGGGCATCATGGCACTCGGAATCCATTACAGCGGGTTCATGTCAGAGGTCTATCGAGCGGGCATCGAAGGCGTCGACCGGGGCCAATGGGAGGCCGCCACCGCCTTGAACCTGAATCGGAAACAGACCTGGTTCAAGGTAATCCTGCCCCAGGCGATTCCGCCGATCATCCCGGCGCTCGGCAACTACTTCGTCGCCATGTTCAAGGACACGCCCATGCTCTCCGCAATCACCGTGCTTGAGCTGCTGCAATCGTCCAAGATCATCGGCTCCGAGACTTTCCGCTATCTGGAACCTCTCACGATGGCGGGGATCTTCTTCCTCGTGTGCAGCTTGCTGGCGGCTTCATTCATCCGGTGGGGTGAACGCAAACTGCACGTCCAGGGAGCGCGCCCATGAGCGAGCAGCCCATCGTCCGCCTCAAGAATATCGTCAAATCCTATGGCGACGTTCATGTGATTCGTGGTCTGAATCTCGATGTGGCGCCTAAAGAGAAGGTATCCATCATAGGCCCGAGCGGTTCGGGAAAATCGACCTTATTGCGATTGATGATGACCCTCGAGAAACCGACCTCAGGCGAAATTGAAATCGACGGCGACTCGATGTGGCAGATGCGAAAGAACGGCAAGACAATCCCTGCCAATCGCAAACACGTCCGTCGCGTTCGGGGCAAGGTGGGCATGGTTTTTCAACACTTCAACCTGTTTCCCCACATGACCGTGCTCCACAACGTCACCGTCGCGCCGCGGCACGTCTTGAAAACCCCTAAGGAAGAGGCGGAAGAGCGCGCCCGGCAACTCCTGGATAAGGTGGGCCTCGCCGACAAGGTCGACGTCTACCCGGGGCAATTGTCCGGGGGCCAGAAGCAGCGCGTCGCCATTGCACGCGCGCTGGCCCTGCAACCGGCGGTGATGCTGTTCGACGAGGTCACCTCGGCCCTCGACCCGGAGTTGGTTGGCGAAGTGTTGACGGTGCTTCGCGACCTGGCCCATCAAGACGACACCACCATGATCCTCGTTACCCACGAGATGCGGTTTGCGCAGGAGATCTCCGATCGCGTGGTCTTCATCGACCACGGAAACATCGTGGAAGAAGGCACGCCCGATCACATCTTCACGGAACCATCCGAAGAGCGGACTCGAGAATTCTTGAAGGCGGTTCTTGACGCATAGAGCAGGCAGCCAGGGAGGGAGATTTAGATGAGTGAACTGTTGCGTGAACATTACACGCGGATCGCGGACAAGTACGATGATTTCCTGTACTATTCGCCAGAATTCGTACGCGCATTGACGTCCAAGATGGTCGAGAAACTCGAACTCCAGCCGGACGATGTGCTGTTGGACCTCGCCTGCGGCACGGGCATGTACTCCGTCGACATCCTGAAGCAGGTTTCATTGACGCGACCCGTGCAAGCGGTGGACCCCTTCGCCGAAATGCTCGCTGCGATCCCGGAAGGTTGCGGGTTGACGCCCATCTGCATGGACGCGCTTGCATACTCGGCAAACCACAACGGTTATACGAAGGCGTTCATGAAAGAGGCGGTGCATCACGTGGACGACAAGGCGCGGCTCTTCGCGAACATTTACGCGAGTCTTCCGGAGGGCGGCGCCTTCCTCTTGGTGCACGTACCGCCGACGATCCAGTATCCCCTATTCGACGCGGCGCTGGAGCGGGCTTTGCACTGGCACTCCTGCCCGGACGAATTGCAGGAACTTTTGCGGGACGCCGGTTTCACCGTGGAGCACGACGTTCTCGAATACCCGCACGCCATCCCGAAGGTTAAGTACTTCGCCATGGTCGAGTCCCAGTACATGACACTTCTGTCGTCATTCTCGCGGGAGGAATTGGCGGCTGGTCTGCGCGAAATGGAAGCCCGGTATACGGACGAGGACGTGCTGGAGTTCGTCGACCATTTCGATTTCATCACCGCGCGGAAGGTGTGAATCAACCCGTTTCAGGGGCGCTGGCCGTCGGCGGGCGTCGCCGCAAGAATCCGCGGCTGCCGCCGAGGGACAGCCCGAGCGCCACGATCCAGATCAGCACTTCGAATGCGAAGGTCCAGTGCAACACGAAGTTCAGAAACGTGTAGGGATAGACATTCGGTACTTCAACGAACACCGTGTATTTGTGGACGAACGGTTTATGCCAAAGGATGCCGGCAACAACCGTATCCAGGAAGCAGTGCACGAGAAGGTTTGCGGCGGCAAGGATCGCCAAGGGCAAATACTTCTCCCGCCGGACTGCATATAGCACTGCAACGGCGCCAAGGCACATGGCTATCCAAAACAGCGGGATGTGCGTCCAATAGCTGTGGTGCAGGTGTTGGCGCGCGTCGATGGTGTAGAAGTAGATCATATCGAGGTCGGGCAGGATTGCAGCGAACACCCCGGTTGCTATTACGAGTCGATGCGACAGGGTCGCCGGCAGCAGGCCTGAT